>JAJEEH010000166.1 GCA_022821105.1 Acidimicrobiia bacterium
CCTCCCGCATGTACCCCTCGATCTGGGTCCGCACCGCGTCGGAGTCCGACTCGCTGTGGCGGCGCTGGAGATAGGGGATCACCCCCTCATAGCGGGCGTTGTATCGGCGGACCCGGCCGTAGCGGTTCCGGAAGCGGACCTCGGTGCGCTGACTGGAGATGCCCTTGCCGTACAACAGCAGGTCGTGGTGCTGGCGATCCAGGCTCCCCCACGGCTGGTCCATGGGAATGTCCCGGTCTTCGGCCACCGACTCCACCAGGCGCTTGAAGTACTGGTTGTGCCCCTTGGCCCACGGGGCGATGGCGCCGTCTTCCAGGCTCAGGTCGGGGTCGGGAATCACCAGCTGGGGATCCACCTCGAACACCGCTCCCAGCCCGTCGCACGACTGGCACGCCCCGTAAGGCGAGTTGAAGGAGAAGTTGCGAGGGGCCAGCTCCTCGAAAGACTTGCCATCGGAGGGCCGCGACAGGTGCTGGGAGAACGTGATCGTCTGGGGCTCCTCTTCGGAGTCAGGGTCTTCGGGCATGACCATCAGCTCGGCCACACCCTCGGCCAAGCCCAGCGCGGTCTCCATCGACTCGGTCAGCCGCCGCTCGATCCCCTCCCGCATCACCAGCCGGTCGACCACCACTGAGATGCTGTGCATCTCATAGCGGGCCAAGTCCAGGTCGTCTATCCCGTTGTCCAGCTCGATCAGGTCACCGTCCACGATGGCCCGGGCGAATCCGTCGGAGGCCAGCTCGGCCAAGAGCGTGTCGTAAGTGCCCTTGCGGCCCCGCACCACCGGGGCCAGCACCTGGAACCGGGCCCCCTCGTCCATCTCCATCACCCGATCCACGATCTGCTGGGGGGTCTGGCGCACCAGCCGCTCCCCGGTCTCAGGATCGTGGGGGATGCCGATGCGGGCGAACAGCAGCCGCAGGTAGTCGTACACCTCGGTGATGGTCCCCACCGTGGAGCGGGGGTTGCGGGAAGCGCTCTTCTGGTCGATGGAGATGGCGGGCGACAGGCCGTCGATGAAGTCCACATCGGGCTTGTCCATCTGGCCCAGGAACTGGCGGGCATAAGCCGACAGCGACTCCACGTAGCGGCGCTGGCCCTCGGCATAGATGGTGTCGAAGGCCAGCGACGACTTGCCCGACCCGGAGATGCCGGTGAATACGATGAGCTTGTCGCGGGGTATCGTCAGATGGACGTCGCGCAGGTTGTGCTCACGCGCACCATGGATGACGATCTCGTCGGCCACGCAGTGAACTTATCGGCCCGCGCTGACAATTGAGACAGGAGAGATGGAAAGACCCGGAGAAAACGGACCCGAATAGCCCCATGCCCTACCCCAACGTGTTCCAGCCGCTCGACATCGGGGGCTGCACGCTGCCCAATCGAATCGTCCGGGCCGCCCACAGCACCGGTGCGGTCGGCGAGGACCTGATCGCCTACCACGAGGCCCGGGCCAAGGGCGGCGCCGCCCTCACCGTTCTCCAAATCGCCGGCGTCCATCCCTCATCGCCCACTGACATTCCGGTCTTCTCCGACAAAGTGCTCCCGTTCTACGAGGAGATGGCCGGCCGCCTCCACGCCGCCGGCGGCAAGGTGTTCCAGCAGCTCTGGCACGGGGGCGCGGCCATCGAGCAGCGATCGCTCCAGAACTTCCAGCAGCCCCTGGCCCCTAGCGCCATCCCCAGCCCGATGGTGGGCGTGGTCCCCCAGGAGCTGACCCAGGCCATGATCGACGAGCTAGTGGGGGCGTTCGCCGCCGCGGCCCGCCGGTGCGAGGAGGGCGGGCTCGACGGCGTAGAGCTCCACGGCGCCCACGGCTACCTGATCGGCCAGTTCCTCTCCCCCGCCACCAACCTCCGAGACGACGACTACGGGGGCAGCCTGGAGAATCGCACCCGGTTCCTGCGGGAGATTCTGGCCGCCATCCGGGCCGAGACCAGCCCCGGCTTCCCGGTCGGAATCCGCATCTCGGCCGACGACCAGATCGAAGGCGGAGTCGATCCCGAGGAGGCCGCTGCCATCGCCAAGCTGGTGGAACCCGACATCGACTTCCTGGACGTGTCGCTGTCGTCGTACTGGCGGTTCCACCGGTTGTTGTCCACGCTGGACGAAGGGCTGGGCTACGAGGTGCCCACCAGCGAGGTGGTGACCAAAGCGGTGGATGTGCCCACCATCGTCACCGGCCGCATCACCACCCTCGACCACGCCGAGCACCTAATCAAGAGCGGCGTGGCCGACCTGGTGTCCATCGTGCGAGGGATGATCGCCGACCCCGAACTGGTGGCCAAGGCCCGCGACGGCCGGGAAAGCGAGATCCGACCCTGCATTGGCACATCGGTGGGCTGTGTGGCCCGCTTCATGGTGGCCGGAAAGATGCGCTGCGTGGTCAATACCGCGGCCGGACAAGAGACCAAGGTGCCGTTCGAGCCGCTCGACCGGGCGGCCGAGCCCAAGCGGGTGCTCGTAGCTGGCGGCGGGCCAGCCGGCCTAGAGGCGGCCCGCACTGCTGCCCTGCGTGGCCATGACGTGATCCTCTACGAGATGACCGGCGAACTGGGCGGCCAGGTCCGCATGGCCGCCTCGGCTCCGCCCCGATCCGACCTGGGGGCGATCACCGCCTTCCTGGCCGACGAGCTCGACCGCCTCGGCGTGACCGTCAAGCTTCGCTCCCCCGTCGATCCCGACGTGGTGGCCGAGGAGCGGCCCGACGAGCTGATCATCGCCACCGGCACCACCCCCCGCCGGGGCTTTCAGATCTCCGCACCGTCCAAACCAGTCCCCGGCGCCGACCTGCCCCACGTGTTCACCAGTTGGGAGGTGCTGGGCTTCGGCGGTCGGGCCTCCGTTGGCCAAAGGGCAGTGGTGTTCGACGACACCGGCACGTTCGAGGCCATATCAGTGTGCGATGCCCTGATGGCCGCGGGCGCAGAGGTCACCTTCCTCAGCCGCCACGAGCAGTTGGGGGCGACGATCCTGTATCCAGCCGCCACCGTTGAGGCCAGCCGAGAGCGGCTGTTCAGCGGGCCGTTCTCGTTCACCCCCGCGGTAGCGCTCCGTGAGATCACGCCCGACGCTGTTGTGGCCCGCGACCTGGGCACCTACACCGAGAGGAGCTTCGAGGCCGACACCGTGGTGATCGTGAGCTATCACGACTGCAACAACGAGCTGGCCGATCACCTGCGTGCTGAAATGACTGAGTCAATCGGCGCACCCGAGGTCAACATGCACTTGGTGGGCGACGTCAACGGTACCAACAGCATCATGGCCGCCATCCACGCCGGCGCCCGAGTAGGCCGGGAGATCTGAGCATTAGCCAACGCCTAGTGATCCAGCATGGCCGGTAGCATCGATTCGGTGAGCAGTTCGGGGGACGCAGCCTTTCGGATGGTGTCGTCGTTCGAGCCTGCGGGAGACCAGCCCAAGGCCATTGCCGCACTGTCGGAGGGGTTGGAGCGAGGAGACCGGTTCCAGACGCTTTTGGGCATCACGGGATCGGGCAAGAGCGCCACGGTGGCGTGGACCATCGAGCAAGTGCAACGGCCCACCCTGGTGCTGGCGCCCAATAAGTCGCTGGCCGCTCAGTTGGCCAACGAGATGCGGGAGTTCTTCCCCGACAACCGGGTGGAGTACTTCGTGTCGTACTACGACTACTACCAGCCCGAGGCCTACATGCCGGCCTCCGACACCTACATCGAGAAGGACTCGTCGGTGAACGACGAGATCGACCGGCTGCGCCACTCCACCACCGAGGCGCTGTTGACCCGCCGAGACGTGATCGTGGTGGCGTCGGTGTCGTGCATCTACGGGCTGGGCGGCCCCGACGAGTACAAGAACCTGCTGTGCATCGCCAAAGCGGGCCAGAGCTACGACCAGCGCGACCTGCTGCGTCGGCTGGTGGACATGCAGTACGAGCGCAACGACACCAATCTGGTGCGGGGCCGGTTCCGGGTGCGGGGCGATGTCATCGAGGTCCACCCGGCCTATGAGGAGTATGTGGTTCGCATTCAGCTGTTCGGCGACGAGGTGGAGCAGATCACCACGATCGATCCGGTGACCGGGGAGCGGCTCCACACCCTGAGCGAGGTGGTGGTGTTCCCCGCCACCCACTATGTGGCCGGCGATGAGCGCATGCGCCACGCCATCGAAGGCATAGAGGCAGAGCTCCAGGAGCGGTTGGCCTATTTCGACAAGGAGGGCAAGCTTCTGGAGGCCCAGCGGCTGCGGATGCGCACCACCTACGACCTGGAGATGATGCAGGAGATCGGCTTCTGCAACGGCATCGAGAACTACTCCCGCCACATCGACGGGCGGGCCCCCGGCGAGCGGCCCTACACCCTGCTGGACTACTTCCCCGACGACTTCATCACCGTGATCGACGAATCCCATGTGGCCGTTCCCCAGCTCCATGGCCAGTTCGAAGGCGACCGCAGTCGCAAGAACACCCTGGTGGACCACGGCTTCCGGCTTCCTTCCGCGGTGGACAACCGCCCGCTGCGGTTCGAGGAGGTCATGGAGCGGGTGGGCCAGGTGGTATTTCTGTCGGCCACCCCCAGCGACTACGAGATCAGCGTCTCCGATCAGGTGGTAGAGCAGATCGTGCGACCCACCGGGCTGGTGGACCCCGAGGTGCAAGTGCGCCCCACCAAAGGCCAGATCGACGACCTGATGAAGCTCATCGAGGACCGCACCGAGGCGAGCCAGCGGGTGCTGGTTACCACCTTGACCAAGAAGATGGCCGAGGACCTCACCGAGTACCTGCTGGAGCTAGGGGTGCGGGTCCGCTATCTGCACAGCGAGGTGGACACCATCGAGCGGATCGAGATCCTGCGCGACCTGCGGCTCGGCGAGTTCGACGTGCTGGTGGGCATCAACCTTCTGCGGGAGGGCTTGGATCTGCCCGAGGTGTCGCTGGTGGCCATCCTCGACGCCGACAAGGAGGGGTTCCTGCGCAGCGAGACCTCGCTGATCCAGACCATCGGCCGTGCGGCCCGAAACGTGGACGGCCAGGTGGTCATGTACGCCGACATGGTGACCGATTCCATGAGACGGGCCATCTCCGAGACCCACCGGCGGCGGGGATTGCAACAGGCGTTCAACGAGCAGCACGGCATCAACCCCCAGACCATCCGCAAGGCCGTCAGCGACATCCTGGCCGAACTGCGTCCCGCCGAAGACGGTGTGCCCATTCCCGGCGGGGCCCAGCGCTCCCGTTCGATGGATCAGTCTCGGCGGCGCCCGGAGGTGATCGACTTGGACACCGGCGGCATCGAGCGGCTCATTCACACCCTCACCGAGGAGATGAACGATGCCGCCACCGAGCTGAAGTTCGAATACGCCGCCCGCCTGCGCGACGAGATCAAAGACCTACAGCGCGACCTTCGGGCAATGGTCTGAGATCAGCCCTCATCGACGGCGGGCACTGCCGTCGGTACCCACAGCTCGGCGAATTCTCGCGCGGTCAGGGATTCCAGATCCTGGAGGAGAGCCGCGCCCTCCTCCCAGCTCCGCTCGTTGAGCACCTGGCCAGACTCAATCATGCGCACTTGGAACTTGTGGCTTGACGGGTACCATCCCGTGTCCCCCTGCGCCAAGAGTCCGAGTATGAGAGACCAGAACACCCGCAAAGCGTTGCGAAGGCCAGGAAGCCGAACCTTCTCAACCGAGAAGACCGAGCTCGCGGGAGCGTATGAGCTAAAGGTCACGGCATGAAGATACCCGTCAGGGTGACCGCTTTACTCCTCGCAGAACTCCAGGTCGAGCAACTCCAAGTCGCTGCCCTTGAGGTTGTCTCCTTCCCAGGAGGCAGGTAGGCAGCCGTTGAGCTGGTTGTTGCTGATGTACACGTAGGCCAGCTTGCTGAGGGCGCCCAGGCTGGGGGGAACCTCTCCGGTTAGCTGATTGTCGCCGATGTAAATGTGCGTCAGATTGCTAAGGGCGCCCAGCTCGGCAGGGATCGCACCGGTCAACTGGTTGTCGCCGATATACAAGTACGTCAGCTCGCTGAGATTGCCCAGCTCGGCGGGGATCCCGCCGGTCAACAGATTGCTGTTCAGCCACAGCCGCGTGAGGCTGCTCAGATTGCCCAATTCGGCGGGAATCTCACCCGTCAGCTGATTGCCGTGGAGGTGCAACCGCCTGAGGTCGCTGAGGTTGCCTAGCCACGGTGGGATTTCACCGGTGAGCTGATTGCCGTCGAGCCAGAGCTCTCGCAGCTTGATGAGGTTGCCGAGTTCGGCGGGAATCTCCCCCGAAAGCTCGTTGTCGTCAAGGTCCAGCCTGGTGAGGTTGGTGAGATTGCCCAACTCGGCGGGAATCTCCCCGGTCAGCTGGTTGGCCCACAGGTTGAGCCGCTCCAGATTGGCCAACTGGCCCAACTCGGCGGGAATCGGCCCCGACAACTGATTGCGGCGGATCATCAGATGCTTCAGGCTGGTCAGCTCGCCCAACTCGGAGGGAAGTTCGCCGGACAAGCGGTTGAAGTTCAGGTAAAGCGCCTGGAGGTTGGCGAGCCGTCCGAGCTCGGCGGGAATGCTCCCCGACAAGAAGTTGATGCTCAGGTCCAGCCATTCAAGGCTGGCCAGGCGGCCGAGTTCGGCGGGAATCTCACCCGTCAGCTGGTTGTCGCGAAGCAGGAGACGCTTCAGCGCACCAAGTTCGCCCAGGCTGGCTGGGATCTCGCCGGAAAGCTGGTTGCTGCGCAGATCCAGGTACTCCAGGCCCGACAGAGCGCCGATGCCCTCCGGGATGTCCCCCGACAGGCGATTATTGGATAGGTCCAACACCCCCAACTCGGCCAAACCGCCGATCCCCTCCGGGATGTCCCCCGACAGCAGGTTGTCGTGAAGCAACAGGCTCTCAAGCCCGGCCATCGAGACAATGCCCTCGGGGATGGTGCCCGACAGCCAGTTGTTGCTGAGATTGACAACTTCCAATCCGCCCAGATCGCCCAGCTCGGCAGGAATCTCCCCCGACAAGCCGTTCTCGTGGAGGAGCAGCTGCGTCAACTTCGCCAGATTGCCCAGTTCTTCGGGAATAGCACCTGACAACCCGTTCTCGCTCAGGTCCAGCTCCCTGAGCTCCGTCAACCTGCCCAGTTGCGGGGGTATCTCCCCCGAGAGGTTGTTGTCCTCCAGCCATAGCAGGGTAAGGCGTTCCAGCTTGCCCAGTTCGGGAGGAACTCGCCCCGTGAGCCTGTTGTGCCCAATCCGAAGCACCTGGAGGTTCTCGAGCCGGCCCAGTTGATACGGAATCCCCCCCCACAGATCGTTGGCCGACAGCGCTAGATACCTGAGCTCGGTCAGGCCGCTTAGGCTCGCCGGGATCAGCCCCGACAGGTCGTTTCCGACCAGGTTGAGGCGCCGAAGCTGTTTGAGATCGGCCAGCTCGGCGGGGATCTCCCCCGACAGGGCGTTGTTGCTGAAGTCCAGCCACACAAGGCTGCGGAGTTCGCCCAGCTCGGCGGGGATCTTCCCCGACAAGCCGTTGTTGCTGAAGTCCAACCACTCCAGGTCGCGCAGATCGCCTATCTCGGCGGGGATCTCCCCCGACAAGCCGTTGAACCTCAGCATCAAGTGGGTCAGCTTCGACAGGTTGCCGAATTCGGCCGGTATCGCTCCCGACAACACGTTGCCCCGCAGGTCCAGGATGCGAAGCTCGCCAAGTTGGCCGAGTTCGGCGGGGAGTGACCCCCAAAGGCCGTTGTACTTGAGGTCGAGGATCCTCAATTGCGACAGCTCGCCGAGCGCGGCGGGAATGTTGCGCTCCAGGCGATTGTTCTGAAGATCCAGCTCGACGAGTTTGGAGAGGCTGCCCAACTCAGCGGGAAGCTCGCCCACCAGGTCGTTGTTCCCCAAGTCGAGGACTTCCAGGTATTCGAGGCTGCCGATCTCGGCGGGGAGCTCGCCCAGCAAGCCGTTGGACGCCAACGACAGCCCGGTGACCCGATCTTTGTCGTCGGCGGTTACGCCGTACCAGCCGCCCAGCGGCCCGTCGCCGAGCCAGCCGCCCGAGTCGCTCCAGCCATCTCCCCCGGTGGCCTCGTAGAGGGCGACCAGAGCCTCGCGGTCATTCTGTGAACCCTGTTCAACGCCATGCTCGCTGGCACTGGCCGACAGCGCCCCAAACGAGGCAATCAGCGAAACAGCCGCAACCAGGGCAACGACATAACGAGCAATATGTTGCATTCGGTCAGGCTAGGCAACAGCCTCACAAGAATTGGGGATGCTCGGAGCTGACCCCGGCGCCCGAACCCCCGGACAGGGGTTGCCCCTAAGCGGCGGAAACTAGACCGGGTCTTCTACCGGCTCAACCGGCTCTGCCTGCTCCGCCGGCTCAACCGGCTCCGCTAGCTGCGCCGGCTCCTCGAGGATTTGAGCCTCACCGTCTTGGGCGCCTTCGAAGCCGCCATCCTCAGCTGGAGCGGCGCCGTCGCCCACTTCTGAGTAGTACTGGGCCCAGGCCTCGTCCTGATCGGCGGCCACATCCTCGTTCACCGCTCCGATGTAGTTGCCCTCGGCGTCGTAGGCATGCTCGCCGAAGTGCTCCTGGAACTCGGCGGCCACCACGCCGCCCTCGGCCGCCTGCTTGATGGACAGGCTTATGCGGCGGCGATTGATGTCGAGATCGATGATCTTCACCCACAGCTCCTCGCCGGGGGTGACCACCTGCTCGGGCAGGTCGATGTGGTGGGAGGAGATCTCCGAGATGTGGACCAAGCCCTCGATGCTCTCGCCCACCTGGACGAAGGCCCCGAACGGCACCAGCTTGGTGACCCGGCCGTACACCAGCTCGCCCACCTGGTGGCTGGAGGCGAACTCCTGCCAGGGATCTTGCTGGGTGGCCTTCAGCGAAAGGCTGATGCGCTCCCGGTCGAGGTCCACTTCCAGCACCTGGACCTCGATCTCGTCGCCCACCTGCACCACGGCGCTGGGGTGGTCGACGTGCTTCCACGACAGCTCGGACACGTGCACCAGGCCGTCCATGCCGCCCAGGTCCACGAACGCCCCGAAGTTGACCACCGACGAAACCACGCCGCTGCGGCGCTCGCCCGGCTTGAGGTTGTCGAGGAATGCCTCTCGCTGCTCCTTCTCGGTCTCCTCCAGCCAGGCCCGGCGGGACAGCACAACGTTGTTGCGGTTCTTGTCCAGCTCGATGATCTTGGCCTCGAGGGTCTGGCCGATGTAGGGCTGGAGGTCGCGCACCCGGCGCAGCTCCACCAGCGAGGCGGGCAAAAAGCCCCGCAGACCGATGTTCAAGATCAGGCCGCCCTTGACCACCTCGATGACCTTGCCCGAGACGGTGCCGTCCTTTTCCTTGGTCTCCTCGATGTCGCCCCAAGCCCTCTCATACTGGGCCCGCTTCTTTGACAGGATCAGGTGGCCGTCCTTGTCCTCCTTTTGGAGCACCAGCGCCTCGATCTCCTCGCCGAGGGCGACCACCTCGCCGGGGTCGATCACATTGCTTATGTCCAGCTCGCGGGATGGAATGATCCCCTCGGCCTTGAACCCGATGTCCAACAGCACCTCGTCGCGGTCGATCTTGACCACTTTGCCGGAGACGATCTGGCCGTCTTCCACCTGCACCATGGTCGACGCATAGGCGTCCTCCAAGTGCTGTTCTTCTATGTCCTGATCGGTGATCTGGCGGGGGATGTAGTTGCCCTCTTTGTCAAATGTCCCCACACCTTCGGGGGCGTCGAGCACAGCAGTAGCGGCTGGCGGGGCGGATGGAGCGGTATCGGGTTCGGACACGTTGGATTGAGCCTCACGGGAGGAAATGGACAGTTCAAAGGGCGCGGTTCAGCAGCCTGAACCGGCCGGTCGATGCTAACAGCCACCTGCGGTGCTGGCTACTTGGCGTTGGCTACTTGGCCTCGGCCCAAGTGCGACCCGACGACAGGTGCACCTCGAGAGGGACCCGAAGCGGGAAGGCCTCGGCCATGGTGTCCACCGTCAGCTCGGCCACGTCGCCGTGCTCGCCCTCGGGGACTTCCAATATCACCTCGTCGTGGACCTGGAGGATGATCCGGCTGTCGAGTGCTCGATCCTCCAGCGCATGGTCGAGCCTGACCAGGGCCACCTTGAATATGTCGGCCGCCAGACCCTGAATCCCGGAGTTCATGGCCTGGCGCTCGGCGGCCTGTCGGAGGCGGACATTGGGCGAGTTGATCTCAGGAATCCGCCGCCGTCGGCCGAACAGGGTCTCGGTGTATCCCCGGGAACGGGCCTCGGCCACTGTCCGGTCCATGTACTCCCGCAGCGCGGGGAAAGCTCCGAAATAGGCGTCGAGAATGACCGCGGCCTCTCCGGTGGGGATGCCGAGCCGCTGGCCCAGTCCGTAGGCCTCCATCCCGTAAGCCAAACCGTAGGAAACCATCTTGGCGGTGGACCGCTCCTCAATGCCCACCGCGGCGGGATCGATGCCAAATACCTGGGCGGCTACTGAGGTATGCACATCCTGGCCGGACTCGAAGGCCTCGATCAGCCCGGGGTCCTCGGCCAGATGGGCGATGCAGCGCAACTCGATCTGGTTGTAGTCGGCCACCAGCAGCTCGCAGCCCTCGGCGGCCACGAACACCTCGCGGAACACACGGCCGGTCTCGGTGCGCACCGGGCTGTTTTGCAGGTTGGGTGCGTCTGAGCTGAGCCGGCCGGTGCAGGCCCCAGTCTTGTTGAAGGTGGCCCGGATTCGGTTGTCGGTATCGAGCCCCACTGCGGCCACCAGCCCC
>JAJEEH010000137.1 GCA_022821105.1 Acidimicrobiia bacterium
CCCGGCGATCTCGGAGGGAAGTCCCCAGCGCTTGAGCTTGTGCTGCTCGCGGATGCTGTCGGCGATGGGCCCCAGCGGGGCGATGACCGCCTGGAACATGGGGGTGTCGATGAAGCCGGGGCAGATTGCGTTGGCCCTGATGTTGATTGGGCCGTAGTCGTTGGCGATGTTCTTGGTGAGCAGGATCACCCCGCCCTTGGAGGCGTTGTAGGTGCTGCCCCCCTCGCACCCTTCGAGGCCCTCCACGCTGGCGATGGTGATGATGCTTCCTGAGCGGGCCTCCACCATGGGCTTGAGGGCGGCCCGGCACGACAGCATGGTGCCCTTGAGGTTGATGTCTTGCACCCGGTCCCACTCATCCACATCAAGGGTGTGGACCTGGCCGCCGCCGGCCACCCCGGCGGCGGTGACCAGCACGTCGAGCCGTCCGTGGTCTTGGATGATCTGGCCTACCAGCTCTTCTTGAGCATCGGCGTCGCGCACGTCCACGAGATGAAAGCTCGATGCCGGGGCGGTTTCGGCCACTGCCTTCCAGCCGTCGCCTCCGGCAATGTCGGAGCCGATCACCACGGCACCCTCCTCAGCGAACCGCTCTGCGCTCGCCAGGCCGATACCCGAAGCCGCTCCGGTGACCCACGCCACCCTGCCCTCTAGACGTCCCATGTCAGGTTCTCCTTGTTGTTATGCCACTAGGCGGACTTGTTGGTGCTTGACGGCGCCGAGGTGGAGGTGGCCGTGGCGGTCGGGCTCGTCGGCCAGCTCCAAGCGGGGCAGCACGGGCAAGATGGCCCTGAGCATGGCCCGCAGCTCCCAGCGGGCCAGGTTGGCGCCCAGGCAGAAGTGCACGCCGTGGCCGAAGGCCATGTGGTGGTTGGGGTTGCGGCCCACATCGAACCGGTAGGGATCGTCGAATACTGACTCGTCACGGTTGGCCGACGGGTAGAACACGCCCACGGTGTCGCCCTCTCTGATCGTTTGGCCGTGGCGCTCCACGTCGGCCGTCGCGGTGCGGGCGAACTGGATGACCGGAGAAGTCCACCGAAGGATCTCCTCCACCGCGGGCTCGATCAGCGACTCATCGGCCAGGAGGCGGTCGATCTGGTCGCGGTTCTGGAGCAGGGCGGTGACGCCCGATGTGGTGGCGTTGCGGGTGGTCTCGTTGCCGGCGCCCAGCAGCAGGGTGATATAGCCGGTGAGCTGTTGGGTGTTGAGCGGGCAACCGTCGACCTCGCCCTGGACCACGGCACCGGTGAGGTCGTCGCGGGGCTCGGCCTGGCAGTCTTCGATGATCGTGCCGATATAGGCACTGAAGTCCTTGCCCATCCGGAACCTCAGGTCGTCGAAGGTCTCACCGGGCTCGGCCCATCGCATGTTCTCCTCATCGTTGAACGCCATCTCGGTGAACTTGTGGACCTTCGACCAGTCCTCGATGTCCAGGCCCATGAGATCGCAGATGGTGGCCAGGGGCAGCTTCACCGCGTAGTCCAGCACCAAGTCGGCCTCGCCGTCGCGCTCCAGAATCTCTACGAATTCCCCGGTGAACCGGGCGGCGTATTGGGCGAGGTGCTCCTCGTGCTCCCGCATGGCCCGGGGGGTGAAGCGGCGGGCGGTGAGCAGGCGGAACCGGGTGTGGCGGGGGCGGTCCAGAAACACCATGTCCATGGGCTCGTCCAGGTCCCAGCCCAGTTCGGTGAGCCGCCGCTTCCGGCGCTCCCACATGCCCTTGTCCTCTTCGATGGAGGCCAGGCGGAGGCGGGGGCCGCCGTTGATGAACAGCTTGTCGTTGGACGACACCCAGTGGATGTCCTCATGGCGGGTGATGGCCCAGAACGGCTCGATGTCGGGACGCTCATACCAATGCACCGGGGCCTCGGCTCGCAGCAGATCCCACGCCGCCCACGGGTAGCCGCGGTTTTGGTACAGATCGGTGGAGTGAATGTCGATGTCGTCGAGCGATACTTGGCTGGTGTCTGTGATGGTCATGCGTTGCTCCCCCGGGCATTGCGTGCAGTGACATATTGGCAGAATGGTGCACTTTTCCCGCAAGTGGTACCGCCCGCCGCCCCACCTACACCCTTCAATCGCTCACTCGTCTTTTTTGGTTTTGAAGCCCTCCCACAACCTTGAGCGGAGGGGGTCGGGGGCTACTAGTTCGAAGCATTGGTTGTCCATGCGGGCGAAACCCTCTACGGGGTAGCCGGGACGCCACCACAGTGCGTTGGGGCTAATCGAGTTGGGGCCAGCTATGTAGCGGATGTAGCTGGCGGCCAGCATGGTGGCGGAATCCTGCACGAACTGCTCGTCGAGCTCAATGGGGCAGACCATCACGGTGTGGGCCGCGGGCACGGTGACCACTGCACCCTGTGGACCGATGTCGGGAACCGTGCGGACGAAATCGAGCAGGTGGCCGGTTACGAACAGGGACTCGCCGGTGAAGACCCGGATATTGCCGGGCAAATCGCTCCCTTCCAGAGCGGTCAGCGGCTCGTCCATCAAGGTGTTGGCCAGCGCCGCCGCCATCACCTCCCCTTGCTCGATGCCCCATTTCTCGAAATAGCTGCGATCGACTGGGCAGGCGGCGCCGTCCAAGTCCACCGACAGGCAGGCGTAGAGGCCCAACGGCAGCGGGTCGCAGACTGGGTCGATCTGGCTCAGATGATGGGGACCCACCACCCTGACCCGCAGGTCGGGTTGGAGCTTTTGGTAGTCGGCCAAGCGCTCGGCCAGGACTTCGGGGGCGAAATCGTCGAGCCGGGCGATGTGGTTGTAGATGATGAGCCGCCAATCGTCGGGCTCGGTGGCCCGACAGGTTTGGGCCAAGTTGGACAGGCCCAGCACACATTCCATGTCCTCGACGGTCACAGTGCCCTCGGCTTCGTCGATGTCGTGCTCGCCGAAACGGGCTTGCACGACGCTCTCCACGTGGTTGAGGAATCTGCGGAGTTGCTCTGGGTTCCACCACGGAGCCCAGGCGCAGGTAACAGGTGGAGCAGACACGCGCTCCTCCCCTCATTCTTCGGTTGTTGAGGGGAAGGTTGGGTTGACCGTAGCGGGCCTGAGCTGGGGATCGCTTGTGGAAATACGACTATTTCCAATTTATTTCACTTCATTTAGAGCGAACGAGTCCCATCAGCGGCGACCACTAGTGTGGGGACGTGGCTGACGCGGCGCTCATTGACATCATCAAACGGCAGGGATTGCGGAAACTGGACCAGCCGATAGAGCTGGCCAGCGGGGCCATGTCGAGCGATTTCGTTGACGTCAAGGTGGCCCTCTGCCGATGGGCCGACCTTCAAGTGGCATGCCGGGTGATTGTTGTTCAGGTTCGAGAGGCCGGCATCGAGTTTGACGCAGCCGGGGGGATGACCATGGGCGCCGACTCACTGGCGGTGGGCATCGCCGCCGAGACCGACGGCCATTGGTTCTCGGTTCGAAAGGAGCCGAAGAAGCGAGGCACGAAGCAGCAGATCGAGGGCACCCCCCTCGCACCGGGCCACCGGGTTTTACTGCTGGAGGACGCAACCACCACCGGGGGCTCAACAGAGAAGGCCTACGAGGTGATACGCGAAACCGGCGCCGAGATCGTGGCCGTTGCCACGGTGATCGACCGGGGTGACACCGCCCGTCGACGCTTCGAAGCCCTGGGCGTGCCCTACTTCCCCGCTCTCACCTACGCAGACCTGGGCATCGAACCAGTAGTGCCGCCGGGTTAGGCCAACTGCTGGGACCAGCCCGCCGGGCTGCTCAGGATGAGCGAAGGGTGGTGGCGGGGAGGGTTTCTAGCTGATCGAGGAGGGACTTGCCGTCGAGGCGGGTAGGGGTTCCGGCCACGAGGATGTGGTCGACGCCGGCTGGCTGGTCGGCGATGAGGCGCTCGCCGCCGGCGGGCATGTCGTTCACTCGGCGGATGGGGCCGACGTCGAGGTTGTCCCAGTCGATCACGGTGATGTCGGCCACTGCGCCGGGGCGCAGGTAGCCCCGGTCGGGGGCCAGGCCGAGCATCTCGGCCAGCTCGCCGGTGAGCTTGTGGATGCCGGCCTCGGGGATCATCACCTGGCGGTCGCGCACCCAGCGGGACAGGAAGTCGGTGGGCATCACCGCATCGCAGATCTGGCCGACGTGGGCGCCGGCGTCGGACAAACCCATCACCGCCCCCTCGGCCTGCATGAGAGACGTCACGCCGTCGACCTCATCGTTGGCGAAGGTGATCTCGAAGCGGGTCAGCAGCCCGTCGGCCAAGGCGATGTCGCACATGGCGTCCCACGGGGTGCAGTCCCGCTCGGCGGCCACTCCCCCGACGGTGTTGCCCACCAGCTCGGGCTGGTTGGGCGACTCCACGATGGCCAGCGTGTCCCAGCGGGAGGCCAGCAGGCCATTGGCGTCGAGGTCGGCCTGCACCCGGGCCCGCCAATCGGGGTCGGCGTACAGGGTGGGGCGGTCTTCGTGGGCCAGCGCCACCAGCTCCTTGAACGAGCCCATGGTGTAGAAGGAGGTGGGCTCGATCATGGTGACGTGCTGAGTTATGGGACGGCAGGTGACCTGCACCCACACGTCGGCTCCGGCGGCCCGCCCGGCCAGGTGGTCGGCCAGCTTGGTGCGGTAGTCGGCCCGGGAGGAGGCCGCGGCGGGATAGGTGAGGATGGACGACCAGTTGAGCCGGCGGCCCAGCTTGGGCTGGAGGTCGTACACCCAGCGGTAGTTCTCCCCCGGCGCCACATGCACCACGCCCCGGCCGATCTCGGCGGTGACCCCGATGAGGGCTTCGGTTTCTTCCTGAGAGGCGGCGATGGACGGCACTGGGCGGCCGCCGTCGCCCAGGTGGAACCCGGCCCGGTCGGTGGAGAACCCCAGAGCGCCGCCGTTGATGGCCTCAGCCACCGCGGCCTTCATCTGGTCTATTTCTTCGGGAGTGGCCTCCCGCTCGTAGGCGTCTTGGCCCATGACGTAGAGCCGCACCGCGGTGTGGCCCACATAGCCGCCGAAGTTCACGGCCAGGCCCCGGCGCTGGATCACGTCGAGGTATTCGCCGTAAGTCTCGAAGTCCCAGTTGACCCCGGCCTCGAGCGTGGCCACCCGCATGTCCTCCACTTTGTCGAGGGTGCGGATGAGTGAGGCGCGGTCTGCCGCCTTGGTGGGGGCGATGCTGTAGCCGCAGCTTCCGGCCACCACCGAGGTGACCCCATGCCAGCACGACGACGACAGCCACGGGTCCCATAGCACTTGGGGGTCGTAGTGGGTGTGGCAGTCGATAAAGCCTGGGGACACCAGCCGGCCGGTGGCGTCTATCTCTTGGGGGGCTTTTACGGATTTGTCGATTTCGGTAATGCGGCCGTTGGCGATGCCTATGTCGGCTTGTTGGCCGGGGTTGCCGGTGCCGTCTATTACGGTGCCGCCGCGGATCGCTAGTTCTGGGGTCACGGGGTCAATTTAGGCCACCTTTGGCGCGCTCGACCGGGCGGCGGGGTACCGGTTGGCGTAGAACCGGCGGGTTGGCGGGTCCTGTCACCTACGGCGGCCTGGCCGGCGGAGCGGCCAGGTCCGCCTTCGGCGCCACCCCCCAACCCGCCTACCTCTTGCTTTTCCCCGCCGCCCTACGGTTGGGCCACCCACTCTTTTTTTGGGGAAGGGGGGTTGGGGTGGGGGTGGGGGTGGGGGGCTTTAGTGTTTTGTTAGGTGGAGTTTTTCTCTTGTGGCTTCGGGGCTTAGGACTTCGTAGTTCATGGCTTCGAGGATGGTTACGGCCCTTGCTACCAGGGCGGCGTTGGTGGCTAGTTGGCCTCGGGATAGGTAGATGTTGTCTTCTAGGCCGACCCTTACGTTGCCTCCGGCGATGGCGGCTAGGCCTACGTAGGGGAGCTGGCTGCGGCCCAGGGAGAAGGCCGAGAAGACCCAGTCTTCGGGGAGGTTGTTGACCATGGCCATGAAGGTGTTGAGGTCGTCGGGGGCGCCCCAGGGTATGCCCATGCAGAGCTGGACCATGACCGGATCGTCGATAAGCCCTTGCTCCACGAGGTGCTTGGCCAGCCAGAGGTGGCCGGTGTCGAAGATCTCGATCTCGGGGCGAACGCCCAGCTTCTGCACTTGGCGGGCCATCTCGTCGAGCACCGACGGGCTGTTGACCATGATGTAGTCGCCCTCGCCGAAGTTCATGGTGCCGCAATCGAGGGTGGTGATCTCGGGCATCAGCTCGCGCACGTGGGCCAGCCGCTCGGTGGCGCCGGCCATGTCGGTTCCGTCGTCAGCGGGGGGCAGGGGCTGCTCGGCCGACCCGAGGGTGAGATCGCCGCCCATGCCGGAGGTTAGGTTGAGCACAACGTCGGTGCTGGAAGCCCGGATCCGCTCCACCACCTCGGCATAGAGCTCCACCTCGCGGGCCGGCTCGCCGGTGTCGGGATTGCGGACGTGGATGTGGACGATGGCCGCACCCGCTTCAGCGGCATCGATGGCCGCCTCGGCGATCTGCTGGGGGGTGATGGGCACCAGGTCGGATTTGGATGTGGTGTCGCCGCTGCCGGTGATGGCACAGGTGATGAATACTCCCGCCATCGCCATAAGCGTATACCAGCAATATGATGATTGGTATGCCTTCTCGCCAGCTTGATTTCCCGGTTTTCGACGCCGACAACCACATGTATGAGACCACCGAGGCGCTCACCAAGCACCTGCCCGACTCCCACCGGGGGCTCATCGACTACATCGATCACAAGGGCCGCACCAAGATCATGGTGAGGGGCAAGATCAGCGAGTACATCCCCAACCCCACGTTCCAGCGAGTGGGATCGCCCGGCGCCCAGGAGGAGTACTTCAAGCACGGCAATCCCGAGGGCAAGTCGCACCGGGAGATCATGAAGCCGATCGACGCGCTGCCGGCGTTTTTCTCCCCGGAGCCCCGGCTGGAGCTAATGGACGAGCTGGGCCTGGACTACGCCATGATGTACCCCACCCTGGCGTCGCTGGTTGAGGAGCGATTCCGGGACGCCCCCGACGAGTGCCACATCGTGATCCACGCCCTCAACCAGTGGATGCTGGAGCACTGGACGTTCAACTACGAGGGGCGCATCTTCCCCACGCCCATCGTGACCCTGCCCATCGTGGACAAGGCCATCGAGGAGCTGGAGTGGTGCGTGGAGCGGGGGGCCCGAGCGGTGTTGATCCGCCCCGCGGCGCCTCCCGGCCTGCGGGGGCCGCGGTCTTTCGCCCTGCCCGAGTTCGACCCGTTCTGGGAGCGGGTGGTGGAGTTGGACGTGCTGGTGGCCATGCACGCCTCCGACAGCGGATACACCCGGTTCACCGACGAGTGGGAGGGCGTCCGGGGGGAGATGACCGCGTTCCGCCAGTCGCTGTTCCAGATGGCCATCTCGCATAGTCGGGCCATTCAGGATGCGGTGACCTCATGGGTGGCCCACGGGGCGCTCACCCGGCATCCCAAGCTGAAGGTGGCCATCGTGGAGAACGGCAGCTCTTGGGTGCGGCCCCTGCTGGCCCAACTGGAGAGCGTCTACGAGCGCTTCCCCCACTCCTGGGAAGAGCACCCCGTGGAGGCCATCAAGCGCAATCTGTGGATCCACCCCTTCCACGAGGACGACCCGGTGGGTCTCATCGACTTGGTTGGAGTGGACAACGTGATCTTCGGCTCGGACTATCCCCACGTGGAGGGCATGGCCGACCCGATCTCGTTCGTCGACCAATTGGACGGCCTGCCCGACGACCAGGTCCGCATGGTGATGGGCGGCAACATGGCCGCTCTCATGAAGGTGGCCTAGGGGCTAGCTCCCATTGGGGACCGGCACCGGTTCGATGTTGAGGAATCGGGCCAGGTTGTCGCACATGATGGTTTTGATGTCGGCGTCGCTCATGTCTTTGAGCTGGGTGGTGGCGTAGAGGGCGGGGAAGGGCAGGCCCTCGCTGTGGGGGAAGTCGGAGCCGAACACGATGGGCTCGATGCCCACCGCCTCGACCACCCGGGCCACGTTCTCCTCGGGGAAGGGCGCCACGATGAAGTGCTCTCGGAAGATGTCGCTGGGGCGGCGGTCGAGCTTGGGGCCCCATCTGGCCCCCCGGCCCATGAGATAGGCGTGGTCCATTTTGCGGAGGATGTAGGGAAGCCACACCGTGCCCTGCTCCGACAGGCAGACCCTGATGTTGGGGAATCGGCCGAAGAGGTTGTGCAGCACCATGGCGGCCACCGTCTCCATGGCGGGGCGGTCGCCCCAGTAGAGCACCCATTGGAGGGCGTCGAACTCGCCCAGCCCGTCTTCGGGGTTTTCGCTCCAGTCGGCTCCGTTCTTCTGGTAGTCGGTGGCCCCCAGGTGGGTCACCACCCGGGCCTCGGCCTCGTTGATGCGGGCCCAGAAGCCGTCGTAGATGGGGTCGGCCATGGAGCGCCCGCCCCGGGGGTTGTGGCGTCCGCCGTGGGCGTGGCCGCTGATGATCTGGACGACGGTGGCGCCCTGGTTCAGCACAAGATCGACCTCGGCGGCGGCCTCGTCGGGATCGGCCAGCGAGACGTAGGCGGGCAGGAAGAGACGGTTCAGGTAGCCCCAGCCGATCTCCTCGTTGATCCAGCGGTTGTAGGCCCGGGTGTTGGCGTAGATGCCGTCGACGTCGTCGGCGAACTCGTACTCCAGCGACAGCACCTGGTTGGGGAACATGAGGGCGGCGCCGATGCCCTGTGAGTCCATGAGGGCCAGGCGCAGATCGCGGTTGCCCCACGACTCCTCCTGGTCGCGGAAGTAGGCGATGAGCTCGATGCGCTCGTCCATGGAGAGGTCGCGATAGGGGTTGAGGCGGGACAGCGTCATCCCCGGGGAGTGGATGTTGGACTGGCCGGCTTTCATCTGGTTCTCGTCGCCCGCGGTGGGAACGGCCCGAGCGGCCACCTCGGCGGCGGCATCGTCGTCGGCCGCTACCAACGCCACCGCCTGGTTGAGACGTGAAGGCTGCCCGCCGAACACCCCCACCCAGCGGCCCTCCTCATCGGCTTCAAAGGTGACCGCCTTGTGCCGCCACTTGGGATCCACGTAGTTCACGTACAGATCACGGGGCTCCACAAAGTGGTTGTCGGCATCGTTGATGAGAAACGGCAACTCGACATGCGGCTGCATCTCGGCCAGAGCCATGCCCGCCATGGTACGGGACGGCTGGAAGACGAGTAAGCGGCAGTTAGAGGCCGAGTGCGTTGCGGAGGGCGGGGCGGGGGTTTAGGTGGGCTAGGGCGGCTTCGGAGCGGGCTAGGAAGGCGGCGGCGAAGGCTTGGCGGCCGGGGGAGGCGTCTTCGGGGAAGGTGACCACTTGGCAGCTGGCGGGGACGGTGTAGGCGGCGTGGATGCGGTGGGCCAGCCAGGCATCATCGAACGAGATGGGCTGGGCGCCGTGGGCTATGCGGGCATCGAGGTAGCGCTGAATGAGGGCTTGGTCGTGGGCCAGGCGGTCCTCGGGGGCCATGGACATGTTGAGGAAGTAGCTCACGTCGCGCATGGGGGCGCCTACGTTGATGAGGCCCCAGTCCAAGAAGCCTGGTCCGCCGGTTTCGGTCACGAACAGGTTGCCGATGTGGCCGTCGCCTTGGAGCACGGCGGCCGGACCGCCGATGGGACCGGCGGCCCACGCCTTGTGGAGCTCGGCAGTGTGGGCGATGTAGAGCTCGGCGATCTCGGCGAAGGCGTCGGTGAGCTTGTCTCGGTGGTTGTCGAGCCCGTAGCGCAGCAGCCGGGCGCCGTAGTCGCTTCCCATGGTGGCCAGCGGCACCCAGCTTGCCTCGGCGGCCCGGCGGTCGGGATCCTCGTAGCGGGCGTGCAGTTCGGCAAAATGGTCCATGGCCTCGGTGGCGTAGGCCACCGGAACCCCGCTTTGGTAGTCGGGCAATGACTTGGCTGAGTTGTCCAGGTCTTCCAACAGAAGCACGAACGCCCCGGTGTCGGGGTCGAAGGCGGACACATAGGGAGTGAGGGTGCGCATGGGCACCCGATGGGCCAGTTGTTGGTAGAACAGCGCTTCCCGGCGGCCCATGCCGGTTTGGTTGATCTGGGCCCGGCGGTCGGGGTCGAGCGGGGGGATTTTGGCGAACATGGTGGCGGGCATGTCGGTGTCGCCGTCGTAGGTGACGGCCAGGCGGGCGTTGGCGTTGGTGCCGGCATGCATGGCCAGCACCTCCACGGCGGTGACCACCGTGCCGGGGTAGCGCTCGGCCAGGTTCTCGGTGAGCCAGTCAGCGGTGATGGCCTCGGGGTGTTCGGGCAGGCTCACCGGGCCTGGTCGGCGGGTATCCAACCGCCGGGCTCCAAGCCCAAGTACTGCTCCAGGTTGCGGTGCATGTTGATGATGCGGCACTCCTCGCCCGACAGCCACACGTGGGTGAAGCCGGGCTGGTGGAGGCCGGACTGCATGGTGCGGATCACGCTGAAGTCTTGGTTGAGCACGAATCCGAAGTCGGCCTGATCCATGGGCACGGTGACGTGGACCGGCGACGATGCCGGGGCGTCGGCCGACGGCATTCGGCTGAGGTGGATGGTGGCCAGCTCGCCCTCGTCGGGGTTGGGGCCGGGCCGGGCGGTGAGCACGGTGAAGATGTCGGCGCTGATCAGCACGGTGGTGTTGGGGAAGAGGTTGTACTGGCTGAGGTGGGTGATCTGAGCGGTGTCGTAGCCCGACAAGTCGACGCCCATGGTGGCCTGATGGTCCCTGATCTTCTGGGCGATCACGTCTTGGAGGGTATGGCCGTCGGGCACGTCGGGGACTGGACTGCCGGGCTCGGCATAGTCCGGCCCCATGCGGCCGCCCTGGGTGACCACGAACGATTCCCACACCGTCTGGTCGTCGACGTCGCGGCCCAGGCGGGGGCTGGGCACGCCGTAGGGCTGGTAGGACACGCCGTGGCGGTCCCAGATGCGCTGGGGGGAGTTGACGTCGTTGATGCTGCCCAGCATCTCCCGGTGGAGTCCCTGCACGTGATAGGTCTCGGAGAAGCCCTCGTTGACCACCTTCCAGTTGCAGTTCACCGGGGTGGCGGTGGAGTAGGTGCCCCGGAACTCGTCGAGGTTGGCCCAGGCGATGTCGTCGGGGATGCCCTCCAGCCACTGGGCCAGCGGCTCGGCGTGCAGGTCGAGGTTCACGAACACCAGGCGGGCCCAGGTGTCCACCTGCACCGGCACCAGGGGGAGGTCGTCGTTGCTGATGGGGCCGAAGCCCCGGCGGGAGGGGATCTCGCGGAGACGGCCGGTGAGGTCCCAGGCCCAGCGGTGGTAGGGGCAGCGCAGCTCGGTGATGCCGGTGCCTGATCCCTGGCAGATGGAGTTGCCCCGGTGGCGGCAGACGTTCTGGAAGCCGCGGAGCACGCCGTCTTCGCCCCGAACCAGGATTATGGAGTACTTGCCGAGGCGGTGCTCAAACCAGTCGCCGGGATTGGCGATGTGATCGACGGTGCAGGCCACGTGCCACACCTTGGGCCACATCTTTTCGTACTCCAGCTCGGCGAACTCGGGGGAGAGGTAGCGCTGGACGGGGATCTTCACCGGGGCTTCGGCGGCTAGGCCGGAGGCGGTTACTGCGGTGCCTAGGATGTCGGCTTCGTCTGGGAGGGCGACGTTGACCATGGGCTTATGGTGGCATATCTCTGGCTTGTTGCCAGTTTCGTCTTACCATCCTCCGGTGGGCTGGCGGGTCCTGTCACCTGTGGCGGCCTGGCCGTCGGTGCGGCCAGGTCCGCCTCCGGCGCCACCCCCCAGCCCACCTAGGTTGGATCCCCAGCCTTCCATTGTTTGTTAGGAGGGGGAGGGTGTGGGTGCTTCTGTGATGAAAATTGCTTCGGCGGTGGCGCACACTGTTTCGCCGGCTCTTAGCTCGCCGGTGGCTATGTGTTTGCGGCCTTCGGTGTGGGAGTAGCGGCAGGTGACTTCTAGGGGGGTGTGGAGAGGGACGCCGGTCTTGTAGCGAATGTTGATGCCGGCGGTTAGGCCGGTGGCGCCGGCCCGGGTGGCGGCGGTGCCCAGGGCCTCGTCGAGGATGGTGGCCACCACGCCGCCGTGGGCGCGGTGGGGTGGGCCGGAGTGGGCCTCGGTGAGGGTGACGGTGGCCCGCATCTCAACTGGACGGGGCTCGGCATTGGGGTCGGGCGGGGGCACCGGATCGAAGATGAGGCGGGGGGCGTGGGGGTTGAGGAGGCCTGATCCGGCTTGGGTGAGGTTGTAGATGGTGCCCTCATGGTCTTTGGCCACCACGATGTGGGGGTCGCGGGTATGGGCCCGCAGCCGCTCGGTGATGTCGGCCAGGGCGGCGGCGATCTCAGCCCGGGTGGCGGGGTCGGCGTCATTGGCAGACACCGCGGCCACCAGATCGCGGGTGCGCTCCACCAGTTCGTAGGCCTCGGGGCCGAAGTCGTCGGGGTGGGGCAGGTCGCCCAGCAGTTCGGCCAGCCGATAGGCCGACGCGGTTTCGGGGTGCTCCTGGTCAGCCATTGCCTTGATCACTCATTTGCAGCAACCGGGATGTCGAAGCGCTCGATGTAGCGGGCGAAGCGGGCCCGGACCTCGGCTCGGGTGAGGCCGAGGTCTTCGAACTCGTAGCGGTGTTCGCCGTGTTTGCCGGGGGGGGTGGCATCCACGTAGGCGGCCATGGCGGCCTCTGCGACGGCGCTCAGCTCCATGCCGAGTTGCTCGTACACCGACCGGACGGCAGCCAGCTTCTCGGTGCTCACCTGGCGATGGGGCACCTGGGCGGTGCGGTCGGCGGGCAGGCGGCCGGAATCGATCAGGTTTATGAGGTTGTCGAGGCTGCGGGCGTAGAGCTCCAGGTGGTACCGGCCGATGGCGGCGAAATCCGCCCGGTTGGAATGGGCCCAGCGCATGGTGGCGATAAGGCTGGTGACCGAGGGCAGGATGGCAGTGGGATCGCGGTGGGTGATCACGAAGCGGGCGTCGTCGAACACCTCCATCAGCGCGGGCAGGCCTTGGAGATGGGCGGGCGACTTGAGGACCCAGCGCCGGGTGGGCATGCGCCGCTGCAAAACCTGGAGCACCTGGCGGTAGGTGCGATAGGCGGGGCGCAGATCGGCGGTGTCGTACCAGGCCTGGTATGTGGGCACGTCGGTGCGGCTGACCATCTCCTCGGAGCGGAATTCGAACGACATGGCCGACAGGCACTCTTTGAACATTCGCCCGGAGTACTCGTGGATAGAGAGCATTCCGCTGGCCACCGTCTGGGGCATGACCAGCTCGGCGCCGGCCAGGGCGATGCGGGGGTCGGCGGCGCGGATGTCGGGATCGGGATCGGGAGGGGGCACGGGGCGCAGCAACTCCCAGCCCTCCGGAGCCCGGTGGGCCGGATCTTGGGCCAGCAGGCCATGCATGACGGTGGTGCCGGTGCGAGGCGCGCCGATCACGAAGATGGGCTGTTCGACGGGCTCCTCCAGCGTGCCGGGGTCGGCGGCCAGATAGTCGTTGATCTGGATGCGGACTTCTAGGAGCCGCAGGATCATGCGGCGGGACATCCACCGGCCCATGACGGTGAGGTCGGCCTCGTGCTCCAGCCCGTGACAGAACAGGGTGAGGGGTTCGACGAAGGCATCGTCGCCGAGCGCGGCCTGGTCGTTTGGGGCTCGGCCTTGGCGCACCAGGGCCTCGGCCATCAGCAAGTGGGGGTCGAACGGGCGGCGAGCCTCTTCGACCACCGGGCCGACGTCGCCCCGGTTCACGGCGGCTACCCAGTCGGGCCGGGGGTCAGGCGTCCAGCTCATGACTGCCGCATCGAAGGCTGAAGCGAGTTCGCACTGCCTAGAACAGTACGCTCAGGCGATGCTGGAAGGTCTGGTCGTAATCCTCACCGGAGCCTCGAAGGGGATTGGCCGGGGTATCGCCGATTACCTGGTGGACGAGGGCGTGAAGCTGACGGTTACCAGCCGAAAGCCCCAGCGGATCGAGGCCACCGCGGCCGAATTGCGGGAGCGGGGCGGTGACGTGCTGGCGGTGGCCGGGTCGGTGGGCGACCGGGACCACACCAACGAGGTGGTTGACCGCACGGTGGAGCGGTGGGGCACGGTGGACGGCTTGGTGGCCAACGCCCAGTCATTTCGCCCCACCATGCCGCTTATGGATGTGGACGAATCCGACATGGACCTGCTGCTCAACACCGGTCCCAAGGGCACGCTGTGGTTCATGCAGGCGGTTCACCCCCACATGGCGGCCAAGGGCCGGGGACGGATCATCACGTTTGGCACCAACATGGGGATCACCGGCGGGCCGGGCTATGGCCCTTATGGCGCGGCCAAAGAGGCCATTCGCTCGCTCACCCGCACTGCGGCCCGGGAATGGGGCCGCGACGGCATCACCGTTAACTGCGTGAACCCGGCGTCGGTGGCCCACCGGGCCCCTCCCGACGACGACCCCGACCGCCTGGCGTCCTTCAAAGCCCTGTTCGACAACCACCCCCTGGGCCGCGACGGCGACCCCGTAACCGACATCGCGCCCGTAATTGGATTCCTGCTGTCGGATGCCAGCCAATACGTCACCGGCGAGACTTTCCAGGTGGACGGCGGCGGCCTGATGCGGCCCTAGCGAGGTAGTTTCCCCGATGCTCATTCGATCTCTGCTTTTCGAACCAGGAGAGTGCGCCGTCGAGATCGAGCCTGACAGTGAGCCGCCGGAGTCCAGCTGGACGTGGATCGACATCACGGCAGGACCTGAGGATGCTGACGAACTTACCGGGCTGGCGCAGCAGCTAGGGCTTGACTCCCTGGCGGCGCGCGATGCAGTAGACGATGTGGATTTGCCCAAAGTCGACGACTTCGGGGCCAGCATCCTGGTTGTGCTGCACGGCTTGGGCCAGGATCGGATCGAGAACTACGAGCTTGGCTGCTTTTTGTCGGAGCGCCGTTTGGTCACCATCCACGACCGGCGCTCCCCGTCGATCGATGCGCTTTGGAATGGAGTTCGAACACGACCGGAGTTGGCCAGTGGGAGCGCGGATGAGACGCTGGCCCGCCTCGCCGACGTCGTCACCCGTCGGTTGATCAGCGTTCTCGACGTTTTCGACAACCGCAACGAGGAGCTGATCCAGCTTGCACTGCGGGCAGACCCTGACTTCTTGTCGGAGATCATGGCAGTGCGAGCCGACCTTGCGGTGCTTCGCCGGTCAGTCCATCCCCAGCGAGAGGTGTTCGACATTCTGCGGCACTCCACATCCCCGTTGATCTCCGATTCAGGACGGCGGCGCTTCTCAGATGTGTTCGACATTGCCTCTCGGGCCGCTGAAGGCGTCGAGGGAGGCAGGTCAGCCCTCGCCGAGACCCTCGACGCCTACCGGGGAGCCGAAGCCCGCAAGGCAACCGAGGTCACCAAGGTTCTGACCATTTACGCCGCGGTAATGCTGCCGCTCACGGCCATCACCGGATTCTTCGGCATGAATTTCATTGATCTGCCGCTGATTCACCGCCAGTGGGGATGGATCCTTGTCAGCGGCTTCATGGCGCTGGTGGCGATCTTGTCCCTAGGGGTATTTGTGTCGTTGGGATGGACTCGACGACCGTCGGGGCGCACCGCGGGCGCACTATTGGGCCGCGGACTCATCGAGGCCGCTCGGACGCCCGTCCAACTTGTGGGCGCAGTATTCGAGATATCCACAATGCCGTTGCGCTCCATCGCAGGAACCGTTACCCGAGCCCACCGTTCCAAACCCGCCCAGACTTCTGAAGAATGAAGGCGCTCGACTATTGCTAGGGCGTCTAATTGCCGATCAGGGCGCTGAGTTCAGTTAGGGCTTCCAGCACCGATTGGCGTTTTTGCTGATTGGGCATGAACGGTGCTCGGGACAGTTCGATCTGGAGCCAGGGCATTTCGGCGGAGTGGGTCCGGGTGATGTAGCCGCCCCGAAAGGGAGTGTTGATGGTCACCTCGCCGCCCAGGTGGCGGGCCAGAGCTGATTGCAGCGCTTCTAGCCAGGCCGGTGGGCAGGTGCGGTCGTCGTTGCTGATGCATGCCCGTGGCCGGGCCTTGCCGGCGTCGGGGCCTACTGGGGGACCGTGGGCCGCCATGGTGTGGCCGTCTACCCCCAGCAGAAACCTCCCGCTGGCGCCGAGCTCACGGAGCTGCCGGTGGTAGGGCTTCCAATAGCGGTCGATGAGCGCTTGCACTGTCTCTTCGGGCGGGAAGGGCGAGTACACCGGTTCCTGCCAGCATGTGTGCGTTTTCACTACGCCGTCGGGCTGGAAGTCATCGGGAGCTCGGTTCAGGTCGACGATTGCCCGGGCCACAGTCGTGGTGACATGGCCTTCGACGTGGTCGGCCAGCGCGTAGATCTCGGCCGCCCCCTCGTCGCCGTCGGCCGCGATCTGAGAAGGGGTCAGTATGCAGTAGGGCTCGGCTTCTTCGGGAACTTCGGTGCCGGCATGGGGTACCGACAGGAGCAGGGGAAGATTCACCAGCTTGGTCCTGCGGCGGACCCGTCGCGGCGGGGATCGGCCACCCCTACAAAGGAGCCGTTCCGCCGCATCACCATCTGCACGCAGCCCATGTAGAAGGAATAGGCCTCGCGTTGGTCCATTTCGAACCCCTCACGGGCCAGCGCCGCCTGGATTTCGCTGCTCATCCGGGGGGCTTCCAGGGAGACCACCCCGTCTATCGAGCAGTGGAGCCGGGGGGCTTCCACTGCGGCCAGCGGCGAGAGCTTGCGGAGCCGGATCATGACCTGGAGGACGGAGGGGGCGATTCGCTCGCTTCCCGGCGAGCCGATCGCCAGTCGGCACTGGCCTTCTTGGAAGACCAGCGTGGGGGCCACGCTGGCCCACGGAACGGCGTTGGGTCGCAGATAGAAGGGGTTGGAGGGGTCGTGGTGGTCGAATGCGCTTAGATAGTTGTTGTACAAGAAGCCGAGTTGGGGGCTGGCCGCGCAGGCGCCGTACACATTCTCAATTGACTGGGTCAACGCCACTGCGTTTCCGTCGGCGTCCATTACCGATAGGTGGGTGGTTTCGCCGTTGCCCAAGTACTCCTGGAGCATTCTGGCAGCCAGCGCTCGGCCGTAGCTGGGGCTGAGCATCTTCTCTTGGTCGACCTGCGGGTAGAAGGCGGGGTCGAACGGCCGGTCTTGACGATCCCAAAAGGCCTGTTGGACAGCTTTGGCGAACAAGACCGCGCCCCCAGGGGTGTCGAGATTGCGAAACTCGGCGGGAAGGGCCTTGTAGATGTTCATCATCTCGATGAGGGTGCGTCCGGCACTGGGCGGTGGCATGGTGCGCACTTGATTCCCGTAGAAGCGTCCCTTGAGGGGCTCGCGTTCGATGGGCTGGGGTATCAGGGCGAGATCGTCGGCTCGGACGAAGCCGCCGTTTTGCTCCATGTCTTCGACGATGAGCTGGGCGATTTCTCCCAGGTAGAAGTCTTCGAATCCGACATCGGCCAGCCTATGCAGTGTTGTTGCCAACACAGGTTGACGAAACGTATCGCCCTCTCGGTAGGCGAGCCTTCCCTGGCGCAAGAAGAGAGAGGCAGCCCCCGATGACTTGAGCAAATGCTTGCGCTCTCTACGATTCAGCTGCCCCTGAAGCTCGCTGACCTTGTAGCCCTCCTCTGCGAGGCGAATGGCCGGTTGCAGAGCTTCCGAGACACCAAGGCGGCCATACCGTTTGAGCGCGTAGTCGTACACCGCGGGCGAACTGGCCACCGTTGTGGCGCGATACCCCCGGCGCCGCTCGCGGGGAAAATTGTCGAAGGCGTCGATGGTGGCCAGGCTGGGCGCACGGGAAGAACCGTCCAATGCGAACGTGCGATTTTCGTCGGCAAGATGGACCAGCATCATCGTCTGGCCGCCTAATCCTGAAGCGGCCGGCTCGCACACTCCGAGGGCCAGCGCGGCCCAGACGGCGGCGTCGACTGCGTTTCCGCCAGCTTCCAGCGCGGCCACACCCGCGGCGGTGGCACCGGGATGCGCGGTAGAGACCATTCCCCCGCTGGCACTGGCCACACGCTGCGGTTCCAAGGTGCGGCGGTTGAATTTCTCGTCTTCGGTCTCACGGCGCCGTCGGCGTGGATTTGAGCTGTGAAGGCGGTCACCGTCCCCCAAAGCGGTCACCGGGGAAGGTCCTGAGCCAAGAATTCGGCAAGCACAAGGGTTCGCTCGATGAGGCTGATCCGCTCGATGCTCTCACCGGGCATTCCCCTGCTTAGGGCCTCGGGGCCAACACCGCACAGGCAAGGGGTGGAGGCGTCGACCAAGCCTGCGAGCGAGGCGATGCTGGAGGTTGTGCGCTGGAGGCTTATCCCATGGTGCTCGGCAACCTGGTTGAGCTGCTCGAACAGAACCAGATTCTCCGCAGTCTCGGGCATCGGCGGGCGATCCCAGTCCATCGTCAACTCCCAACGGGTCTTACCGCGACCCAGGATCGCCCGGATCTCCTGCTCGATCTCTTGCGCCCGCTCTTGCTGGCGGTAGGTGATGGAGATGCTCGCCTGCACATGGTGGGGCAGATGAAGGCTGTACCCCTGGGTGGACAGATCGAGGATGGAGACCGATACCGCTCTGCTGCGGGAGGTGAGTTGGGCGATGCTCTCGAGCTTCGCGATGGTCCACCGGGTGGTGGACTGCTTGGGTGTGGTCTGTGTGGGCCAGATGGGCTTGCCGGTGACCGCCAGCGTGTACTGGCGGTTTCCCCGCCGGCGCAGCACAATGCTGTTCGGCTCTATGGACGGGGCCAACACGATGACGCGTTCCGCTCGGGCAGCAGCGGCCTGGATCAACTCGGCGCTTTGCTGGCAGCCCAGCACCTCGTCGGTACACAGCAGCACTCCCAGAGGCAGGCGCCTCAGCCTTCGAATGCTGCGCAGGCTGCGCAGGGCGTACTCCAGGCATACCAAACCGGCGCGTTGGCCGATGGCCTCCCCGTACAGCCGTTCGGGATCGCGGCGAAATGGCTGGGCGGGCGACAAGGGGCTTCGGGGTGTGTCAAGGCTGGCCAAAAACAGTGTGCCGCCGTCAAGGCCCGACTGGGTCTGCCAGGTAGCCGCATAGGGTTTGCTGGTCAGCTCGGGCACAGAGCTCATGGCCAGCTCGCCGAACAGATCTTCGGCCCGAGTCAGCGCCCGCCGCAGGCCGACGGGGTCGTCATAGGGGCTGGAGAGCGCCACCCAGTCTTTGATGCTTCGCTCGATGCGGTCGCGCCGCTGTGTGATGTACGCCACGGCGTGCTTGCGGGGATCGGCCTTCTCGCCGTCGATCACCGGCGGGTTGGGCGTGCCGAAGTATCGGGCTTGGGCCACCTCCACCAGCTGATTCACGAACTTCCCGAAGTCGAGCCCGACGTAGGCCGCCCCCACGAGGTATGAGCCGTGCTCGCCCAGGCTGGGCAAACTGTTCACCTCCAGCACATAGAGCTTGCCCTGGTCGTCGAGGCGAAGATCCACCCTGGCGCAGTCGTAGAGGCCGAGAGCGCGGAATGATCGCACCGCGATGTCTTGGGCCTCTGCGGTGAGGTCGTCGCTGATAGGGGCCGGGCAGATGGGCTCGATGCTGCGCCCGCTTCGACCCGTCTTGTCCTCATAGGTATAGATCTGGGGGCCTTCGGCGCCGAACGACAGCTCAACTGGGGGAAATGCCTCGGGGGGGCTGTTTCCCAGGATGCCGACGTTGATCTCCCGGCCTTCGATGAACCGTTCGACGAGGACCGGCTGATGGTAGGCGTCGAAGATGACTCCCGCCCCGTCGCGTAGCTCCTGGTCGTTGTGGACAACCTTCAGGCCGAACGACACGGCCTCGTTCTTGGGCTTCACAATGGCGGGATACACCACATCGGGGGGAATGGGCGCCTCAGGCGTCTCCAAGACCCCGAATTCCGGGGTGGGGATGGCGTGCTGGCGCAAGATCATCTTGGTGACCACCTTGTCCAATGCCAGCGAATGGCCCAGCGGACCGGAAGCCACATAGGGGATGCCGACCATTTCCAGAATGCTGGGCACATGGGTGTAGCGAGCCTGGCCCTGAAGCCCGTAGGAGACGTTGAACACCATGCCAGGCTGCTCACCCTTGATGACCCTTGGCATGAACTCCTCAAGCCGGCTGATCAGCTCCTTGTCGGCCTCAAAGGCCTTGACCTGGTGCCCGCCATTGGCCAGCGCCGCCGACAGGCGCCTTATGGTGCGCATTCCGATCTTCTCCTGATTGGGCGCCCCAAAGAGGTTGATGACGTTCTTGCTGTCGCGGTTGTAGACGATGGCTATCTTCACTGGGCTCCAATCTAGGGTCTGCTGTTTTCGATTTGGCCGGTGCCGCGGGCACAACCGGTGTCCGGCCTGTTGAAGCGGTGGCGCGCCTCACCCCTCCCCGGGCGCTTTGGTTGGGAGGGGAGGGGAGGGGTGAGGAATTTTGGATAGCTAGTCAGTGCGGGAAGGCTGGTCTTCGGCGTCGTCGTTTCCGAAGAGGTTGAAGACGCTGGGCCAGAATCTCTCGCGGGCAGCTTGGATGCCGCTGACGCCGAACATCACGACGATGACGAGGCCGATGGTGCCGACCACGGCGATGAACAAGACGGTGAGGATGTCCTCGGCGATCTCGATCTGGTTCAAGGCAGCGAAGACGCCGACCACCCAGATCGCACCACCCGCTATGCGAGACAAGTTCCTACCGTAAGGCTGCTCGCTCAATGTCGTGCGAACCAGGTCTGCGACTCGGGTTGCAATGGCGCCGGTGACCACCACGATCACAATTGAGATGAACAGACTGGGAAGGAACCCGACAAGGTCGTCGAGGGCGTCTTGAATGGCCGACTCGCCGAATGTGTCAATGGCGAGTTGGAGCACAAGCAGCATCGCCGCCCAGAAGATGACGGTAGCGAGCAGCCGAGAGGGCTCTTTGAGCCCCACTCGAGCGAGCGGGGCTTGCAGACCGGAGCGCTCCATTAGATCGGGGAACCTGATCTTGTCCAACACTCGCTGGAGGACGCGGCGAATGACCGTCGCAACGATCCAGCCCGCCAGGAGCACGGCCAAAGCGGCGATCAGGCGTGGAGCGAACCCGACAAGATCGTTCCAGGCCTCCTCCACCCCTTCGCGCCACTCGATCTCAGCCAATACAGCACCCATTGCAGGCTCCCTTCGACAAGGCCTTGTCCATTCCTCGGCCCGTTGAATGAGAGACGCAGCAGGCGGGCGAAAGTTACAGGGAAAATATGCTGTAACTCTTGGTCTTAGTGAGCGTCTCTAACTAGTGGCTTCGCGATCACCATCAGCGGCACCTGGCTCGGTCTCAGAGCGGGCAGTGGATGGTTTCGAGGAATTGGTACGCGAGCACGCTTCAGCCATGTACCGGGTGGCGGCCGCGATCGTGCGAGACGCCTCGTTGGCAGAAGACGTGGTGCAGGAATCGATCATCAGCGCGTGGGACAACCTGGACACGTACCGGGGGGAGGGTCCGATTCGCAATTGGCTCTTGCGAATCACCCACAACAAGGCGGTCTCGGTGCTGCGCCGCTCGCGCGAGGAGCCATGGGATCCGCAAAAACTTCCCGATCGCCCTGTCGTCGGCCCGGAGCGAAGGGTCATCGACCGCCGCGATCTAGAGGCCGCCACCGCCCACCTAGACGGCCTCGACGAGCTGTCTCGGAGCATCTTGGCGCTCCGGGTAGGCCTGGAGATGCCCTACCAAGAGATCGCAGACACACTGGGAATATCACTGGGACAGGTGAAGATCCGCCTGTTGCGAGCAAGGCGGTCATTGGCTGCCGCAGTAGAGCGAGGCAACCCATGACCGAGTTGAGAACCCACGACGCATACGTAACCGACCAGCTCGACGTCGACGCCGAGATAGAGGCGCTCGGCATCTCCTTGGGCGAGCTGGACCGGGAACTGGTAATCGCTGAAGAAGAATCTCCGGAGGTGCTTGCCGGGTTGTGGACACCGGAGCCGGGCCTGGAAATCCGCATCGAGAGAAGGGTCCGCGAGCGCTTGCACGCCCGCGAGGAAGCCTGGCTATTGATCGACCTGGTCAATCTGGGTTGGCAGACTGCAAAGGCAGTCTTCGATCTGGAAATAGGGGATGGTCACCATGATCAATGAGCGCTGGATCATCGCGGCAGCCGCAGTAGGGGGCGGCCTTGTGCTGGGGGCTTTGGTCGGTTCGGTATTGCGTCGATGGCTGTCCCGAGATACCCGCCGACCGATGCTCCAAGAAATCGCCGGAGCGGCCAGCGTTTTCGTGTTCTGGCTCGCCACCGCGACCGGGGCAATCGTCGCCATGGCCGCCACCAGCCCCGACACGCTCCGCCCCATCCCCAGCGACATCTTGAGCTGGATGCCCAACGTGCTGGCCGCCGGCCTCATCCTGTTGGCCGGCTATGCGCTGGCCATCGCCGTTTCCGGGTCGTTGAGCCGCGGCTTCCTACGAGCCACCGGCCAGCGAAGCCGACTGGCGGAGCGCACCTTGCGAAGCACGGTTATCGCCGGATCGGTGATAGTCGCCCTCGGCCAACTCGGCGTCGAGACCACAATTCTCATCGTGCTGACCGGTGGCGCGGCGGCAACCGCCGCTCTGGCCATAGGTCTTCTCGCCGGCCTCGGAGGCCGCGATACAGCCTCCGCGATAGCAGCAGGCCGCGTGCTCAAACCCGACCTGGCAGAAGGCCAAGTGCTGCTCATCGACGACGAAGAACTGACAATTGTGCAGCTACGACCAGCCACAGCCGTTCTCATGAACGCGGCAGGCGACCGCATCGTCATCGCCTACACCCGCCTGCTGGAACACCAGGTCATCATTCGACCCGACGATCCCGATATCTCCCCATAAGCCACGAACGACGCAAACTCTACGCCCGGTCGAACGCACTCCGATCGACTTGAAGATCTCGCACGATGGCCCGAATTGTTCCGGACCGCAGGTCTTTTCCGCCCCAATTTGGGATCGTGGTCCGTGTGCCGCTGGCAGGGTTCCGCCAGATTTCATGAGAGCCACGTGACTGGCGGTCGAACTCGCAACCAAGGGCACGCAACTTTCGGGTGAGTTCCCGATAAGTCAAACCGCTATTACAAGCTCGCCAGCAGCCGTAATGGCAGCGGGAAGCGGATCACCGTGGTGTTCGCAAGACGCAATAAAGTCAGCCGTAACGCCTTCCAAATTGAACAGAGCCTCTTCGGCGGTCTCACCCCATGCTCGGCAACCCGGAAGCACAGGCACTTCCGCAAGGAACATATTCTCGGTTTCCTCAGAAGGTGCCTTCAGCGTGTAGGGCAGCTTGTACTGCTTCGGCATCACTGACGCTCCCGCGGCAGGGAAGAACTCACACCCAGAAGATACCGCGCTGGGTTGCGACTTGGTACTGCTTCTCAGGTTCTGAATCGGTGCCGGAGGTGGGCTTGGCGGGTGGCTAGGTCGGCGGCGTGCTCTTGGGGGGTGACGGCGGGGTGGTCGTCGGGGAGGGCGGCGGCCACGTCGGCTAGGGCCACGACCTCGGTGGTAGGGGCCATGGCTTGGTCGCCGGTGGGCCAGAACCAGCGCAGGGTGCATAAGCCGTTGCGGCGGTTGGCGTTGTCGAGCCAGTTGGCTGTGCCGGGATCGGTGCCGCACACCACGTAGCGCACTTTGCCGTCGGAGGAGACCGCGGTCTGGGTTTGGTTGCGACAGGAGATGTGGGCGTAGGTGTCGACCAGCTCGAACGTGCCCATCATGTAGAGCTGGGCGCCCCAGTAGTGGGCCTCGGGCACCTCGGCGGTCACGATCAGGGCCTGGTCGGGCTCTAGATCCCAGAAGCAGAACTCGTAGCGGGCCATGGACAGGCCCTTGGACACCTCCAGGGTGCGGTTGGTGAAGGTGTTGTCGATGCGCTCGGCCCGGTTCATCACCATGTAGGCGTTCCACCGCTCGATGGAGTCGGTCATCTGCATCATGGCCCGGCGCACCCGGTTGGCGAAGGTGGGGCCGTCGAGCACGGGGGCGGGCTCGGGGTCGAGGCACTCGATGGTGAAGAAGGCCGGCTCATCGGCGGTCCAGTCGAAGTAGTACTCCCGGATCGACGCCGACAGCACGCCGTCGGGAATGGCCACCGCGCCGGGCTCGTCGCCGCCCAGCAGGATCTCGAAGTCGTCGTGGCGGGCAAGGCCCAGGTCGTGGGCGGTGATGGTGGCCTTGGTGCCCCAGATGTCGTTGTGCATGAACCCGGCCCGCAGGGCGATGATGAAATCGTCGCAGCCGTGCATGTTGCCGGTGATGCGGTAGCGGCGTCCAGGCTCGATGCGGGCGTGGCGGTACACGTTGTCGGCGTTGGGGCCGCCCCACTGGACGGTCAGGTCGTTCTGGCGGTTGAAGAACGGGCGGGTGGGGTCGGCGTGAAAGACCTCCCAGCCCAAGAACCCCTCCACGTTGTCGGCCAGATGGTCGAGCATCTCCATGTCGCCGCCGTCGGCGGTGGGATAGGGCGGGGCGACCACCTCATGGCCCATCCGCTTGAGCAGGTCGCACCACTCATCCCAGGCTTCTACCGCGGCGCCTATGTCGCTCATGATGTGAAGCTTGCCAAGAACGGCTCAACGGCAGCCAGAAAGCCGGGGGTGTTCTGGCCGTGGACGTTGTGGCTGCAATCGGGCACGGTCACCAGCTGGCCGTGGGGCAGGGCGTCGGCGAACCGCTCGGCGGCCTCTTCGGTGAGCACCCAGGAGTCGGCGCCCCGCACCAGCAGCACCGGCTGGGTGATGCGCTCGGCGTCTTCCAGGGTGAAGCGGTCGCCGGCCCGGCGGTGCTCGGCGCCGTGGGCCAGGCGGGGGCCGTGGTCCACCTTGGAGATGAACGTGCCGTCCACCCGCTGGAGCAGGTTGTACTTGACCGTGCGCTCGATGTGCTCCCGGCTGCGGTAGGGGTCGTACTTCTGCACGGCGGCCACGAAATCGTCCAAGTCTTGGAACTCCCGGTTCTCGGTGACGAAGGTGCGGATCACCTGGGTGCCCACCTCGGAGATCTCCGGGCCGATGTCCACCAGCACGATGGCCTTGGGCAGTTCGGGGTGGTCGAGGGTGAGGCGCATGGTGTTCATGCCGCCCATGGAGTGGCCCATGATGATGGGGTCGGCCACCCCGAGCGCCTCACAGAACGCGGCGGCGTCGGCGGCCATGGCCCCCGAGGAGTAGTCGGCGTCTCGGGCCCACTCGCTGTCGCCGTGGCCCCGTTGATCCAGGGCCAAGACGTGGTAGCGGTCGGCCAGCGCCAGGCTGACCAAGTCCCAAGAGTGGCACGACTGGTTGCCGCCGTGGAGCAGCAGCACAGATGGGGCATCGGGGCTGCCCCACTCGGAGAAGTGGAACCGGTGGTGGCGGGCCACGATGTTGCGGGACGCATAGGAGATGTTTGAGCCGTGGGCGATGCCGAGGTCGGCGGCGCTGGTACACAGGCTCTCGAACTCGGCGGTGGCCGTCATGTCGAGGGGCTCGACGGTGTCGGCGAATTCGTTGAGGTGCATCAGCCCCGCCCCGCTTTGAGATCGGCGAAGAAGAACTTGGCCAGCTCGTTGAACACGTCGGCCCGTTCCCACTGGAGGAAGTGGCCGCACTCGGGGATCACCACCGGCCCCACCCGGTTGGCGAAGGCGATCTCGCAGCGCTTGGGGAAATCCTTGGGCACCACTTGGTCGTCGGGGCCGTACAAGATGAGCGTGGGGGCCTGCACCTGGGTGCCCATCATGGGCGGCTCGCTCATCGGCCGGCCGTATTCCAGTTGGTACACCGACCAGCCGGCGGCCAGGCGCTCCAGATCGGCGAACGGCTCGGTCATGAAATCGATGTCTTCCTCCTCGAAGGAGTACTGGGAAGCCCACAGCCGGTGCTCGTAGCAGTCGCGCACGTAGCGGCGGCAGCGCTCGGGGGTATCGAGGTCGGCCCGGAGCTGATCGGGGTCGCGGCCCTGGCGGATGCGGTAGTCGCCGGTGGGGCCGTGGGGCAGCGGGTTCAGCGACAGCCCCCGCTCGGTGTACCAGTCCACCTGGTCGACGATGAAGGGGGCCACGGTGTTGAAGAACACCATCCGCTCTGCGAACTCGGGCCAGCGGTTGGCCATGTCCACGATCACCGCTCCGCCCACGTCGCCGCCGAGCAGCCCGACCCGCTCGTGGCCGAGCACGTCGTGAACCAGGGTGTGGATGTCTCGGGAGTACAGCACCAGGTCGTACTGGTCGTCTTCAGACAGGTCGGAGTCGCCGTAGCCCCGCAGGTCGGGGACGATCACCTCGTAGCCGGCCTCGGCCAGCGGGATGATGTTGCGCCACCAGATGCGCTTGGTCTCGGGATAGCCGTGGACCAGCACCAGGGGGTAGCCGCCCTCACCCTCGCGGATGTAGGCCAGCGACAGGTCGCCGTCGACCGGGGCCCGGTGGATGGCGAAGGCATCTCGGGGTGGAGTTGGCGGTTGCTCGGGGCGAATGGGAGGCACGGCCCGGCAGCCTATTCGCTCCCGCACTTATGCCCTGAGGCGGGCGGGATGTTAGGAAATATCAGCCGAAAATCGACAGAGAGGCCGACATGGAGTTTGGACTTTTCATCCAGGGATACGTGCCCCAGCACCGCCGGGACACCGACCCTGACGCCGAGCACACCGCGTTCATGGAGGAGCTCGACCTGGTGATCGCCGCCGACAAGGCGGGGTTCAAGTACGTGTGGCTGCCCGAGCACCACTTCCTCGATGAGTACTCCCACATGTCGGCCAACGACGCCATCGCCGGATATCTGGCCCATGCCACCGAGCGCATCCACATCGGCTCGGGCATCTTCAACCCGCTGCCCCAGGTGAACCACCCGGCCAAGGTGGCCGAGCGGGTGGCCATGCTCG
>JAJEEH010000142.1 GCA_022821105.1 Acidimicrobiia bacterium
GTGCTGGCGGTGAACACCACCAAAGTGCACGCCGCCTATTCGCTGGGCGCGTCCAAAGCCCAAGTTCTGCGCCACGTGATCCTGCCCAATGCGCTGCCGGAGATCTTCACCGGGCTCCGAGTGGCTATCGGGGTGTGCTGGGGCACGCTGGTGGCGGCCGAGCTGCTGGGAGCCAGTTCCGGGCTCGGCTTCACCATTTTCAAGGCCCGCCAGTTCTTCCTTTTGGACTTGATGTTGTCGGCGGTGATTCTCATCAGCATCCTCGGGGTGACCATGGATGTGGCCATGCGTATGGCTGAGAAGCGGCTCATCCCCTGGCGGGGCAAGGGTTGAACAATCCCCAACCCGCCGCGGGCTACGTCCCCATAGTCGAGTCGTGGCGCCAGAGGGCGCGCGCCTCGAAAAGGCGGGTGGTGTTGGCCGACGGCCGCGACGAGCGAGCCCGGGCCGCAGCCCGGTATCTGGATCAGGAGGGCCTGGCCGATCCCGTGATACTCGACGACCCGGCGAGCTTTTGCTCTCCGGCGGTGCAGGCGCAGGCCGCGATGTCGCCGAAGGCCGAGAAGATCGACCAGGGCGACCCGCTCCACGTCGCCGCTCTCATGGTGGCGGCTGGCGAGGTCGATGCCTGCGTGGGCGGTGCGAGCCGGCCGACGCCAGATGTAGTGAGGGCGGCCTTGAACTGCATCGGACTGGCACCGGGAGTAGACACCATCAGCAGTTGCTTCCTGTTGGTGCTGCCCGACGGAACCCCGATCACCTACGGCGATTGCGGCGTGGTCCCCGATCCCAATCCCGACCAGCTCGCCTCGATCGCCATTTCGACGGCCACCACCCATGAGCAGCTGACGGGGGAGAGGGCTTGGGTGGCCATGCTGTCGTATTCCACCAAGGGGAGTGCCGATGGCTCTCGAGTGGAGCGGGTTCGCACGGCCACCGAGATCGTGCGCCAGCGGATGCCCTCGTTGACCGTCGACGGGGAGATGCAATTTGATGCGGCCTGGGACCGGCAGGTGGCGGCGGCCAAGGCACCAGGCTCAGGGGTGGCTGGTCGAGCCAATGTGTTCGTATTTCCAGATCTCGACTCGGGGAACATCGCTTACAAGATCACCGAGCGCCTCGCCGGAGCCCGAGCGTACGGTCCGCTGCTTCAGGGAACCGCTGGGGTTATCCACGACCTGTCGCGGGGTTGCAGCGCCGACGATATCGTCACCGTGGCCGTGATCGCGGCTTCCCAGGTTGCGAAAGGTCGTCCCTGATGTCTATGCGCTCTAACAAAATCGCTATACCTGCTAACTTGCCTGCCATCTACCCCTGGGTATTGGGACCGGGCAAAGAAGGACGGGAGCAATGACTCAACGCAAGGGAGCTCCATCCAAAGAGCGGCTGCCGCTGGACAGCGCCAAGGTGATCGCCACCGCGGCGAGAATCGCCGACAGCGAAGGGCTCGACCGGCTGACCCTTACCCGGGTTGCCGATGAACTCGGCGTGCGCCAGCCGGCCCTGTATCGCCACATCGGCGGGTACGACGACCTCCTCCGAAGCCTCAGTCTGCGGGGACGCGAGATCCTGGCCCAGCGGCTGGCTGATGCCGCGGTAGGCCTCTCGGGCGACGATTCGGTGGCGGCGGTGGGACACGCGTGGCGACAGGTGGTTCGGGACCATCCCGGCATCTACGCGGCCACCGATCGCTACCCATGTGCCGGCGACGAGGAGTTGGAGGCGGCAGTGGAGTGGGTTCTGGCCGTATTGGGCCAAACCCTGCGAGGTTACGACCTCACCGAGGAGGACCGCGTGCACGCGGCCCGCGCCCTGCGCAGCGCCTTTCACGGTTTCAGCCACCTCGAGTCCGGCGACGGCCATCCTCTGCCTCATGATCCCGAGGACACCTTCGACCACCTCGTGCAACTGCTGTGCGCCGGAATTCATCGACTCTCCCGCGAGTCCGAGATGAGCGCGGAGGGAGTCGTGTGACCCGACTCGGGTTCCTTCTCGACAGCGAGAGCTGCATCGGATGTCACGCCTGTACCGTGGCGTGCAAGGCCGAGCACGATGTGCCTCTCGGTGTGAACCGAACCTGGGTGAAGTACATCGAGACCGGCACGTTCCCCGATGTCAACCGGCACTTCTCGGTGATGCGCTGCAACCACTGCGACGACGCGCCGTGCATTTCCATATGCCCCACCAACGCTCTTTTTCGTGCCGACAACGGAGTGGTGGATTTCGACGACGACAACTGCATCGGCTGCAAGGGGTGCATGAACGCCTGTCCCTACGACGCCATCTACATCAATCCGGTCACCAATACGGCTAACAAGTGCAACTTCTGCAACCACCGCATCGAGAAGGGCCTTGAGCCGAGCTGCGTGGTGGTGTGCCCCACTCACGCCATCAAGGTGGCCGACCTCGACGACCCTGCCGATGCCACCACCAAGATCATCGCCCGGAGCGAGACGGCGGTACGGGCGCCGGAGCAGAACACGCTGCCCAAGGTGCATTACCGGGGAGCGGACCCGGCGTCGCTCGACCCGCTGCGAACCGCTATCGCCCCCGACGGCATGATCTGGGCCGACACCACGCCTCAGCACCCGACGGTGGAACCAAACAGCCCCGAGGTGGCCGCCCGAACCGCCTACACCACTGCCCATCAAATGACCTGGAAGGCCAAAGTGTCGAGCTATCTGGTCACCAAGGCCGTGGCTGCCGGTGTGATGGTGATGGCCGCATTGCAAGTTGTGTTCGGCGGGAATTACTACGATGTGGGTGCAGTCGGAGTGATGCCACCGGTGGTGGCGGGGTTCTTCCTGGCGGTGACTGCGGCGTTGCTGGTGGGGGACCTCAAGCGTCCGGAACGGTTTTACTATTTGATCACCAGAGCCAACCCCCGGTCGTGGCTGGTCAAGGGTGCTGGGGTGCTGGGGGCTTTTGCCGCGGTGTGCGCTGTGTGGTTCGTGGCCGGTGTGGTCGAGTCCGCCGCATCGCTGTTTTGGCTAGCCGTATTGGCTGTGCTGCTCGGGGCGGCCACGGCGGGCTACACAGCCTTCTTGTTTGCCCAGTGCCAGGGGCGCGACCTGTGGCAGTCTTCGCTGCTGCTGCCAATGCTGCTGGCTCAGGCAGTGGTAGCCGGCGGGGCGGTTTACACGGTCGCTGATTTGATGATGGATGTGCCCGACCCAGCGATGGTGCATTCGGTGATGCTGGGCGGGATCGGGGTGTGTGCCGTCCTGGTCGGCGTTGAGCTGGCAGTTCGGGGGACCCCCCAAGTCGAAGCGGCGCTGGCCACCATGACTCGGGGACGATACGCCCGGCAGTTCTGGATCGGCGGAGTGGTGCTCGGACTCATCTTGCCGGCGCTGCTAGTCGGCGTCGCGCTCGCGACCGATTCTGGGCCGGTGACGGCCGCGGTGGCCGGTGTCAGCGCACTGATCGGCATGTGGTTCTACGAGGACAGCCTTGTGCGGGCGGGCCAGTCCGTACCGCTCTCATAGGGGAGGGTCGGGATTTGACTGAGCTGCACAGCTATCCGCCCCACGAGACGTGGCACGATTCCGTATCGCTGGATGCCAAGGCCTGGCCCCGTCGGGTGGAGCACCACCACACCCTGGTGCCCACCACCTGCTTCAACTGCGAGGCCGCCTGCGGGCTGGTGTGCCATGTGAACCACTCCACCGGGCGCATCGACCGCATTGAGGGCAACCCCCTGCATCCCGCCAGCCGGGGTCGCAACTGTGCCAAGGGCCCGGCCACCCTCAACCAGATCGACGACCATGAGCGCATCCTGTATCCGCTGCGCCAGGCTGGTGAGCGGGGCTCGGGCCAGTGGGAGCGGGTGAGCTGGGATGAGGCCCTCGACGACATCGGCAGCCGTATCCGGAGTGCCATCGCCGAAGGCCGTCAAAACGAGGTGATGTACCACGTGGGCCGCCCCGGAGAGGACGGCTTCGCCGAGCGGGTGCTCCAGTGCTGGGGCGTGGACGGCCACAACAGCCACACCAACGTGTGCAGCTCCAACGCCCGGGTGGGCTACCAGAGTTGGATGGGACACGACCGCCCGTCGGCGGACTTCGCCAACGCCGAGGTGATCTTCCTCATCTCGTCGCACCTGGAATCAGGCCACTACTTCAATCCCCACGCCCAGCGGATCGTCGAAGCCCAAGGCAACGGGGCGACCGTCATCTGCGTCGATCCCCGGCTCTCCAACACCGGCTCGAAGGCCGACTACTGGCTGCCCGCCTGGCCCGGCACCGAGCCCTTCTTGCTGCTGGCCATCGCCCGGCTGCTGTTGCTCAACGGCACCTGGGAGGGCGACTTCGTACGGCGCTGGACCAACTGGGAGGTCTATCTGCGCGAGTGCCATCCGCACCGGCCGATGGAATTCGAGTCGGTGGGCCCCGCCCTGGCTGACGACTACGCCGCCTACACCCCGGAGGAGGCCGAGCGGGTGTGCGGGGTGCCCGCGGCCCAGATCATCGAGATCGCCCAGATCATCGGCGCCCACCCCACCAAGTTCGCCTCCCATAACTGGCGGGCCGCCGGCGCTGGCAACCTGGGCGGCTGGCAGACGGCCCGGTGCCTGTTCTTCCTCAACGTGCTCACCGGCTCGGTGGGCACCGTGGGGGGTACCACCGGCAACGGCTGGAACAAGTACAAGGCACCGCACCCCACGGGAGCGCCGCCCTTCGAGCAGTGGAACGAGCTGAGCTGGCCGCGGGAATACCCGCTGGCCCACCACGAGATGTCGATCCTGCTGCCCCATTTCCTGGCCGAGGGCCGAGGGCGGCTCGAGGTGTACTTCAGCCGGGTATACAACCCGGTATGGACCAACCCCGACGGGTTCAGCTGGTTGGAGGCGCTCAAGGATCCAGACAAGGTGGCCTGCCATGTGGCGCTCACGCCCACCTGGTCGGAGACGGCTACGTTCGCCGACTACGTGCTGCCCATGGGGGTGGGGGCCGAGCGCCACGATGTGGCCAGCTTCGAGACCCACGCCGGGCGCTGGATCGGCTTTCGCCAGCCGGTGCTGCGCCGCTACGCCGAGATCCGGGGTGGCGAGGTGGCCAACGGGTCGCGCACCCACGAGTTCAACCCGGGCGAGGTTTGGGAGGAGAACGAGTTCTGGATCGACCTGTCGTGGCGCATCGACCCCGACGGCTCCATGGGCATCCGCCGCTGGTTCGAGAGCCCAGAGGAGCCCGGCACGCCGATGAGCGTGGACGAGTACTACGGGGTCATGTTCGCGGGCGTGCCCGGCTTGGCCGAAGATGCTGGCGCGGCAGGTCAGAGTCCGTTGGAATACATGCGCGACCGGGGGGCCTATGCGCTCGACGGCGACATGTACCAGCCGTATGAGCGGGAGGTGGATCCCGCCGAGCTTGATGGCTGCCACCTCGATGACGCCGGCGTGTACCGCCGCTCGGGCACTCCCGGTACTTGGTCGGGTTCGGCGGAGGACCTGGCCGCTCTGGAGTTGGCCGGCCTCGGCGATGGCTCCCCGGCGGTGCAGGTGGACGGCACCCCCAAGGAGGGCTTTCCGACGCCGTCGCGCAAGCTGGAGCTCTACTCAGAGACGCTGGCCGACTGGGGCTGGCCCGAATACGCCACCCCAACCTGGATTCCATCGCACGTGCACTGGGAGAACCTCGACCTTTCCGGAGACGAGCGCATCTTGATTCCGACGTTTCGCATCCCGACTTTGATTCACACCCGCTCGGCCAACAGCAAATGGCTGTCGGAGCTCAGCCATCGCCACCCGCTTTGGATTCACCCCACCGATGCCGAGGCTCTGGGGATCGAGATGAACGGCCTGGTGAGGATCACCACCCGCATCGGCCACTTCGTGATCGGTGCGTGGCGCACCGAGGGCATCCGACCCGGCGTGGTGGCGGCATCGCATCACATGGGAC
>JAJEEH010000183.1 GCA_022821105.1 Acidimicrobiia bacterium
ACACCGGTGCTGACCTGCTCCTCTTCGGTGAGCTGCGAGTGCGTGGTGGATGCCGGGTGGATTACCAGGCTCCGCACGTCGCCGATGTTGGCCACATGGCTGTGCAGGGTGAGTGCGTTCACGAACTTCTCACCGGCGTCGCGTCCGCCCTTGATGTGGAAAGCGGGCACCGAGCCAAAGCCCTTGCCGTCGGTGTAGTGGTTCATCCGCTCGTGCCAGGGGCTCGACGACAGTCCGCCGAACTGCACCGACTCCACCTGGTCGTGGCCCTCGAGGTACTCCGACACGGTCTGGGCGTTGGAGCAGTGCCGCTCCATGCGCAGGCTGAGCGTCTCCAACCCCTGGAGGAAATAGAAGGCATTCTGCGGGGAAATGGCCGCACCGATGTCTCGGAGCAGCTGCACCCGGGCCTTGATGATGAAGGAGCCGTTGCCCAAAGCCGGCCAGAAGGCCAGGCCGTGGTAGCTGGGGTCGGGCTCGGTGAAGTTGGGGAAGCGACCGCTGGCCCCGTAGTCGAAGGTGCCGCCGTCGATGATGACCCCTCCGATGGAGTTGCCGTGGCCGCCGATGAACTTGGTCATGGAGTGGACCACGATGTCGGCGCCGTGTTCCAGCGGGCGGATCAGGTAGGGAGAAGGCACCGTGTTGTCCACCATCAGGGGAATGCCCTCGGCGTGCCCCACCGCGGCGACGCCCTCAATGTCGAGGCAGTCGTTCTTGGGATTGCCGATGGTCTCGGCGTAGAGCACCTTGGTGTTCTCCTGGATGGCGTTCTTCCAGGCGCCCAGGTCGTCGGGGTCTTCGATGAACGACACCTCGATGCCCATCTTGGGCAGGGTGTAGTGCAGCAGGTTGTACGTGCCCCCGTACAGGGATGCAGAAGACACCACATGGTCGCCCGACTCGGCCAAATTCAAGATGGCCAGCGTTTCCGCGGCCTGCCCCGAGGCCATGGCCAGCGCCCCGGGAATCCCGATGGCGGTCTCGGTGCCACCCTCAAGTGCGGAGAGGCGGGCCTCCAGCACCATCTGGGTGGGATTCATGATCCGGGTGTAGATGTTGCCCACCTCGGCCAGACCGAACAGCGCCGCAGCGTGTTCGGTGTCGCGGAACACATACGAGGTGGTCTGGTAGATGGGCACGGCCCGCGATCCGGTGGCCGGATCGGGCTCCTGCCCAGAGTGGATCTGCTTGGTTTCAAAACCCCAGTTTTCGCTCACGGCTATTCCCTTTACCTTTCAGAGTTGCCGGGTAGATACTAATGAATTGCTGCCGTTTGGCAGCTATCGAAGGCGGGCGGGGGCCTAATCCTTCCCTTGGCCTCCGGACACTGCTTGGACGCTCTGGCGGCCCTCGGAGATCCAGGGCATCATGGACCGCAGCTCAGCCCCCACCTGCTCGATGGGGTGCTTTTGGCCCTCGGCTTCCAAGCGCAGGAAGTTGGGCCGGCCGCTGCGGCTCTCGCTCATCCACTCCTCGGCGAACGATCCGCTCTGGATCTCGCTCAGGATCCTCTTCATCTCGGCCCGGGTGTCCTCGTTGATGATGCGGTCGCCCCGGCTCAAGTCACCGTATTCAGCGGTGTCGGAGATGGAGTACCGCATACCGCCGATTCCCTCCTCGTACATGAGGTCGACGATGAGCTTCAGCTCGTGGAGGCACTCGAAGTAGGCCACCTCGGGTTGATATCCGGCCTCGCACAAGGTCTCAAACGCCGCAGTCACCAGCGAAGTGAGCCCGCCGCACAGCACCACCTGCTCGCCGAACAGGTCGGTCTCGCATTCCTCGGCAAAGGTCGTCTCGATCACCCCGGCCCGGGCACCCCCGATGGCGTCGGCATAGGCCAGGGCCAGCTCTCGGGCACTGCCGGTAGCGTCCTGGCCCACCGCGATCAGGCACGGCACGCCTCCGCCCTCTACGTAAGTGCGCCGCACCAGGTGGCCGGGGCCCTTGGGGGCCACCATGGCCACGTCCACGCCCTCCGGCGCCGAGATCAGGTCGAAGCGCACGTTGAAGCCGTGGGCGAAAAACAGGGCATCGCCGGGCTGGAGGTGGGGCTCGATGTGGGCCTGATAGATGTCGGACTGCTCGGTGTCGGGCAAGAGCAGCATGATGATGTCGGCCTCGGCCGACGCGTCGGCCATTGACATCACCTTCAATCCGGCCTCGGCGGCCTTGGCGGCCGACGACGAGCCGTCTCGCAGCCCGACCCGAACGTCGATACCCGATTCCTTCAGGTTCAGGGCGTGGGCATGGCCCTGGGACCCGTACCCCAGGATCGCAACCTTGCGGTCGGCGATGTGGGAGCGGTCGACATCATTCTCATACAACACGGTTGCCATTAGTTGTCCTTAAAGTCGGTATTGGCTATTGATCTTGTTCTGATCAGGGGGCCAGGGGGTCGGGGGCGGCTTTGACCAGCTTGGGCAGGGCCACCTTGCCGGTGCGCTGCACGTCCACGATCCCATAGGGTAGCAGAAGGTCCTCGAAGTCATCCACTCGGCTGGGCGATCCGGTTAGCGACACCATGATCTCGTCGTAGCCCACGTTCAACACGGTGGCCTGGAAAATCCGCACCAGATCCAGGATCTGCCCCCTGATCTCCGGATTGGCCCGCACCGTGACCATCATGAGCTCCCGCTCCACGCTGGCTGATGGGTTCAGCTCCCGGATGTCCACCACGTTGACCAGCTTGTCGAGCTGCTTCACCACCTGCTCCATGGGGGCGGCGTCCACCCCCACCACGATGGTGAGGCGGCTGAACCGCTCATCGTCGGTGGGGGCCACCGCCAGCGACTCGATGTTGAACCCCCGCCGGGCGAACAGCCCGGCCACCCGGGCCAGCACGCCGGCCTTGTTCTCCACCCGCACCACGAGTGTGGTGGTGCCCCCGCCGTCGGCGGCGCTCATCGGGGCTGGTCCCGTTGGGAGGGGTCCACCACCACGTCGCTGTTGGACATGCCAGCCGGAACCATGGGGAAGACGTTCTCCTCAGCCTCGCAGCGGAACTCCACCACCACCGGCTGATCGTCGATCTCATTGGCCTGGGCGATGGCCGGGCCAACCTCCTCGGGCGACTCCACCCGAAGCCCGACACAGCCCAGCGCCTCGGCCCACATCTTGTAGTCGGGCACATCGCGGGTGAGGTACACCTCGGAATAGCGCTCCTCGTAGAACATCTCCTGCCACTGGCGGACCATGCCCAGATACGCGTTGTTGATGAGGGCCACCTTGATGGGGAACCCCTCGGTGGCCGCGGTGACCAGCTCTTGGGCGGTCATCTGGAAGCATCCGTCGCCGTCCACTGCCCATACCATGCGGTCGGGCCGGCCCGCCTTGGCCCCAATGGCGGCGGGAATGGCGAATCCCATTGTGCCCAGACCTCCCGAGTTCACCCATGTGTAGGGATGGTTGAACTTCCAGTACTGGCTGGTCCACATCTGATGCTGGCCAACTCCCGACGCCACGATGGTGTCGGAGGGGGTGGAGTCCCGAAGCTGCTCCAGCACGTACTGGGGCTTCAGCAGCTCATCGCCCTTCGACTGCTCATAGGTCAGCGGGAACCGCTCCTGCCAGCCGCTGATCCGGGACCGCCACTGGTTCCGGTCGGGCTGGGCCTCGCTGCCCCCCATCTCCTTCAGCGCCTTCACCAGCTCCTCGATGACTACACGGCAGTCGCCCTGGATGGCCACGTCCGGGCGGCGCACCTTGCCCAGCTCGGCGCTGTCGATGTCCACGTGGATGATATTGGCCAAGGGGGCGAACTCGCCCACCTTGCCGGTGACCCGGTCGTCGAAGCGAGCCCCCAGCGCGATGAGCAGGTCGGCCTCCTGCATGGCGGTGACCGCGGTGTAGTTGCCGTGCATGCCGGGCATGCCCAAACACAACGGGTGGTCGTCGGGGAAGCCTCCCCGGTTCATCAGGGTGGTAACCACGTGGATGCCGGTCATTTCGGCCAGCTCCAGGAGGGCTTCCGCCCCCCGGGACTTCAAGATGCCGCCCCCGGTGTAGAGAACCGGGCGCTCGGCCTCGCAGATGAGCTTGGCCGCTTGGCGGATCAGCTCGGCATCACCCGCCTGGTTGGGGAGGTAGCCGGGCAGGTCGTGGCTGTCGGGGGTGTACCACTCCATGGCCGAGCGGGGGTTGTTGGGGTCGACGATGTCCTTGGGGATGTCCACCAGCACCGGGCCGGGGCGGCCGGTGGTGGCGATGTAGAAGGCGTCGTGGATCACCTGGGGGATGTCGGCCGCCTCGGTCACCAGGTAGTTGTGCTTGGTAACCGACATGGTGATGCCGGTGGTGTCGCATTCCTGGAAGGCGTCGGTGCCGATGGCCGCGTAGGGCACCTGGCCGGTGACCACCACCATGGGGATGGAGTCCATATAGGCATCGCACAGCGGGGTGACGATGTTGGTGGCCGCTGGGCCCGAGGTGACCATGGCCACGCCGGGACGGCCCGTGGCGTGGGCGTACCCCTCGGCCATGTGGCCAGCGCCCTGCTCGTGGCGCACCAGCACATGGCGTATGGACGAGTCGATCAGCGGGTCGTACACCGGCAGGATGGCCCCGCCGGGCAGCCCGAACAGGATGTCCACGCCCTCGTTCTCAAGGGCCTTCATCAGGGCTTGTCCGCCGTTCATATTCATATTGGATCAACCCTTCCGGCATCTCCGAAATGGAAAGACCTCCCAGGCTGGGAGGTCGGATGCGCTCGGTCTCCGGGTCGGCCGGGACCGCGCGCTAAAGACGTACTACGAGAATCGCTCCGGTGTGGGGATGGCGCTTCATAGGATCACACCAGTATGAACGCTAGGGCGTGGCTGTGACAAGACGGTTTGGGGTGTATCCCGGCTCGTTCAACCCACCCACGATCGGCCATCTGGCCATCGCGGAGGCGGCCAGGGACCAGCGGGGGCTCGAACGGGTGGATCTCATGGTGTCGCGGGTGGCGCTGGGCAAGGCGCAGGTGGAGCGGCCCTCGTTCCATGATCGCATCGCAGTGCTGGAGGCTTCGGTGGCCGACATCGGCGGGCTGGAGGTAGTGGTTACCGACCATCAACTCCTCGTGGACATCGCCCAGGGGTACGACGTGGTGGTTATGGGCGCCGACAAGTGGGCCCAAGTGCTGGACCCGGCCTTCTACGGGGGTTCGGTCGAAATCCGCGACCAGGCGGTGGAAGCCCTGCTCGAGCTGGACCTGGCCATCGCCCCCCGGCCTCCGTTCCCGGTGCCGGCCGGCGCGGCCCTGAACG
>JAJEEH010000207.1 GCA_022821105.1 Acidimicrobiia bacterium
TCGATGAAGCCCGGCGCCACCGCCAGCCCGTCGGCATCCACCGTCCGGGCCGCCGCACCATCCACCTGTCCGATCTCCGCGATCCGCCCCCCGGACACCGCCACATCAGCCACCACCGGCTCAGCTCCGGTCCCGTCCACAACCGCGCCACCCCGAATCACCAAGTCAAACATGCCCCCACAGTAGGCGCGCCTGATCGATCCCCAACTGTCGGGGTTGCTCAGCGACGCGCCGCTATCTGCCTTACGGCAGCACGGTTTCGGTATCGCGGCCGGAGCGTAGGAGGGTGCCGGGGGTGGCGCCGGTGGGGTGGCCGGCGGCGATTATTTCGATGCCGTTGACCAGCACGTGCTCTACGCCGATGGCGCTGGCGTAGAGGCGTTCGCAGCTGCCGGGGAGGTCGGTGCGCTCCACGATGGGGCCGGAGGCAACGGTGTTGGGGTCGAATACCACTAGATCGGCGCAGTAACCCTCGGCCACCCGGCCTCGGCCCTTCAGGCCGAACAGGCGGGCGGGCTCGTCGGTCAAGAGCCGCACGCACTCTTCCATCGACAACAGGCCCCGGTCGCGCACTGCCTGGGCCATCATCTCGGTGGGGAAACGGGCGCCGCACATGCGGTCGAGGTGGGCGCCGGCGTCGGAGCCGCCCACCAGCACCCGCTGATCGCGCCACAGATCTGCCCGCTGCTGCCAGGCCACGTCGATGTCGTCGGACGACAGGGGCCACAGCGCGGTACGCAGGTCGTCGGCTACCACGATGTCGAGCAAGGCGTCGAACGGTTCGACCCCCCGCTCTGCGGCGATGTCGCCCACCTTGCGACCGGTGAGCCCGGCGTTCTCCGGGGCGTAGGTGTCGCCGATCTCCATGTTGGCCCAGGTGGAGATGAACTGGAACGGCCCCTCGGAGCTGCGGGCCTGCTCATCCAGCCACTGCCGCACCGCGGGATCGGCCAGCTTGGCCTTCTTCTCGTCGTGGTCCAGGTACAGCACATCGCCCCAGTTGGGCAGCAGGTACAGGGCGCAATAGCTGGCGAAGCTCATCTTCAGCCCGCCGATCGACGGCATCGACAGCGCCACGATGCGCCCACCGGCCTCGGCGGCCACATCCGATGCCCGGAGCTGGTGCTGGGTGCGGTCCATCATCGTGGAAGCGTGAGAGAGGACGTTCCAGTTGAGCGACCGCTGGGCCCGCACCGACATCTGGGTCATCAGGTCGATCTCCTCTTCGGTGAAGAACGCATTGCAACCGGTGATGATGAACTCCAGCCAAGTGCCCGGGTGGTCGCCCACCGCGGCGCACAAGGCCAGCATCTCGTCGCGGTCGGCGAAGTAGGAGGGAACCGGATCATTATTGCCGTCGGAGTGCGTGGTGGACTGCGACGACGAGAATCCCAAGCCGCCGGCCTCCAGCGCCTCGTGCAGCAGCCGCACCATCTCGCCCACCTGCTCGGCAGAGGCCGCGTTCCCGGTGCCCTCAGCCCCCATCACAAAGCGGCGCAGCGCCGAGTGGCCCACCAGGAATCCGGCGTTCACCCCGATGCGCCCTTCCAGAGCATCCAAGTACTCCGCGAAGCTCGACCAGCTCCACGGCAGGCCCTGCTCCAGTGCAGGCAGGGGCATGCCCTCCACCTTGGCCATCATCCGGCGGATGTAGTCGGCGTCGTCGGCCTTCAATGGGGCCAGCGTGAAACCGCAGTTGCCGCCCAACACCGTGGTCACCCCGTGCTCGTTGGAGGGAGAGGCCAGCGGATCCCAGAACAACTGGGCGTCGTAGTGGGTATGGGCGTCGATGAAGCCCGGCGCCACCACCAGCCCGTCGGCGTCGATTACCTGCGCTGCGGTGTCGTCGACCTCCCCAACAGCGGTGATCCTCCCGCCGCTGATGCCCACATCGCCGACTGCGCCTGGCGATCCGGTACCGTCCACAACGGTTCCGCCCTTGATGATCAAATCCAGCATGGCGACAGGCTAGTAGCGCACAGCGGCATGATCCCCAGCAGGCTCTGGGCGCAGCGCCAAGAGTACGCTCCACCCATGCCGGAGATCCCCAAAATCATCTCGGTGGACGACCACATTGTGGAACCGCCCACTCTGTGGACCGACCGACTGCCCCGCAAGTACGCCGACGTCGGGCCCCGGGTGGTGCGGGAAAAGCTCTTCAAAGACCGGGCGATCATCAATCACATGCCGGAGTGGGTAGACAGCGATGTGGAGCGAACGATCGACTCCTGGCTATATGAGGACCTCAAGCAGCCCCTTATCCGGCTCAGCGCCGCGTCGGGCTACCCCAAAGACGATCTCGGTCCTCAGCCGATCACCTACGACGACATCCTCCCCGGTTGCTGGCAACAAAAGGCCCGCCTCGAGGACATGGACATCAACCACGTCGAGGCAGCGATGTGCTTTCCCATGTTCCCCCGGTTCTGCGGCCAGACGTTCTTGGAGGCTGCCGACAAGGAACTGGCCCTGTTGTGCGTGCAGGCCTACAACGACTGGATGATCGAGGAGTGGTGTGCCGGCACCGACGGCCGGCTGATTCCCCTGCCGCTGATCCCGCTATGGGACCCACACCTGGCCGCCGCCGAAGTCCGCCGCAACGCTGAGCGGGGTGCGCACGCCGTCTCGTTCACAGAGCTGCCCACCAACCTCGAGCTGCCGTCGATCCACGATGCCGAAGGCCACTGGGAACCGTTCTTCGCCGCCTGCGAGGAAACCGACACCGTGGTGTGCATGCATATCGGGTCGGGGTCGCGCATGCCGTCCACCTCGGCCGATGCCCCGCCCGCGGTGATGTCCACGCTCACGTTCAACAACGCCATGGGATCGCTGGCCGACTGGCTCTTCTCCGGCGTGTTCATCCGCTACCCCGAGATCAAAATCGCCTACAGCGAGGGGCAGATCGGCTGGATTCCCTACATATTGGAACGGGCCGACGTGGTGTGGGAGCAGAACCGGGGGTGGAACGGCGTTTGGGGGGTGATTCCCGAGCGGCCCAGCACGTATTTCACCAACCATGTGTACGGGTGCTTCTTCGACGACCAACACGGACTGGCCAACATCGAGGCCATCGGCGCCGACAACGTGACCTTCGAAACCGACTACCCCCACAACGACAGCTCTTGGCCCCACACCAAGGAGGTGGCCGAGAAGCTGTGCGAGGGACTGTCTGACGAGGTGATCTACAAGATCATGCGCGGCAACGCCATCAAGATGCTCCACCTGCCCTTCGATCAGTAGTGATTGAGCCCGGCTCATGATCTACGACTTCGTGATCGTCGGCGGGGGCTCCACCGGCGCGGTGCTGGCCGCACGGCTGTCGGAGAACTCGGACACCTCGGTGCTGCTGCTGGAAGCCGGGCCCATCGAGCCCGATCCCGATGCCGACCGGCTGGGTGCGGTGGATTTCTCCCACACCGGGCGCGATTGGGGATTCCAGGCCCGCACCACCGGCGACGCCACCGCCCCCTACCCCCAGGGCCGGACGTTGGGCGGGGGCTCCGCAGTGAACGGAGGGGTGGCCCTTAGGGGGATGCCCAGCGACTACGACGCCTGGGCCAGCCCTAACTGGAGCTGGGACGCGATGGCCCCCTGCTTTCGCCGCCTGGAAGACGATCCCCTAGGCGGCGACCTCCACAGTATCGGCGGCCCCATCCCCATCCGACGGGCGGCAAAGGATGATCTGGTCGCCCCCCAACAGCAGCTTCAGGCCGCCGCCGAGGACAACGGGTTGATGTGGGTGGACGATCACAACGACGGCGTGTCGGAGGGCATCGGCCCGTCGCCCCAGAACGTGGTGGACGGAGACGACGAGTGGCTCCGGTCCAGGTGGCCAAGTTCGTCGCTCCCAACCGCATCGGAGAAAGTGAGGGTTTCCACCGCCATGGCCTACCTCCGCCCGGCCGACGGGCGGCCCAACCTCCGCATCATCGGCGGGGCCCATGCCCACCACATAGTGATCGAGAGGGATCGGGCCACCGCGGTGGCCTATTCACCGGACGGCAGCAGCCTGGAGCAGGTGCGAGGACGCCACATCGTGGTGTGCGCGGGAGCCCTCAACTCCCCCGCGCTGCTGATGCGCTCGGGTATCGGCCCGGTGCGGGATCTTGAGGCGGTGGGAATCCGCTCTGTGGTCGACCTTCCTGGCGTGGGCGCCAACCTCATGGAGCACGTGGGGGCGTTCATCTTCGTGGTTCCTCCCGACGGAGCGGTGACCACCGACATGGTGCAGCATCAACTGCTCATTCGCTACAGCTCCCCGGGCAGCCCGGTTACCAACGACATGCAGATCGGCATGATGAACCACTGGGACCTGAGCCAGAACGAGGCTTTGGCCGAGGTGTGCGGCTCGGAGCTCATCTGGGGCATCTGCGCCGGCATCCAAGTCCCGCGGTCCCGGGGGCGGCTGCGGGTGCTGTCGCCCGACCCCGGCCACCCGCCGGTGATCGACCTGAACCTGTTGGACAGCCCCTACGACGTCGACCAGCTCACCGCTGGGCTGCGACTCTGCTATCGACTGGCCACCCATGAGGCGTTGTCGGAGAGGTTCGAGCGGGTGGCGGTTCTCGACGAGGCCGCCCTTGCCGAAGGCGACGACGATGCCCTGGCCGAATACGCCCGACAGTTCAGTTTTCCCTGGTACCACGCCTCGGGCACCTGCCGGATGGGGCCCTACCCCGACGCCGGCGACGTGGTTGACGACTTCGGGCGGGTCCACGGCATCGACCGCCTGTCGGTATTCGACGCCTCCATCCTGCCGATGATCCCCCGGGCCAACACCAACCTGACCTGCATCGCCGTGGGCGAGCGGGCCGCCGAACTGCTGAAATGAAGACATGAGAAAAGGAGCGCCATGAGCCCCACCGCCATGATGATCTCGTCCGACTCCCACATCATCGAGCCGCCCGACCTGTGGACCGAGCGGGTGACCTCCGGTCCGATGGCCGAGCGGGTGCCGCAGGTGCGCCGCGAGCCCGGCGGCGATTGGTGGTACATCGACGGCCAGCGCTCCATGTCGTTTCTGGGCTTCCAAGCCGGCAACCGGTTCGACCAAGACCCCACCAAGCTCCGCATCGAGGCGTCGTTCGACGAGGTCCGCCCCGGGGCCTACGACCCAGAGAAGTTCATCGCCGACAACCGCACCGACGGGGTGGCCGCCTCGGTGATCTACCCCAGCGAGGCGCTGCTGGCCTACAGCATTCCCGACTCCGAGCTGTGCTCGGTGACCATGGCCGCCTACAACGACTTCATCGCCGATTTCTGCGCGTATGACCCCCAGCGGTTGAAGGGCATCGCCCTCATAAACGTGGACGATGTCGACGAGGCCATCGCCGAGATGACCCGCTGTCGCAACATCGGCTTGTCGGGCGCAATGATCAGCGTGATGCCCCCGCCGGGCCAGGGCTACGACCACCCCCGCTATGAGCCGTTCTGGTCGGCCGCGGTCGACCTCGACGTGCCCCTGTCCATGCACGTGGCCACCGGTCGACACCTTGCCAGCGCCAGCGGTCAGACCAAGAACGATGTCCGGGCGGTGTCGGAAGCAGCGTTTTACCTGCAAGACCACTTCGTGCGGAAGTCGCTGGGCGAGATGATCTTCTCTGGCGTATTCGAACGCCATCCCAAGCTCAAGGTGGGATCGGTGGAACACGAAGTGGGCTGGATTCCGTTCTGGCTGTTCCAGATGGACTACTGCTACACCGACCGGCCGCTGCGGGGCGACTGGCACCGCTTCGCCGATCCCGACGCCCGTCCCAGCCACTACTTCACGTCCAACTGCTTCGTGAGCTTCCAGGAGGACGCGGTGGGCGTGCGGGTGCGGGACACCTTCGGCACTCACACGCTCATGTGGGGCTCCGACTACCCCCACACCGAGTCCACCTTCCCCCGCTCCCGGGAGGTGGTGGCCGAGACCCTGGCCGATGTGCCCGCCGACGAGCAGCAGCTCATCGTGAGGGACAACTGCGCCGCCCTGTATGGCTTCGACCTCGACCTACTCGCAGCCGACCTCTCGGGATAGCGGAATGCGGATTGCTTTCGGGACCGACGAGCCCACCGCCTTGACCGACGCCGTCAAACAGCATCTGGCCGACGGAGGACACAGCGTGGTAGCGGCCGCCCCGGAGGGAGCGCCGTGGCCCGACGTCGGTCGGGCGGTCGGCGAGGCGGTGGTCGACGGTCGCGCCGACATCGGGGTGGTGTGCTGCTGGACGGGTACCGGGGTGTCGATCGCGGCCAACAAGGTGCCCGGCGTGCGGGCCGCCTTGTGTACCGACTCGGAGACTGCCCGCGGCGCCCGCAAATGGAACGATGCCAACGTGTTGGCCATGAGCCTGCGCCTGGTGTCCTCGGAGGTGGCCGGCGAGATGCTCGACGCCTTTGTGGCCACCGAGCCCGATCCCGGCGAGTCCTCCGAGATCGCCAAGCTCTCTTGACGTGAGGGTCCGAATCGGTTTCGGCGTCGGAGGCGGGACGGCATCGGGAGACCCAGAGGTGTTCGGCGCAGTGGTCGACGGACTGGAGCGGTTGGGATTCGACTCGCTGTGGGTAGCCGAGCGGGCTAGCGGTCCCGCTCTGGACCCGGTGGTGGCCATGACCTTCGCGGCCGCTCGAACCACCCATCTCAAGTTCGGTCCCAGCGTGATGGTGCTGCCCGGCCGCAACCCGGTGCTGTTGGCCAAGTCCATGGCCAGCCTCGATCGCATCTCCAACGGCCGGCTGCTGCCCGCTTTCGGACTCGGGGTGGCCGACACGGCCGAGCACCAAGCCTTCGGGGTGGCCCGCATGGACCGGGCGGCCTGGTTCAATGAGGCCCTTCCCCTAATGCGGCGACTGTGGACCGAAGACGTCGTAGAGCACCACGGCCCCCGCTTCCATCTGGACGCCGCCCGAGTGGACATCAAGCCGGTCCAGCAACCCTTAGACGTGTGGATGGGGGGCATCGCCCCATCAGAGCTTCGCCGGGTCGGCCGGCTAAGCGACGGCTGGCTCCCCTCTTTCGTCACCCCCGAAGACGTGCGAGGCGGAATCGCCGCCATCAAACAGCACGCCGACGAGGCCGAAAGGGAAATCGACCCCGAGCACTACGGGGCGCTCTTGACCTACACCGACGGCCCGCTGCCCGAACGTTTCCTCGAGCTCATCAAGCTGCGTCAGCCCGACAAGAACCCTGGTGACCTGGTGGCTTCGAACCGAAAAGAGCTGCGGCCCAAGATCGAGGCATTCATCGAGGCCGGCGCCTCAAAGTTCGTGGTCATGCCGCTGGGCGAGCCAACTGACTGGGAGGCCGAAGTCGAGGCTATGGCCGACGAGTTGCTGTCGCTTCAGGACTGAAGGGGCTAGGCGCCGAGGGCCTGCTCCAGATCGGCCAGCAAGTCATCGATGCTCTCGATGCCGACCGACAAGCGCACCAACCCGGGGTCCACGGCCAGCGGAGAGTCGGCCACCGACAGATGGGTCATGGTGGAGGGCTGCTCGATGAGCGACTCCACCGCCCCCAACGACTCGGCCAGCCGGAACACCTTGGTGGCGCTCACCGCGGCCACCGCGGCGTCCTCACCGCCGCCATGGATGAACGACACCATCCCGCCGGGGCGGCGCATCTGCTGAGCGGCTACCTCGTGTCCCGGGTGATCTGGCAATCCGGGGAAGAGCACCCGGTCGACCGCAGGGTGGTCGACCAAGAAATCGGCCACCGCTTGGGCGTTGTCGCAGTGGCGGTCCATACGCACCCCCAGCGTCTTGACTCCCCGCAGCAGCAGGTAGCAGTCAAACGGGCTGGGCACCGCGCCCACCGCGTTCTGGACGAACGACAGCCGCTCGGCCAAGTCATCCCGGTTCACCGCGATGAACCCACCGACCACATCGGAGTGGCCGCCCAGGTACTTGGTGGTGGAGTGCACCACCACATCGGCCCCCAGCTCAAGCGGGGTCTGGAGGTAAGGGGTGGCGAATGTGTTGTCCACCACCACGTCGACCCCCGACGCATGGGCCACTTCGGCCACTGCGGCGATGTCCACCACCGTCAGCATGGGATTGGTGGGGGTCTCCACCCACACTTGGCGAGTCTCGGGGCGGATGGCCCCGGCCAGCGCGTCCCGATCGGCCAAGTCCACCGCCGACCACTCGATGCCCCGCTCGCCGTATACCCGGGCGATGAGTCGGAACGTACCTCCGTAGGCGTCGGTCCCCAGCACCACATGGTCGCCGGGGCGCATCATGCCCACCAGCGCATCCTCGGCGGCCATGCCGCTGGCGAACGCCATTCCGTGCTCGGCCCCCTCCAGCCCGGCCACGCACCGCTCCAGCGCCACCCGGGTGGGGTTGGAAGTGCGGGCGTACTCAAAACCCCGGTGCTGGCCCGGTGCGGTCTGCACGAAGGTGGTGGCCAGGTGGATGGGAACGGTGATGGCCCCGGT
>JAJEEH010000098.1 GCA_022821105.1 Acidimicrobiia bacterium
GTTCAGGTCGCGCTCGACCAAGCCGTTGGGACCCACCGCACCGATGTCATAGGAGCCCCCATGGCCAGGGTCGATGACGACTCGAATAACTTGAAGGGGAATTCCAGGGCTCACTGTCGAGAAGTTGCCGCACGGAGTCAGAACCACGAATGCCCCATCGTTGATCCCTAAGACAGCGACCGACACGCCAGTCGGGGTGATGAGCCCACTGGGCGGATCCCCATCAAAGTCATCGGGCCGCACCATTGGGTCTAGATCGAGTGTCAGAATTGCCTCAGAGTCGGCTTGGCCGGGACACCCTTCGGGGGTGATATGGGTGTCGATCTCGAAGTCGAACCGGCAGCGGTAGGTGTCGAGCAGCGATTCTTGCACCGCGATCAGCCGGTCGCGCACCTCGATGTCTTCGAGCGTGGGGATACCCTCAAACTCCGCAGGCTGGGAAAGTCCCTGCGTGGGCAGGCCATCGGTACACCCGCCGGGCACTTCTTGGATGTCGATTCCAAATTGACATCGGTAGACGTTGAGCAGCGTTTCCTGTGCGGCAATCAGGTTGTCGCGTATCGCCACATCTTCCTGGGTGAACCCCGTGCCCGAAGCGCTCTGCGCGCTGGCTCCGGCCATGCCGAGCACCAAAGCCAGCAAGCACACCCCAGCCGTCCCGCAGGCGCGGCCGAAAGCAACGGCGATTCGTCCGGGTGCAGGCACCACGCGAACGTATAAACCCGCCCGGATGTCTTCCAATCCACGTCGAGCCCGCGGGGAGGCTCAGCCGATGATGATGTCTCCGGATTCATCGAGAAATGCGGTTGCGGTGGCGCCATCGGCAAGCGTGCCGCTGAGCACTGCTTCGGCCAATCGATCGGCCAAGTCCCGCTGGATCACCCGCTTGAGGGGACGAGCGCCAAAAGCCGGGTCGTAGCCATCGATGGCCAGCTTGGCCCGCACTTCGTCGGTCACCACCAAGTGAATTCGGCGGTCGGACAGACGCTCCGCCAGGCGGTCGATCTGGAGGTCGACGATCTGGGCCAGATGCTCTGGCTTCAGCTCTCCAAACGTCACGATGTCGTCGATTCGGTTGACGAACTCCGGGCGGAAGTACTCCTTGGGATCCACGGCCAGGTTGGACGTCATGATCAGCACGGCATTGGCGAAATCAACCGTTCGTCCCTGCCCGTCGGTCAGGCGACCGTCGTCCATGAGCTGCAAGAGTACGTTGAAGACTTCCGGGTGGGCTTTCTCGATTTCGTCTAGCAGCACCACGGCATAGGGCCGTCGCCACACCGCCTCGGTGAGCTGGCCGCCCTCGTCGAAGCCGACATACCCGGGCGGGGCGCCGATGAGGCGGGACACGCTGTGCTTCTCCATGTACTCCGACATGTCGATGCGGACCATGGCCCGCTCGTCGTCGAACAAGAAGTCGGCCAGCGTGCGGGCCAGCTCGGTCTTGCCCACCCCGGTGGGGCCGATGAACAGGAACGATCCGATGGGCCGGTTCGGGTCGGACAGCCCGGCCCGGCTTCGACGGATGGCCGAGGCCACCAGGTGCACCGGCTCGGTCTGGCCGATCACCCGCTGACCCAGCACCGACTCCAGGCGCAGAAGCTTGTCGGTCTCCCCCTCCATCAGGCGGGTTACCGGTACGCCGGTCCAGCGCGACACCACGGCGGCCACGTCTTCGGGGTCGACTTCCTCTTTCAACATCTGCCGGTCGGCCTGGAGCTCCACTAGCCGCCGATCGGCCTCCGCGATCTGGCGCTCCAGTTCAGGCAGCTTCCCATAGCGAATCTCGGCGGCCCGCTCGAGGTCGGCTTCTCGCTCGAGGGCAGTGCTGAGGGCCTCGTGTTCTTCCTTCAGCGTTCTGATCTGGCCGATGGCCTCCTTCTCCGACTGCCAATGGGCCTGCATGCCGGCCAGTTCTTCGCGCAGATTGGCCAGCTCCTCTTCGAGGACTTCCAAGCGCTCGGCCGACACGGCATCGGATTCCTTGGCCAGCGCCACCTGCTCGATCTCAAGTTGGCGGATGCGGCGGTCCACCACGTCGATCTCGGTAGGCATGGAGTCGATCTCAATGCGGAGCATGGAGGCGGCCTCGTCCATCAGGTCGATGGCCTTGTCGGGGAGGAACCGCCCGGTCACGTATCGGTCGGAGAGAACGGCCGCCGACACCAGGGCGGCGTCTTGAATGCGGACCCCGTGGTGGACTTCGTAGCGCTCTTTGAGCCCCCGCAATATGGCGATGGCGTCCTCCACCGACGGCTCGCCCACGTACACCTGCTGGAAGCGGCGTTCTAAGGCGGCGTCCTTTTCGATGTGGGTGCGGAACTCGTCCAGCGTGGTGGCGCCGATCATGCGCAGCTCCCCACGGGCCAGCATGGGCTTGATCATGTTGCCGGCATCCATGGCCCCCTCGGCCGCGCCCGCCCCCACAATGGTGTGCAATTCGTCCATGAAGGTGATCACTTCGCCGTCGGCGTCGGTGATCTCCTTCAACACCGCTTTGAGCCGCTCTTCGAACTCGCCCCGGTACTTGGCCCCGGCCACCATGGCCGACATGTCGAGGGCCACCAGCCGCTTGTTCTTCAGTCCTTCGGGCACATCTCCGTCGGCGATGCGCAGGGCCAGGCCCTCCACGATGGCGGTTTTGCCCACGCCGGGCTCGCCAATCAGCACCGGATTGTTCTTGGTGCGGCGGCTGAGCACCTGGATGGTGCGGCGGATCTCCTCGTCCCGGCCGATCACCGGATCGAGCTTGCCTTCACGGGCCAGCACGGTGAGGTCTCGGCCGTACTTCTCCAACGCCTGGTAGGAGTCTTCCGGGGTGGTGGACGTCACCCGGTGAGACCCTCGCACCTCGGCCAGAGCCTCCAGCAGCCGGTTGCGGCCCACCCCCACCCGGTCGGCCATGGCCAGCAGAAGGTGTTCGGTAGACAGGTACTCGTCTTCCAGTTCGATGCGGGCGACATCGGCGGTCTCGATGGTCTTCACCAACTCCCGAGCGGGGCCGACCTCGGCACCGTAGGCCGACGGCAGTCGATCCAGCTCGGCCTCCAACTGCGCCCGCAGCTCTGGCAGCACCACCCCGGTGCGCTGCAAAATCGGCAGCACCACCCCATCGGTCTGGCCGATCAGCGCCAGCAACAAGTGGTCGGGGGTTACTTCAGGATGGCTCTTCGATTGGGCCGTGGCGGTGGCGTCGTTGAATGCCTCCCTGGTCTTCAGGGTCCACCGGTTGGGGTCAAGCATCGGCATGCACCTCGTCTCAAATCACTACTTCCTCTATGGTTAACCGGCACAAGTTGAGGGTATTCCACTCAATTTTCCTTCTTGTGGGTCGCCATGCCTAACGACGCCAGCCCGGCCGCCCCGCAAACGATGGCCAAAACGGTGAAGAACAGGTCATAATCGTCCAAATCGCCTCCCAGCATGGCCACCCCGGCGGCCACTCCCACCGCACCTCCGATGCGGATGACGGTTTGGACAGTGCCCGCGGCCAACCCCAGCTGGCCAGGGGGCACACCGAAGGCGATGGCGCTGTTGACCCCGGGGAAAGCGGTGCCCACTCCGAAGCCCATCAACAGCGCAGCCGGGAACCAAACTGCCGCCCACTCCCTCTCCGCACCGGCGAACACCGCCACCCACAGGCAGCCCAAGGCGATGCAGCCGGCCGCGGGAACCATCACCACTCGGTGGCCGAACCGCTCCATGATCCGGCCGGTGGCGTAGCCCACCGTGCTGGACGCCGCAGTGAGCGGGGTGAGCAACAACCCGGCTTCAAGGGTGCTGTACTCCCATGGCCCCCTGAGGAATTGCACCAGTGCCAGGAAGATGCCGAAGAACGCCACCCCCACCAGCACCGCCACCACCGCGGTGGACGCGAACACTCGGCTTCGGAACAAAGCGAGATCGATAACCGGCGAGGGGTGCCGACCGCAGCGAACCAGGAATGCCGCCATTCCCACCACGGCCGCCACGAACGCCCCGATTACCCGGGGATCGCCCGATCCCCACTCGTTGAACTGCACTATTCCCAGCACCAGGGCGGCAGTGCTGAGTCCGGCCAAAACCACCCCGACCATGTCGGGCAGCTCCGCGTCTTCGTCCGCCGTCGATTCGGAGATCAGGCTTCGGCGGGCCAGCACCGCCACCCCCACCGGAGCGACCAGGAAGAACCCGGCCCGCCAGGAGGCGAACTCGATGGCCAGCGCCCCCAGCGTGGGCGCGAGAGAGGCCACCACCCCGGCCACTGTCGACCACACGCCCACCGCGATGGCCCGGCGCTGGGGTCCGAGGGTGGACATCACCAGGGCCAAACCGGAGGTGATGAGGCTGGAGCCGCCGAAGGCCTGGTAGCACCGAGCCGCGATCATGGCCGGCACATTGGGCGCCAGACCCACCGCGGCTGAGCCGGTCACGAATATGGCGATGGCCCAAAGGAACACCCGTCGGTGGCCGATGCGGTCGGCCAGTCGCCCCGCCGGAATGAGCAGGGCCGCCACCATGATGTTGTATCCGCTGATCACCCAGGACACCTGGGTGACCGGAGTATCGCTGAAGGTGTCGATGATCTCCGGGTAGGCCACGAACATCAGCGTCACGTCCAGTGAGCTGGCCGCCGAGGCCAGCGACACCAGCCACAACGCCTTCCACTCTCGGCTCACGGTCTCGACCCGGCCATTCGATTGCCGCTGGGCAATCTGTTGGTGTCGCTGGCCCGCCCCACGACTCCCGACGGTACTCTCAGGCCATGGACTCAACGCCGGTCATCATCGAAGTCGCCCTCAACGGCACCACCACCCGCGAGCGCAACCCCCATGTGCCCATCAGCCGGGAGGAGCTCATCGAGGAGGGCTTGGCCTGCATCGAGGCCGGGGCGACGATCGTCCACTGCCACATAGCCAATATGCGGGTGCCCGCAGCCGAGGCCGCCGCCGAGTATCGGGCCACCTTCGAGCCCTGGGTGGCCGCCGACCCCGACGCGCTGGTGCTCCCCACGCTGGGATGGGGCCAAGACATGGCCGAGAAGCTCGGCCACCTGGAGTATCTGGCCGAGGGCGGCTTGCAACGGCTGGGGTTCATCGACCCCGGCTCCATGATCTTGGGCAAGGCCGGGGCCAACGGCCTGCCCGATCCCAACAGCTTTGTCTATGTCAACTCCTTCGCCGATATGGAGGTGGCCATCGAGCAGTGCAACCGGCTGGGCCTGGGCATGCACTTCGCCATCTTCGAGCCCGGTTTTCTGCGCAACGTGCTCTCCTACTGGCGCTTCGGCCAGCTCACCCCCGGCTCCTTCGTGAAGTTCTACTTCGGCGGCCCGGGCGGCTACTTCGCCATCGGCGACAGCGTGAGTTTCGGGCTGCCCCCCACTGAAAAGGCGCTGGACGCCTACCTGGAGATGCTGGAGTTGGTCGGCTGCGACCTGCCTTGGTTTGCCGCGGTGGTGGGTGGCGACCTCATCGAATCCCCGATCCCCCAGCTATCCCTGGAACGGGGCGGCCACCTCCGAGTGGGCCACGAGGACTACGCCGGCAACCGCCCCCGGCCAAACCACGAGCTGGTGGCCGAAGTTGCGGCCCTAGCCGCTGACATGGGCCGCCCCGTGGCCACCGCCACCCAAGCCGTCGAAATCCTCGGCCTCCCCGCCCGCCAGCCCGCCGGGGTCTAGAGCCCCGCGGCGGGTTCCCCTGTGTTGGTTTTGGCTTCTAGGGTTTGAGGCATGGCCAGCGAATACCTTGACCGGGCTCGGGAGCTGCGCTCGCTGATCGACGAGAACGCGGCGAAGAGCGACGGGCTGCCGATTCCCCAGGAGACGGTGAACGCCCTGGTCGATGCCGAACTGCACAAGGTGATGGTGCCGGACGCGGTGGGCGGGATCGAGATTCCCGTCAACGACTGCATCGATGTGTGGACAGAGATTTCCCGGGCTGACGGCTCGGTGGGCTGGTGTCTGATGGCCAGTTGTGCGGCCACGGCTTATTTCGCGGCCTGGTGCCCCGATGAGCACATCGAGCGGATGTTCTCCGACGGGGTGCCCCTGTCGGCCGGCCAGTTCGCGCCCAACGGCACCGCCACTCCCGACGGCGACGGCTTCCGCCTCAATGGCCGCTACTCGTTCGGCAGCGGTATCAACCACGCTCAGTGGGCCGGCGCCGGGGTGTTCACCGAGGAGCCCGAGGGCGTCGATCCCCGCTTCCTGTTTGCCATCTACCCGGTGGAGAAGGCCCAGATCACCGGCAACTGGGATGTCATGGGCCTCCAGGCCACCGCCAGCTACGACTACACCCTCGAAGACGTGTACGTACCGGCCACCTCCACCTTCGACATGTTCGACCTCACCGTGTACCGGGGCGGCCCCCTCTACAAGCTGGGGGTGATGCCACTCACCGCCGCCGGCCACGCCGGATTCGCGATCGGAGTGGTGCAACGGGGCCTCGACGAGCTGCACTCGGTGGCCCGCTCCAAGCACCGCATGGGCGATGCCACCCCTCTGGCCCAAAACGACCGCTTCGTCCACGAGATCGGGGAACTGGAATCCCGCTTCCGGGCGGCCCGCGGCTGGCTCCACGACACCTTTGCCACCGCCGAGCGCAACGTGGTTGAGACCGGCGTGGTCGACCCGATGGACGTGATCCTCACCCGCCAGGCCACCGTGTTCGTCACCCAGGAGGGCGCCGACATCCTGCGCCGCGCCTATCTTCTGGCCGGAACCGACGCCCTCCGCTCCGGCGGCCTCCAGCGGGCCTTCCGCGACATCCACGCCGGCACCCAACACGTCTTCGCCGGCACCGGCCCCGCCCTAGAACTCGGCCGCGCCCTCCTAGACGCCGCCCCCGACAACCCCCTCGACGCCTAGAAGGACGGTCAGCCCATGAGCACAGATCTGTTTGAGCGGTTCAAGGTCATTGATGTGGACACGCATCTCACCGAGCCTCCGGATGTGTGGACGGCGCGAATGCCGGCCAGCTTGCACGACAAGGTGCCCCACATTGAGCGGGTGGACGGGCGGGACACCTGGATGGTGAATGGGGAGAGCCTGGGCACGCCCGGCTACTACTCCATGGCCGGGTTCGACGGGCTGATGCCGCTCAAGATCCCTGAGACCTACGACGAGATCGCTCCATCAATGTACGACGCCGGGGCCCGGCTGGAGTTCATGGACAGCCAGGGCATCTGGGCTCAGATCTTGTACCCCAACGTCGGCGGGTTCGGCAACGGCTACTTCCTACGCCTCGGCGACCGGGAGGTGGTGGCCCAGTGCGTGGCCGCCTACAACGACTTCCTCTGCGACTGGACCTCGGCCGCCCCCGACCGGCTCATTCCCATCACCGCGGTGCCATTCTGGGACATCGAGCTGTCGCTGGCCGAGATCGAGCGGTGTGCCGGACTCGGCCACCGGGCCATCAACTTCTGCAACCAGCCCCAGGACTACGGCCAACCCCCGCTGGGCCATCAGCACTGGGATCCCATCTGGGCGCTGGCCCAAGAGGCTGAACTGGCGGTGAGCTTCCACGTGGGCGGGGGCAATATGGGCACCCTCATGGCCGATGAGGCCGAGATGGGGTGGATGACCAACTTCGCCAAGGTGTCGTCGCTCATCTTCTTGGACAACATGCGCTGCATCGCCGATCTCATATTCGGCGGCGTGTGCCACCGGTTCCCGGAGCTGCAACTGGTATCGGTGGAGAGCGGTGCCGGTTGGATTCCCCCCGCTCTCGAGGCATTCGACTGGCAATGGCGCAACGGCGGCGTCCATCTGGAGCACCCTGAGTACGACTTGCTGCCCAGCGAGTACTTCGAGCGCCAGATCTACGGTTGCTTCTGGTTCGAGCAGGCCGGGGCGGTCAATGCCATCAAACGGTTCCCCAACAACATCCTGTACGAGACCGACTACCCCCACCCCACCTGCCAGCACCCCGGCCCGGCCACCCCGGCCCAGTACCCCCGGGACTACGCGCAGTGGGCCCTCGGCGACTTGAGCGACGAGCTCTTGGCCAAGGTCCTCCACGACAACGCCGCCCGGGTGTACCGCCTGGACTGACTCATCCGATAAGCACGCCGGTACGCTGACCCGATGGCTCTCGTAGTTCCTGCGGCAACTGTCACCGACGCCTGCGGCCCCGATCCGGGGTTCTTCTGCGAGCTGGTCTTCGACAACACCGAGAACGAGCGGCTGGCCGAGATCATCGGCTGGGTAGTGGAGCGGCCCCTGCGGATCATCCTCATCCTTCTGGTGGCCTGGATCATCAAGAAGATCGTCCACAAGGTGGTCGAACGGGGGGTGGCTCGCCTGGTCCGCCAGAGCGAGAGCGACACCGAAGAGCAACTTGAGAACGCCGGCAAGCTGGACTTCGGCGCCCGGGCGGCCAAGGCCATCAACCGCATTCAAGAGCGCCAGGTCCGCAGTGCCCAGCGGATAGAGACCATCGCCGCGGTCCTGAAAAGCCTGGCCACTGCGCTCATCTTGGCGGTGGCGGCGTTGTTGTGCTTGAGCGAGCTCAACATCGACTTGGCCCCACTGATCGCCGGCGCCGGTATCGCCGGTTTGGCGGTCGGCTTCGGGGCCCAGTCGCTGGTGCGGGACTTCTTGGCCGGGATGTTCATCCTCATTGAGGACCAGTTCGGGGTGGGCGACGTAGTGGACGTGGGCGACACCTCGGGCACCATCGAGAAGGTAAGCCTCCGCACCACCACCCTCAGAGATGTGAGCGGCGTCGTATGGACCGTGCCCAATGGAGAGATCCATCGGACCGCCAACCACTCACAGCTTTGGTCAAGGGCCATCTTGGACATCGGGGTCAGCTACGACACCGACATCGACCAGGCCAGTGAGATCATGAAGGCAGTGGCCGACGAGCTGTGGCACGAGAACGACCCGGACCTCACCATCCTGGAGGAGCCCTCAGTGTGGGGAGTTCAAGAACTGGGCAACGACGCGGTGGTCATCCGCCTGGTGGTCAAGACCGACCCCAGCGAGCAGTGGGCGGTGGGACGCGTGCTCCGGGCTCGCATCAAAAAGGCCTTCGATGCGGCCGGCATCGAGATCCCCTTCCCCCAGCGCACCGTGTGGATCCGCAACGAGAGCGACGCTGACGACAGCGCCGGGCCGCCTACCCCCGGTTCAGTCAGTGAGAGCGAACGACCCGTCGGCAGCCACGGTGACCGTACGGCCGCAGAACTCCTCGACGACGGCGGCGGCCATGACGGTGGGGGCGGGGGAGACGAGTAGCGTCCGCGCACCGTCGCCGAACTCCCCGATGGCCACCGCCCGCTCGGGGCCTTCCCGGCCCCAGATCACGGTATAGGACACCACTTCGGCCTGCTCGTTATCGCCGGTGCGATAGAGCTTGGGCTGGAGCTCGGCAGCCACTGCGTCGGTCACATCGATGTTGGCGAACGGTCTTGTCGGAGGCTCGGCCGACCACACGCTGGCCCCCTGCTTGGTGATCATGCCGCTGATAGAGGTGAGCAAACCGGTCGATCCCGGATCAGCCCGCAGCACCTGGGCGAGCTTCACTGCCGCCTGAATCACGTAGTTGTTGAGCGGCCCGCCGGCCCAAGTCATTCCCCCGGTGACAGTCAGATCTCGGTCGAGGTCGAGGCCCAATTCCAAGACTTGGGTACGCACTGCGATGGGGAAACAGGAGTAAAGGTCCACGTGATCGGCTTCGGCCGGCGCCAACCCCAGGTGTTGGCTCAAAGCCCGCCCGGCATGGGCGAATCCCGGGCTGCGATGGAGCTCGGGCCGCTCGGTTACCGGCACCATGTGGTTGGATTCGGCCGCCGCCCAGGGGAACACCCAGCGATCCGAGGAGATGCCCAGGGCCCGAGCGGTCCCCGCAGAGCAGAAGATCAGCGCGGCGGCCTGGTCCACATTCCACTGGGAGTTGTGCCACTTGGTATAAGGCCAGGCCAGCCACCGGTTCCCGTTCTCCGGCGTGGCAATGGCCGAAGCATCCAGACCGTCCCGGAACCATGCGTCGGGGTTGGCCGCGGCCACTTGAGCGAATCGAGCCCACAGTCCGGCCACTTCATCGCGGTGTTCGTCGATGGTCTGGCCATCGGCAAACCGACGGGCGTTTTCGATCATGGCGTAATGGTGGGTGGCCATCACCAACCCGGTGTCGATCTCGGCCCGGCTGATGATCATGCCGTGAGGGGTCACGAAATCATCCGGCTCCGCCCCTCCCTGGTCGGTGTCGGGGGCATCAATGCCGGTGATCGATGCCCGCAATCCCCGGTACTTGGCCTCTCCGCCCACCACCGCCACCACGTCGGCCGAACCTGAAGCAATGGAAGCCGCCGCATCGCCCATCACTGCGGTCTGCAAGATGCCCACATCGGCCAGAAAACTGCGGGCCTGATTCGCCCCCACCGCATCGGCCACCCAGCGAGCCGGATCTGAATACCCCCAAGTCCCCTTGGTAACCCTCACCTGATCCAACCGGCCAATAAGGCTGCCAGTGCCGGCATCATCAGCCGCCGCCATCAGCGCCTGAGCCATCAATCCCACTGCCTCCACGGCATCAGATGGGTCCTCAAGCCGCTGAGCAGCCGTTCCCACCCCCACCAACACCGGAGTTCTCTCGTCAAAGCTCACGCCCGCACCCTAACGGCCAACCTGGCGCCGAAACGATGTACGGTCAGACGATGGAGCATTGGGAATTGATCGCTCGGGAGTCGATCCGGGACCTGGTGGCCCGGTACAACGCCAACGGAGACTCGGGTCGGTTCGACCAAGTGATGGATCTGTTCGCCCCCGACGCCATCATGCGGACCCCGACACAGCCCGACAAGTACGGCATCGACGAGATCCGCACCATCTTCACCGGCGCCCAAGACACTTTGTCCGACATCGGCGGCGGTACCCCCAAGTACATCCGCCACCACACCGCCACCCACCAGATCGACCTCATCTCACCCACGGAGGCCAAGGGCCGCTGCTACTACCACGTGATCATGGAGCACGGCCTCGACCACTGGGGGCGTTACATCGACCAATATGGCGTGGTGGACGGCCGCTGGCTGTTCACCGAACGCTCCGTGACCATGGACGGATACATCCCCAATGGTTGGGGCGCCCACAACGCGTCCCGGGGCACTGACTATTAGGGACTGCCTATTAGGCTCTATACACATATTCCACACTTGATACACCAATTGGGTGTAGTTTGGGATCGTGGACGACCGAACCCGCACCAATATTGAGATCGACGACCGGCTCATCGACATCGTCATGCGCCGCTATGGAGTGCGCACCAAGACCGAGGCCGTCCATCTAGCCCTTCGCCATTCGGCCGGCCTGCCCCTGACCACCGACGAGATCCTCTCAATGCAGGGGGCGCAGCTCATCGGTGAGATCCCGGCCGACACCGGCCTTCAGCCCATCGGTCCTGTCGGGTGATCCTCGCCGATACCTCGGCCTGGATGGAGTTCGACCGGGGCACCGAATCCCCGGCCCACCGAAAGCTGGTCGAGCTCATCGTCGAGGGCGGCCAGAATGTGGCCGTCACCGAACCGGTGCTGATGGAGGTGCTGGGAGGGGCCAAAGACACCCAGAGCCACCAGCAGCTCTACAACCTGCTGACATCGGTGTCGTGGGTCCCGGTAGACCATGTGGCCGACTTCGAGGGCGCGGCCCGCATCAGCAGAGTCTGCCGGGCCAAAGGCATCACCCCACCGGGATACATCGTCTGCATGATCGCCAACATCGCGCTGCGAACTGGATCAGAGATTCTGACCGCCGATCAGGATTTTCACCGGGTGGCGGAGCTGTTCCCCCTCAAGATCGCCGCGACGTCCTAGCGGTAGGCCTCAGGGCGCCGGGGTGTTGGCGTCGAGCACCGCGCCGGGGTTGGCACCGGTGAGCGAGCCTTCCACCTGGGTGAGCACACCGTTGACCGCAGTGGCTCGGTAGCCCCCCGCTGGACGCCGCAAGCGAGGAGCGCCCGAGGGCAGGTCGGACACGAACCCATCGATGTCCCAGGAGAGCTCGTCCAAGTCGAACACCGTCACGTCACCGGCATAGCCGGGCATCAGGCGGCCCCGGTCGTTGAACCCCATGATTTCGGCCTGACGGCCGGTGATCTCATAAACCGCCTGCTCAAGTTCAAGATCGCCCCGCTCGCGCACGTGGCGGGTCAACAGCAGGGTGGTGTCGCCCGCCGCGCACATCATCTGCACGTGGGCTCCGGCATCGGAGGCGCTGATCAGACAGCGGTCGTCGGCAATCATCTGGGCTACGGCGTCAATGTTGCTGTTGCTCACCCCCATGGCCACCACGCCGGGTTCCAAGTCGTTCTCCAGAATCCAGTCGGCGAACACATCCGAGGGGTGGCCGCCCCGAGCCTCGGTCAACTCGGCCAGCGAACGCCCCAGCCAACTCTCGTTCTCGGAGCGGGTCACCGAGGTGAACCGAGCGAAGTCGGGCCGATTGATGGGAAACAGCGACTTCTCGGTGGCGTCCCACTCGTTGCGGGCGATCTCCCGCCAGCCAGGATCGGCCAGCATCTCCCGTCGGGCTTCGCCTGCCACTCCCATGATCTGGTTCCACCCCTTGGGCAGCATCATGAACACCATGGTCTGATCCCAGCTCACGTTGAGGTCCACGGTGCGGGGCGAGGAGATGGGCCACATGTCACAGCCCTCATCTCTGATCGCCTGGGTGAACGCCATGTATTCGTCCGGGCGGTGCGGGGCCATGTCGCTGTGGGAAACCCCGTTCCAGATAGAGGTCACCCCCCGGGGTCCGAGCACCTTGGCCATTCTGCGAATGTCGGCTTCGGGATCCTCGCCGGTGAGGTTGGGGATGAACTCCACCAGGCCGTGGCCCGCGGCAGCCAGCACATCGGCCAGCGCGCTCAGTTCCCCATCACAAGCCAGCCGGCTGGGCACCGGGCGACTACGGCGGTCCAAATCGAAGAACGATGTGCTGAATCCGTAACAGCCCGCATCCATGGCGTCAGCCATTTCGGCGGCCATGGCGGCGATCTCCTCCTCGGTGGCCTCCCGGGTCCAGGCATCATCGCCCATCACGTAGATGCGCAGCATGGAATGGCCGATCAGCGAGGCCATGTTCAGGGCGATACCGCCTTCGTTCATGGCGTCGCGGTATTGGCGCCACGACCCCCATGACCAGGGAATACCCGACTCGAAATCGGCGATCGGCATGTCCTCGATGTAGCAGAACACGTCGATGAGCTCGTCGAGATTCTCCGCCTTGGCCGGGGCCAACGACAGCGAGCAGTTGCCGATCAGCGCGGTGGTCACCCCATGCTGAGGCATCGGATCACAGCTCCGATCCCAGAACATGGACGGGTCCAAATGGGTGTGGGAGTCGATGAACCCGGGGGACACGTAGCAGCCGCCGGCATCCAGTTCGCTCTCGCCATCGGGGGCCAGACTCGGACCCACTTCGGTGATGACGCCTCCATTGATGCGAACATCGGCGGGTCGGGCCGGGCTTCCGGTTCCGTCAATCAGGTTGCCGCCGCGGATGATGAGGTCTGACATGCGCGAAACGATAGAGAATGGGCCTATGACTGACCCCATCAGCACGGATGTTCTTGAAACCATGGTGGCCAAGCAGGCCATCACCGAGGTGATCTACGGCTATTGCCGGGCCCTCGACCGGATGGACAAACCGGCCGCCTACGCGGTTTGGCACCCCGATGGAACCGCCGACTACGGCGAAGACATCTTCCAGGGCACCGGCCACGAGTTCGTGGACTGGGTTTGGACCGCTCACGCCGGAATGTCCACCCATTCCCATCAGATCACCAACGTGTTGATCCAAGTGGACGGGGATCGAGCAGTGAGCGAGGCCTATGTGACCGTGGCGCTGCGAACCCTGCCCTTCGGCGATGGCCCCGACACGGCCGACATATTCAGCCGAGGGCGCTATGTCGACCAATGGTCCCGTCGAAACGGCAAATGGGCCATCGACCACCGCAACTACATCACCGACCACTCCGTAACCGTGCCCAACGCCAACCCCGACCCCCACGATCCCCGATCAATCCGCGGCCCAGAAGACCTGTCTGTTGCCCTTTTCGGCTGAGGGCCCACTTCTATAGCGCACCAACGAGTTGACCTGATATAGCGAATCGATATAATCGCGGTCCAATGTTGGACCTCGCGGTGCTCGGATTGCTCAAGGAGGGCGACCTCCACGGCTACGAGCTGAACAAGCGCCTCAAGTCTCTGGTCGGCGGATACGCCAACTCCTACGGCGCCCTCTATCCCGCTTTGGCCCGCTTGGAGCGGCGCGGCTGGGTTAGCTCCACCGCCGTGGCCCCGGAGCTCGTCACCGACGACCAGACTTCTGAAGAGCCTGCTCGACGCGGCCGGAAGCGCAGCACGCGGTCGAAATCAGGGCGAACCCGCAAGGTGTACCAGATCACCGAGGCCGGCGAAGACCACCTGCTAGAGCTTCTGCAAGAAGACGCCAACAACGAGCGGCGCTTCCGCTTGCAGCTGGCGTTCTGCCGCTTCCTTCCCCCCGACCGGCGGCTGGCGCTCTTTGAGCTGCGCCGGGCCCACCTGGTGAGCCTGCAAGCCATGGCCCGCCGCGATCCTGTGCACTCCAACGATCCCTAGGTGCGCTCCCTGTTCCAGAGGGACCAAGAGCGCCGAGAACACGACTTGGTTTGGCTCGATCAGCTGA
>JAJEEH010000118.1 GCA_022821105.1 Acidimicrobiia bacterium
GGCGGATGGCGTCGTTGGCCACCGCCGACCTGGAGAGCCGGGCGCAGGTGGTGGTGGCCGAGTCGGGGGCGGGCAAGGTGGCCGAGATGGCGTCGGTGCCCGGCGGCGGCACGCTCCCCGGCACAGAGATCGATTCACGCGGAGTGGTGCTGGAGGGAGATCACACCTCTGAACTGCGCGCCGGAACCCCGCCCGTCATCGCCCGAGTGAGCGACGGCCGCACCTGGCTGGATCTGCGGACAGTGGCCCCCGACGATGACCAAACGGTGATTGCCGCCCTGAAAGCTCTTGGGTGAGCATCACCATTTCCACTGCCGGCCATGTGGACCACGGAAAGTCCACGCTGGTGCAGGCGCTCACCGGGGTTGACCCGGACAGATTTGCGGAGGAAAAGTCCCGAGGCCTGACCATCGACCTGGGCTTCGGCTCAGCACAGTTGCCCTCGGGACGATCGGTGTCGATTATTGACGTACCCGGCCATGAGCGGTTCATCCGCAACATGCTGGCCGGGGTGGGCGCGGTGGATGCCTGCTTGTTCGTGGTGGCGGCCAACGAGGGATGGATGCCGCAGTCCGAAGAGCACCTCCGCATCCTGGAGCTGCTGGGGGTGGGCCACGGGTTGATCGCCTTGACCAAGGTGGGTTTGTGCGACGCCGATATCGCCGAGCTGGCCCGCTTGGAGGTGGAGGAGCGGGTTGAGCACACGTTTTTGGCCGGTGCGCCGATGGTGGAGACCGACGTGGTCGACGGTCTGGGTCTCGATGACCTGCGAGCCGCGTTGGACGATCTGGTTGATCGGACCCCCGCGGCGGCCGACCACCGCCGTCCGAGGCTGTGGGTTGATCGGGCCTTCGCCGCCCGGGGCGCAGGAACAGTGGTGACCGGCACATTGGGCGGCGGCCAAATCCGGGTGGACGATGAGTTGGAGCTGCGACCCAGGGGCACGGCGGTTCGAATCCGGGCCTTGCAGAGCCATCACGACCAGCGCACCAAGATCGGGCCGGGCAACCGCGTGGCGGTCAATCTCTCGGGAGTCGGCCACCAAGAAGTGGCCCGCGGCGATGTGCTGGTGCGGGCCGGGCAGTGGCATCTGACCAACCGGTTCGACGCCTCTTTGACGGTGCTGAGCACCCTCGACCACGACGTGTCCCGCCGAGGGGCCCACGCCGTGTATGTGGGGGCGTGCGAGCTGCCGGCCCGAATGCGGATTCTCGGGCTTGAGGCGCTGTCTCCCGGCGAAACCGGCCTGGTGCGGCTCCATCTTCCCCGCCGACTGCCCTTGTTGCCCGGAGATCGCTTCGTGGTGCGGGAAAGCGGCCGAGCCGAGACCATCGGCGGCGGCACCGTGCTCGACGTCGACCCGGTGCTTCCCGCCTCAAGGGCCAAACCCGACTTGTCGGTCGACCGAGTGGTGGCCGAGCGGGGGTGGGTGGAGGCTGATCGGCTCGCCCTGCTGACCGGACAACGGCGAGAGGCCGATGTCGGCCGCTGGGTGGTGAATCCCACGGTGCTCGACGAAGCCAAGACTCGGCTTCGCGCCGCGGTAGACGATGCCGGTTCCCTGGGGCTGGATATCGCCGGCTTGGACGAGAAAGACCGGGCGGTGCTGAGCCTCATAGAAGATGTGGCCGCTGATGGGGGCCGAGTCCGACCCATAGGTCAGTTGGACCCCTTTGAGAACCACCGGTACACCGAGGCATTGGAGGCCGCACCGTTTACCCCCCCTGATCCCGAAGCCGTGGGCGTGGACCGGAGCGAAGTGCGGGAGTTGGTGAAGCGGGGCTTGATCGTGGAGCAGGATGGCGTGTTCTTCGCGGCCTCAACCCTGGAGACAGCCCGATCGGTGTTGGCCGAGATGCTGGCCTCCCAGCCCGATGGAGTCACCGTGGCCGAAGTGCGCGAACGCTTGGAAACCACCCGCAAGTACGCATTGCCGCTGTTGGCGTGGCTGGACGGGCATGGCGCGACCCGCCGAAGAGGTGATGTGAGAATCGCCGGGCCCCGCCTCTAACGGCGCGGGGATCAGTTTCGGCGTCGGCTGAGGATCTCCCGGCGCTCCAACTCGTTGAGGCCGCCCCATATGCCGTGCTGCTCCCGGATTTTCAGGGCATATTCACGGCATTCGTCAATCACACTGCATTCCTCGCAGATGGCTTTGGCCCGGCCTTCCCGCTCGAGTTTCTCTTCTTTGCGCTCAAAAGACGGGGGTGGGAAGAACACGGCCGCGTGCGGCCCACGACAGGCTGCCTTTGCTTGCCAAGCCCTTTCGCTGGTGACGGCGCTCACTCTTTACTACCCCCTTTTGGCGGACCTTATAGGCGAAGTTGGCCGCGCACAAGATGAGGGCAAGGCAATTGAGAAGCAGTCTTGACTATTTTTCTGGGTCCTGAGGCGCCTGTTTCCCTAGCGACGGCGCTCTCGATAGTCGCGGGCCGCACCCTCGAGGGGCTCCACTTCCAACCACAAGCCGTCAATTTCAACCACTTTGACCTGGTCGCCCACGGGAACGGGCGTGGCCCTATTGCATCGAGCCCGCCACAACGCGCCCCGAATTCGCACCACCCCGTCGGGTGAGACGTCCTCAACCACCTCGCCCAACTCGCCGACCATCCAGCCCCGTCCAATGGTGGGCGTGGAGAAGCGGGTGCGCACCATCGACGGCATTCCCGAGAACATGGCTACGGCCACCGACCCGGTCATCACCACCATGGGAATCCAAGACATGGACACGCCGTCGTATAGCCACCACGTTCCCGCGGCGAACATAACCATCCCTGCACCGGTCCAAAATCGGGGCACCGACGTTTGGATGTCGATGCCGAACGCCACCATTGACGCAGTCAGCAGCGCCAGCGCCCAGGTGTTGTGAGGCAGAACCGACAACCCGTAGCCGGCCAAGATGAACAACACCGCGCCCAAAACGCCGGCGACCCCGATGCCCGCGGTGAAGAACTCGAACAGCATCAACCCCATGCCGATGGTCAACAGCAGATAGGCAACCGGGGGGCTGGCCACGGTGTGGAACAGCTGGTGGGCCAGCGACAAGCCTCGGAATTGAACCTGGGTAATCGGCTCTAGGCGAGGTTGGCCGTCCACATTGATCAGGTTGGAGGCGAAGCCGAGGTGGTCGAGGTCGACCAAGAAGTCGCCGATGAGCGGGGCCACGCACTGCTCTACTTCGGGGGGAACCCGCACTGTCTGAGGATCGAAGGGGATGCCGGCCTCGTTGTACCGGTCTCGAAGATCGTCGATGGTCCGGGGTTCGCAGTGGATCACCCTCTCGGAGATGAGCTCTCGCCAGCCGAGCTTTTGGTCTCGGATCAGCTCTTGGTTGGCCCAAGCCACGGGATATTCGGCCAGTAAGGGGAGCGGGGCGCCGAGATCGCCGACGCTGGTACCGGGGGCGATGCCCACTTCATCGGCAACGGCAAATAGCTGGGCCACCTTGCCTTCCAGAGAGGAGCCGTTCGGGCCGACCCAAACCGCAATGGGCACCGGCGAGGCGGCTATGGCGTCGGCCAGCTCACCCAGTCGCTTGTCGGACACCACCGAGCGATTGCTGTCGACCCTGAACACAAGCAGGGTGGCGCCCGCGTTGGCCACCTCATCCACAGAGTCTTCGATGAGCTCGGCCATTACCGGATCCAGCAAGCCGGTGACCTCTACCACCACAGCCAAGCCGGCATCGGCTGCACCTTTTGACTGGGCGGTCGCCGATCCCGCTCCGGCAAAGCCGACGGCAGCCAGGATGCCGCCTCCCACGAGGCAGGCAGCAGCCAACTTCAATCGCGGTGATCGCACTGTTGTCTTACAACGCCTCAGGGGAGTCGGTGCCCAGCAGCGAGGCCAGCGCTTCCTCTGGGGTCTCGGCCACCGGAACGATTCGGTCGAACCCAGTGGTGTGCAGCAGTCGGGCCAACGCGCCTTCTCCACAGGCCACCACTACCTCGCCGTCGGAGTCGCGTATACGCCGGATGCCGCCGATAAGCGCCCCCAAACCAGCCGAGTCCATGAACGGAACCGACCCCAGATCGATGAGCAGCCGGGGCTCAAGGGCCAAGTCGCCTATCCGCTCCCTGAACTGGGCCACGGTATAGGCATCGATCTCGCCCTGGGGACGAAGCACCGTGTGCGTGTCCAGATTTTCGACTTCGATCTCGAGCACAGTGCCTCCCCTTGACCGCCCCTGATGCTAACGCGGGACAGCCTCAAAGCCATCGGCCAGACACATTTCCCCAGCATGATGTACTGACATCGATTTGGATACCATCGGGGTGTGACGCATGTGCTCTTGGCTACCGACAGCGACTCCGTATTCAACACGGTAGATGCTGCTTTGGGCAGCGATACATCCGAAATCAGCAGGGTTCGGGCCGGTGTCGAGGTGTTGGACGCGGTGCGCGAGCACGATCCTGATGTGGTGATTTGCGATCTTCAGATCGGCAATATGGGGGGGATGGCGACCTGCCTGGATCTTCGCATGGAGGCGGAGATGGGGCGGGCGCCGGAGACTCGGGTTTTGATGCTGCTGGATCGGGAGGCTGATGTTTACTTGGCTAAGCAGGCTCGGTCTGATGGGTGGATTGTTAAGCCGTTGGATGCGGTTAGTGTTCAGCGGGCTGTTGCGGCGGTTTTGGGTTAGACCATCCTCCGGCGGGGCGGCGGGTCCTGTCACCTACGGCGGCCTGGCCGTCGGTGCGGCCAGCTCCGCCTGCGGCGCCACCCACCGCCCCACCTAGGTTTTCTCTGCCTCCCCTTTGGTTGGGAGGAGGGGCGGCGCCACCCCCCAGCCTGCCTAGGTTTTTTCCTCCTCCCTCTTGGTACTGTTAGGAGTACGGGCAGTGGCGCAGCTTGGTAGCGCGCTTCGTTCGGGACGAAGAGGTCGTGGGTTCAAATCCCGCCTGCCCGACCCAGGTTTTGGCCTCTTTGGCTAGTGTTCGCTCAAGGAGGCCGACATGAGTGAGCACTATTTGGTGATTTCTTCGGACTGCCATGCGGGGCTGCCGAATCTGGAGTATCGGGACTACTTGGAATCGAAGTACCACGATGCCTTTGATGACTTCATGGTTCAGCGGGCCGCGATCCGCAGCCAGGGCAACATCATGGGGAACACCGAGTTCGAGGAGGAGTGGTTCGGCGAGAACGAGGAGGGGTTGCGAGGGGGCTGGAATGCGGCCCGGCGGGATGCCGAGCTAGACGGTGACGGTGTTGCCGGCGAGGTGATCTTTCCCGATGCCGACGCGGTCACCGGCGGAGCGTCGGCGCCGTTCGGGGCCGGACTGGGAATGTCGTTCGCCGAAGACCCCGAGTTGCTGTTGGCCGGGGCTCGTGCCCATAACCGCTGGCTGGCCGAGCTGTGCAACGACAGTCCTGAGCGTCGGGCCGGTGTGGCGGTCGTGCCGATCATCGCCGACGTGGACGCCGCGGTGGCCGAAATAGCCCGGGCTCGGGAGTCGGGGCTGAGGGGCGGCATCCTCATCGCCTCCATGTGGAACGAGGCCCCCGGCTATCACGAGCGCCGCTACGACCCGGTGTGGGCCGCCTGCCAAGACCTGGAGATGCCGGTTCACACCCACTCGGGGGCCGCTCCGCGAGGCGAATACGGCACCGGTCCCGGATTCATCGGGATGTATGTGGCCGAAGTGCGGTGGTGGACCACCCGTCCGCTGTGGTTCTTGCTGTACTCCGGCGTGTTCGAGCGGTATCCGGGATTGCGCTATGCGGTTACCGAGTGCGGCTGTTTCTGGGCTGCCGACATGCTGTGGACGATGGATGCCACCTATTCGCGAGAGCACGGCGGGGCCCAGAAGCTGGCGGCCGACGCCTACGGCCACTTGAGCCTTGCGCCCAGCGACTACTTCGACCGCAACTGCGCGATCGGCGCCTCCAACACCCGACGGCGCGAGCTCGCCCGGCGTTTCGAGATCGGCGTGGGCAACATCATGTGGGGCAACGACTTTCCCCATCCCGAAGGCACCTGGCCTCACACCCGCAAGGCGCTGGCGGAGGCGTTCTGGGACATTCCCGCCGACGACACTGCCGCCATCCTGGGGTTGAACGCCGCGGAGTTCTACGGCTTCGACACCGAGGCGCTGGCGCCGCTGGTCGACCGAATCGGTCCGACCCCCGAAGAGCTTGGCCAAACCGACCCTGCGGACGCCGCTGCCAAATGGGAGGCGCTCGCCGCGGCGGGGCGGCCCTGGATTACGGGGATGGAGGGAGTTCCTCTGTCGATGGACTGAAGTGGGGCATAACCGTATTGCGCATGTGGTCGTTGGTTGAGGTCGGGACGGTGAAATCGGCAAGGTCCATAACTTGGTCCCAGTGGTCGCGGTAGGACTCGGGGGTGGGGGCTAGGTCGGTGTGGCCTTGGCTGGCTACCCAGGCGAGGCGGGCCATGCGTCCGCCGTCCACGGTGAACGATTCTCCGGTGGTCGGGCAGTCTTCGTGGGCCAGCCAAACAATCGCCGGGGCGACATTCTCGGGGCGCACGTGGGCCTCGATGATGGCGCCGAACTCGTCGCCGGAGCGGTCGGGGCTGGGGTCGGTAACCGCCCAGGGAAGAGCGCAGTTGACCTGCACGCCGTGGTAGCGGCCTTCCCGGGCCAGCGTGCGGGTCAGCCCCATTATCCCGGCCTTGCAGGCGGCATAGGCCGATTGGCCTCGCAAGCCCCACACCGCCCCCGAGGCGATGTTGACCACCCGGCCATAACCCTGCTCCACCATGGCAGGCCACAGGGGCCACAGCACATGGCACGGCCCCAGCAGGTGGATGGCGATCATCTCTTCGAATAGCTCCGAACCGCTTTCTGGTGTCATTTCGGCGAACTCGGCCGCCCGGTTCACGCCGGCGTTGTTGATCACGATGTGCACGGCACCAAATGCGTCCTGGGCCAGTTCGGCCAGAGCAACGCCGCCTTCAGGGGTGGTCACGCTGTGGTGGTCGGCAATGCCAATGCCGCCAGAAGCGTTGATCTCGTCAGCCACCCGATCAGCGGCTTCGGCCACGATGTCGTTGACCACCACCTGCGCTCCTCGGTCGGCCAGCAGATTGGCGTAGGTCCGGCCCAGTCCCTGGCCCGCGCCGGTGACCACGGCGGTGCGCCCGTCGAAGCGAAGCGGGGGCTGCGCCATCAGCCGATAGCGCCGTCGGACCGGAGATCGGCGATTGCTTCTTCGCCCAGACCAAGTTCGTCAGCCAGCACCTCGTCGGTGTGCTCGCCCAACCACGGCGGCCGGGTGTCGGGACCCTCGCTGACCGCCGACATCTTCACCGGATTGCCGGGGGTCAGCACCGGGGTGTCGGCGTCGGCGCGGGGAATCTCCACCATCATGTGTCGGGCAGCCACATGGGGATCGTCGATCACGTCGGGCGCCTCGAACACCGGGGCCGCGGCCAGTCCGGCGGCAGCCAGTTCGTTGGCCGCTTCCACGGTGGTGCGGTTGCCGGCCCACGCCCTGACCGAATCCCGAATCTCGTCCAGATTCTCCCGCCAGCCGTCGCGGGTGGAGAATCTCTCGTCTTCCAGCCACTCGGGTCGACCGATGAGATGGCACAGGCGCTCGAACTGGTGCTCTCGGCCAACCTGCATCACCAACTCGCCGGAGTCGATGGGAAAGCCGTCGTTGATGATGGCGGTGGGGAGCCGGGGGTCGGCCCCCAGCGACCAGTAGTTGGGCACCATGTCGCCAAAGGCCACCATGGCGTCGAACATGGCGATGTCCACGTGCTGGCCATGGCCGTGGCGCTCCCGTTGGCGCAGAGCCATGAGCACCCCGATCACCGCGTAGAGACCTGAGCCGGTGTCACCCAGCGCTCCCACCGGGGACACTTTCACATGCTCACCTTCGGCGCGATTGATGGAGTAAAGGCCGCCCATGGCCTCGGCGATAGTGGCATAGGCTGGCCAATGGCCATAGGGCGACTCGTTCAAGTTCCCGAAGCCCGACACCGAAAGGTAAATGAGGCCGGGGTGCAGTTCAGATAGGTCCTGGTAGCCCAAGCCGCTCCTGTCCAGGGTTCCGGGCTTTAGGTTCTCGGCCAGTACATCGAAGTTGGTGATCATCCGGCGGATGAGGTCGATGGCTTTGGGGTTTTTCAAGTCCATCCCCACCGAGCGCTTGTTGAGGTTGTTCCTCAGGTAGGTGTTGCCCACCTGCCGGCCGTCGGGATCGGCGATGCCGGGTGTCGAGCCCCGGCCCAGGTCACCTCGCACCGGGTGTTCGATCTTGACCACTTCCGCACCCATACGAGCCATGAGCTGGGTGGCGTAGGGCAGCGACTGCATCTGCTCGATGGCCAGAATGCGGACGCCATCGAGGGGCTTACCGTGGGCAGCGTGCTCGGGGGCAGTGATGTCGCCAACTCTCATGGGCTCACTTCCTGTCCGTAAATCCTGAGAGCGTTGCCCGCCAGGATGGAGTGCCGCTCGTCGTCGGGCACCCCCTCGAAGTGGCTGTCTATGGTTTGACGGGAATCCGGCCAATCCGAACCGCCGTGGGGAAAGTCGCTGGACCACATCATCTGGGTGACCCCGATGTGGTGGCGATTGACGATGCCGTAGTGGTCGGTGATGAACGTTGAGGCGATGTTGGTGTCGAAGTACTCGCCGGGCGACCGCTGTATGGGCGCCCGCGTGGCCGGGTTGGCTCGCCGGAAGCGGTCGTCCATCTGTTCTCGCAGGTAGGGGAACCAGGAGCTGTCGGTCTCCACCGCCAAGAATTGGAGTTCGGGAAATCGGTCGAATACGCCGCCCTCGATGAGCTGGGTGATCCTTACCGGCATGTCGAAGAACCGCATGGAGCCGGTGAGCTTCATCTTGGCCACGTCCCCTTGGGCGTGGGTGGCGAATGCCACGTGTATGGACAGTGGCAATCCGGCTTCGGCGGCAGTGGCGAACACCGGGTCGTCGTCGACCGACAGCACCTCGTCGCCACTGGGCCACCGCCCGAGCATCACACCCCTGATCCCCGAATGTGCCGCGACCCGGCGCACCTCAGCTACTGCATCGTCCGTCCCAACATTGGGAAGAATGGCCACTCCCCACAAACGGTCAGGGTTGTGGGAGCAGAACTCGGCCAGCCAGTCGTTGTAGGCCCGGATGCAGGCAATATGGAAGTCGACATCTTCGCGGTGCCACACCAGTTGATTGCCGATCCGGGGGGTGGGATACAGAATCTCCAGGTCCACTCCATCCTGGTCTTGCTCGCCGATTCGAGCTGCTGGGTCGTAGCCGCCAGCCCGGACTTCGTCCCAGCGCACCCACCCCGAACGCTGGTCAATCGGCAGTCCTGCCGAGCAGTTGCCGCCGAAGTTGATGGGATCATGCGCCCCTTCCAGCACCCAGGCGTCGCCCTGATCGAAGCTCTCCATGCGTGGGGCCCGATCCTTGTATCTGGCGGGCACCCGATCGGCCCAAAGGTGGGGCGGCTCGTTCACATGGGAGTCGGCCGACACCAACTGGTATTGCATAATGCCGACACCGTACCCGCCTCGCGCGGAGGCGTACTAAGGGATCATCTCAGGCCGAGTGGGGGGTATTTGTCGGTAAACAGCGCCCAATAGGCATTGGTCCGGATGCTGAAGCGGTTGACTCCGACCATGAAGTTGAGCAGTCCCTTCGGCCAGCGGCCGAGGATCAGCACCGCGAAGAAACCGACGATGGATGCAAGCCACATCAGAAGGCCCCAGAAGAACCCCACAATCACGATCGGAATGAGCAGGATGAAGCGAAAGAACACGCTTAGGCGGCTGCGTCCCTCGTACTCAGGGGCGAAGTTCACCACCACCTCTGGGTCTTTGCCGTTGTCCTGTGCCGAGCTGTCAAAGTCAAATGGCGGATAGGACTCACGCATGAAGTACTGGAATGTGGCCACTCTGGCGCTGTAGCGGAGCATCATGCAGTTGACTCCGGCCAACCCGGCGGGCAGCTTTCCGGTGAACACGATGGCAAACCAGGAAAAGACGTCGACGACCAGCGAGAAGAGCCCCAGAGCGTAGAGCACGATGAAGTGGGGAACAGACAAGATGATGTTGCCGATGACCCTCCAGCGAGCCACCCTCTCCGGCGCGTTGAACTCGAACGTAGCGGGATAATCCATGACCGTCTCCTCTCAGTCACCCCCAGTCTTCCAGACTCAACAGATCATCACCTTGGGAGTCTGATCAGCGTCGCAGAGAAGTCCGGCGGGGGAGGGATAGAGCGACGAAAACGCCTAATACTGAGAGCACCACCAATACGGTCCAGATCTGTTGGAAGCGGTTGAACAGCTCGGCTTCGGACACGTTGCCCAATAGGCCGAAGGCGACGGCCAGACCGGTCAGCGCCCCCACTTGGCGGGCGGTGGACAGCACTCCCATACCCAGGCTGTAGGTTTCGTTGTCGAGGTCTCGGGCCCCGATGGCGTTGATCATGGGCAGTCCCATCCCCCAGCCGCCGATGCCGCCCAACATGATGGGCACGAAAAACGCCGTCCAGTAGGCCGGGTCAGGGCCGGGTACCAGCCGCAGCCACACCACCGCCACCGTGGTGGTGGCCATGGCAGCTACCGCAATTGTGCGTTCGTCGAATCGGCGGCTCAGTCGTCCGGCCAGCACGCTGGCCAGGGTGGCCGCGGCGGGGAAGGGCAGGAGAGCCAGCCCCGCCCTCAGCGGCCGGTAATCCCAGACTTGCTCGAGGTACTGCACCATCATCACGAAATAGGGGAACAAGAAGCTGGGAATGGCGATGGCGATGAACAACGCCCGCCGATAGGTCCGCAGCTTGAGCAAACGAGGCTCGACGATGGGTGCCGGATGGCCCAAGATGCGGTGCCGGATCAGCGGCACCAGCACAATGGCCAAAGCGAAGGCCACAATTATGCGGCTGTCCGTCCAACCCCACGTCCGGCCCTGCACCAGGCTGAGGGTCAACAGGCCGAGGCTGGCTGCGACCATGAGCGCCCCGACAAAGTCGGGCAGCCGAGAAGCAACCTTTCGCTCGGTTTCGGTGAGCAGGGCCCGGGCGGCGACAAACGATGGCACCCCGATAACCACGCTCAGCCCATAAGCGGCCCGCCAGCCCCAGATGTCGATGAGCAATCCGCCCAAAGTCGGGGCCAGGGCTCCGGCAACTCCTCCCACCGCGGTCCAGGCGGTGATTGCCCGGGTCTGGTCGTCTTCGGGCCACACCGCCAGGATCAAGCCGAGTGATGCTGGCATCACGAATGCCGCCCCTGCCCCTTGAAGCGCCCGGCACAGAACCAGCACCCACAATTCGGGTGCCAGCCAACCCCCCACCGATCCGAGAACATACAAGGCCAACCCGACAAGGAAACTCTGTCGACGACCGGTCCGATCGGCGAGGCGCCCGGCAGCTACAACAAACGTGGCCAGCGAGATGGAGAAGGCGCTCAGCACCCAGGCTGTGGACGGCCGACTGGCGTCGAAACTCTCTCCGATGCTCACCAGAGCCAGCGGTTGCAAAGTGGCGTCCAGGGTGACCAGGAACACCGCTCCCATGCACACCCAGAAGACCGCCCAGTGACGCGCCAGCACGGCCCAACCGTACGCGCCCCAGTTTGCTGGCCAGCACCTCAAGTGTCCGGCACTGAATTCAATGTTCACCCGATATCCTGGAACTCAACGAGACAAAGCGCACCAAACGAAATCTCATTGGAGGTCACAGCCGAATGGTCAGCAGTTTCTTCAAGGGCCTCTGGGGTTTTCTGCGACTGCTCCGCCGGATGCCAAAAGTCAGGTCGGGGGTGTCTAATGCCGGTGCCAAGCGAGTACGCCAGGCCATGCATGTCACCGGCGTCACCGGTCAGGGCTTCTCCGGCACCAGCAGGACCGACAAGTTTTTTGCCAAAGAGCTAAGAGACGGGCACCAGCAAGACCGACAAGTCTCTGGCCACAAAGCTAAGAGACAGCCATAAGTAGGACGTCAATTCACTCAAGGTCACTTGTGGCTGCCGGTTGCCGCAGGTATTTCCTGACTTGGATCAACTGTCCCGGGTGAATGGGCGGGTGAGGGCGGCTGGTTGGCCGATGCGACGGCTCACCACCACCAGCACGATCACGGTCAGCACTGCCGGTGCCATGTTGGCGATGGATGCCACTGATCCGGAGATCACGTCTTGCACCTGGAGTTGCAGCACGGTGGAGGACACGATGCCGAACAGCAGGGAGCCGGCCATCACTCCAACCGGCCGCCACGCACCGAAGTACACCAGCGCGATGGCGATGAACCCGCGGCCGGCGGTGAGGTTCTGCTGGAAGATCCCGATCTCCAGGGCCAGAGCTGCCCCGGCCAGCCCGGCCATGGTGTTGCCGATGACAATGGCGGCGGTGCGGATGCCGTTCACGCTCACGCCCAGGGTGTCGGCCGCTTGCGGGTTCTCGCCCACGGCCCTCACGTTGAGGCCGAAGGTGGTCCGGGTGATAAGGAAATAGATCACGGGCACCAGCAAGAAGGCGACATAGGTCAAGATGGTGTGGCTGAACAGCAACTCGCCCGCCCGCCCGGTGTCGTCGGCCAGCCAGTTGAAGGGCTTGGTTTGCAGCCCGCTGATGGGCCTCGGGGTTCCCACCTGTTTCTGGAACAACAGATCGGTGAAGCCCAATCCGAAGAGATAGATCCCGATTCCGCTGATGCCCTGTTCGGCGTGCATCACCACGGTGATGAAGGCGTAGATGAGGCCCATCACCATTCCCACCACGAGCCCCATAAGCAGCCCGAAGGCAGCACTGCCCGATTCCAGTGCGGTGTAGTAGGCCGCGAAGGCGCCGATGAGCATCACGCCCTCCACGCCTAGGTTCAGAACCCCAGCCCGCTGGCCCACCGCCTCTCCGAGCGCGGCCAGCAGGAAGGGCACCGCCAGTCGGATGCCCGACGCCAGGGTGGCGGTGATGATGGCGACAGTGAAGAAGTCGTTCATGCCCGATCCTCCATCTGGATATCGCCCTCAGCCCATCGCTGTACTCGGGTTCGCAGTTTGAGGCTCCCCACCACGAACACCACCACCACGCCGTTGAGGGCGATCACCAAGGCCTGGGGCACTTGCACCGCCCGTTGCAGGGATATCCCCCCGGCCAGCATTCCGCCGAACAGATACGAAGACAGCACCGTGAACAGCGGGTGCAATCCTCCGAACAATGCGGTCACGATGCCGTTGAACCCCGCGCTCTGGGTGAAGGCCAACGGGCCTCCCTCGCCGATCAGCCGGTGCGATTCGCTCCCGAACACCAGCACCGCGCCAGCGATGCCGGCGCAGGCGCCGCTGAAGGCCAATGCCTGGGTGATGCTGAGCTCCACCTTCATGCCGGCGGCGCGCGACGCGTGGGGGTTGTGGCCCACCGCCCGCAAGCGCATGCCCAAGCTGCTGCGGAACAACAGCAGGTAGCCCAGAAAGGCCACGATCAGCGCCACCACGATGCCCAGGTGCAAGCGCGTCCCTCCTGGCAGAATGGGCAGGTCGGCGTTGTGGCTCAGGCGCTTGGTCTGCTGGATTCTGATGGCGCCGGGTTCGATGAGCCAGTCTTCGAGCAAGAAGCTCATGAAGAACCCGGCGATGATGTTCATCATGATGGTGCTGAGGATCTCATTGACCCCGCTGTAGGCCTTCAGTGCACCGGGGATCGCCCCCCAGATGCCCCCGCCGATGCCTCCGGCGATCATCACCAGCGGCACCAGGATCGGGCGGGGGACATCGGGCAGGGCCAGCGCCACCAGCGTGGCCAAAATGGCCCCCATGATGATCTGCCCCTCGCCCCCGATGTTGATGACGCCGGTGCGAAACGCGATGCAGATGCCAACGCCCACCAGCATGAGGGGGATGGATTTCAGGGCGGTGGCGGCCAGCTCGTCTGGGCCTCCAAACGCCCCGGTGAACAGCTCCCTGTAGCCGGTAAGCGGGTTGGCCCCGAATACCCCCAAGAGGATGGCCCCCACGGCCAGAGCGGCGATCACTGCCCCCGCAGGCACCGCCAGCCCGGCAAACGGACGGAAGTAACGACCTATGCCGTGCCCGTCAGAAGAACCTTGTTGATTATCAGACATTTTCAACATAGATTGTTCTGAGTTCCCCTCTGTTCGCCGAAGCGATCAACTCGCGGAGGTTTCCATGCTGGTGACCTGTTGGTCAACCAAGGGGGGTTCTGGCACTACGGTAATTGCAGCCCTCGTCAGCCTACATGCTGCCCAAGATCGCGACCGGCCTGTTCTGCTCGTCGACCTCGACGGCGACCTGCCGGCGGTGTTCGGCTGTGCCGATTCGCCATCCGGTCTGGGCGAGTGGCTCCGCAGCGATCTTGCCCCTTGCTCGCTAGAGCG
>JAJEEH010000097.1 GCA_022821105.1 Acidimicrobiia bacterium
GACGGCGCGGCGGCAATTCGCCGGGACCGCGACCGCCTCTTTGACCTGCTGCCCGCGCTGGCTGAGAAGATCGGGGAGCAGGCCTCTTCGCTTTCGGGTGGACAGCAGCAGATGCTGGCTTTGGCCCGGGCCATGATCACCCGGCCCAAGCTGTTGATGATCGACGAGCTTTCCTTCGGCTTGGCCCCGAACTTGGTTGACCAGCTGTTCGAGTTGGTGGTGGACCTGCGCGATGAAGGCGGCACCACCTTCTTGCTGGTGGAGCAGAACGCCGGGGTGCTGGAGGTTTCCGACCGCACCTATGTGCTGCGCACCGGCAACAACGACATCAGCGGGCCCTCGGAGGAGCTGCGGGCCTCCCACGATCTGGTGCGGTCGTATCTTGGCCACTGATGGTGGTGGCGCATAACCGGGCGGCGGGTCCTGTCGCCTACGGCGGCTTGGCCGTCGGTGCGGCCAAGTCCGCCTTCAGCGCCACCCGGCGCCCTCTCGGTTTGCTCCAGTAGTCATGTCTGGGCCGCGGGTGCTGGTGACGGGCGGGGCTTCGGGGATTGGGGCTGAGACTTGTCGGGTGCTGGCGGGCGAGGGTTGGACTGTGGTGGCTGGCGACGTCATCTCCTCTGAAGGTGTGGTCTCTCTGGATGTGACCGACGAGGCGGCCTGGGATCGGGTGTTCGACGACGCAGGGCCGCTGGCTGGGTTGGTCAACTGTGCCGGCATCCGCAGCCGCAGTCCGATCGTCGACACCGATCTGGATGACTTTGAGCGCCACCTGCGAGTCAACGTGGTGGGCACCTGGCTGGGCATCCGGGGGTTCTTGCGCCGCCACCAGCCCGACAGCGCCGGCGCTATCGTCAACGTTTCGTCGGTGAACGCCGAGATCGCGGTGCCCGATCAGGCCCACTATGTGGCCTCCAAAGGGGCGGTGTCGGCGCTCACCCGGGCGGCTGCGGTGGAAGCGGCGCCGCTGGGAGTGCGGGTCAATTCGGTGGCGCCGGGGCCGGTGCGCACTCCTATGACGGCAGAGCGGCTCGGCGACCCGGAGCAGGCCGCTTGGCTGGGCGCCCGAGTGCCGATGGGCCGAGTAGCCGAGCCCGCCGAGATCGCCGAAGTCATCTCGTTTCTGCTCAGCGAGAAGGCGTCTTACATAACTGGCGAAGTTCTATTCACCGATGGAGGGTGGCACGGAAATGCCTGATTCAACATCCCAGTCGCTGGCGGGGCTGGTGCCCCTCGACGACTTCTACCACTTCGGCGTCGTAGTCACCGATCTTGATGCGGCCATGGCCGAGTGGACCGCCATCCACGGATTTGAATGGGGGCCCGTCCAAGACCGTGAGTTCATGGTGCGCCAGCCCAACGGGGTGGTGCTGGCCGAGTTCCAGTTCACCTATTCCACGGCCGGGCCGCCCCACATCGAGTTGATCAGGGCAGCTCCCGGGACCGTGTGGGATCCGGCTACCGCTGGCGGAGTCCATCACCTGGGCTACTGGAGCCACGACCTGGTGGCCGACGCCCAGCGCCTGGCCGATGCTGGCTATGAGCCCCTGTCCACCTATGAGGCCTCCGACGGGCGTCCGCTGGGCTTCACCTACCACTGGCTTCCAACCACCGGCCTGCGAGTGGAATTGGTAGAAGCCAACCGCCGCCAGGACTTTCTCAATTGGCTGGCCGGCGCCGACTTCCCCGCCGCCACCGACCGCTAATCGGCAAACCGCCGATAGCCTGAGAATTGCAATGGAAGCCTTCGATGTAGTCGTCGTAGGAGGGGGACCAGGGGGCTCGGCGGCAGCCCTAGCCGCCGCCCGCAGCGGCGCCACGGTGGTGCTGTTGGAGGCCGACAAACAGCTCGGGGGCAACGCAGCTCGCTCCACCGGATACGTGGCTTTCGCCGACTTCGACATGCAAGGCGACATCGGGGCCGACGACAGCCCCGAGCAGTACTTGGCTGACATGCGGGCCGAAATCGACCGTCAAAAGCACCGCTACGGGCTGATCTTCGACGTGGAATTGGCCCGGCGCTACGCCGAGGACTCAGCCGCCACCTACCGGGAGCTCATCGAGCTGGGCTTCCGATTCGACCGGTTCCTTCCCCGGCCCGTCCAGCACACCGTGGACCGAATGGTGAGTGTGGCCGACACCGCTATGTTCACCGCGTGCTTCGAGTCGGCCCTGGCCGATGCCGGAGTGGACGTTCGCTACAAGACTCGGGCCGTGCGCTTGCTGCAAGACGGCAACCGGATCTCAGGAGTGGCCACCGATACCTGTCGGCGCTTCGGGGCGACCAACGGGGTCATCCTGGCCGCAGGCGGATATCAGGCCAATCCCGACCTAAGGTCCCGGTTCCAGCCTGAGGCCCAGGCGTCCACCCCTTACCTGGGTACCGAGTTCTGCCGAGGCGACGGCCACATCATGGGCCTGGCGGTAGGGGGCGACTTGATCAACATGACCATGATTCCCCCGCTGGTCATGGTGGGCTCCGCCCTGGTGGAGGACTCCATCGCCGTCAACCGGCAAGGCCACCGCTTTCACGATGAGGCCGGCCCCTACGACGACCGGGTCGCGGCTTTGGAAGCCCAGCCCGACCAGCAGGCCTGGTATGTGTTCGACAATCGCATCGCCCAGGAAAAGGCCCAACTGGTGGACGAAATGCCCGAGCCGGCGGTCTCCGGGGCCACCCCCGCCGAGCTGGCCGGAGCAGTAGGGTGCGAAGCCGACGGCTTGGCCGACGCGCTGGCTCGCTGGAATCAAACGGTGCAGTCAGGCACCGACCGCGACCCAGAATTTGGCCGGGTGATCTTCGGTGAGCTTCGAACCGGCATCGTCGAGCCTCCGCTGTGGGCCGCCCCCATGGTGGTGGGCATCAACTTCCCCGCCGGAGGCTTCCGGGTAAACGCCGACATGCGGGTCCTAGACGTGTTCGGCGATGCCATTCCCGGCCTCTACGCAGTAGGCGACTGCGTGGGCGGAGTCAGCCCCGCCATCGGCCTCGGCGGGGTGAAGATCACCGCCGCCCTAACCTTGGGCCGTATCGCCGGCCGGGCTGTCGCCAACGGGCAGCAGTGATCAGCGGCTGAGGGCGTGTTCGACCGCAATCTGGCCGAAGCACAGGGCTTCGGACAGGTTTGATCCGTCACTGGGGTAGAGCAAGCCCGAGGCCTGGCCGAGTTCCCCCGCCCCATACAGGCCGGCAATCGGGTCGCCAAAGGCATCCAGAATGCGACCGAAACGGTCGCGGCGGGGTCCGCCGGTGGTGTTCGAGCCACCGGGCCAAAGCACCACGCAGTAGTAGGGCGGCTCGGAGATGGGGATCATGGTGTCAACCGGGCGGCCCCACGGATCGGGCTCGCCATTGCGGCACCGTTGGTTGTAGGCGTCCACGGTGGCGTCCGCCTGCTGGGCGGCCTCCTCGATCATGCCCGCAGCCACAGCCGCCTCGGCAATGGTGGCCCCCGGGGCGATCCAGCCCTGCTCGATCTCGGCGGCATTGTCGTCGCTCCAGTCGTAGAGCCCCACCGCCACCGCCCCGAAGTGGGTGTAGGTGAGCGGCCCGGCCTGACGCCGGGATTCGTCGAAGAACCAATAGCAGGGCACCCGGGGGTAGGTGTTGGTGGCCGGGTCGTAGGCCACCAGGTCGTAGTAGAAGTCGTGGCGCAGCAGCGCTTGATTGTGCTCGTTGGCGAACCGGTTCCCGGCCTGGTCGCAGATCACATAGCCGGGAGGATCGATGCCGATGATGAAGTTCAGCGGCTGCCCATTGTGGTCGAAGTGGCCGATGGCCCGGCCGATCATCTGGTTCATGTGCCACATGGAGGCCCCGACACCGGCGGCCATCCGCACTCCGTCGCCGGTGTTATTGGGGTTGCCGTAAAAGTGGACGGGATAGGTCCGCAGGTGGTCCCGCTTGAGATCCTCGTCGAACTCGTAGCCGCCGCAGGCCAGCACTACGCCGCGGCGGGCACCCAGAGCAACTGATTGGCCGTTGCGGCTGGCGGCCAGCCCGGCCACACGGCCATCGGCATCTTGGATCAGCCGAGACGCCGCGGTGTCCCACCGGATGGGGATGTCCCGTCGAGCGACAGCAGCAGCCAGCCCATCGAAGAACCGAGGACCGGCTCCGGCCGCGGCGGCCAACCTCTCGGCCACCCCGCCGGGCTGCACGGCCACAATCGCCTCGGCACCCTCGAAATCGGGATGCTCGGCCCCGGCCGATGCCACCATGTCCAAACCGCCGATTACGTCCTCAAACCACTGCGGAAGGCACTCAGCCCGCTCCGCCCAGGCAAGGGACACATCGAACGGCACCATGCCCGACGCGCAGACATCCAGGTAGCGGGCCCCGGCATCCACTTCGGTCACCGTCATCACCATGCCGCCCGACATGCGAGTAGACGGAGTGTGACGGTGCTCGGGACTCTTCTCCACCAGCACCACCGAGGCGCCGGCATCGCAAGCGGTGATGGCCGCGGCCGTGCCCGCGGCGCCGAATCCCACGACCACCACGTCGTAGGTCTCGTCGAACATCAAAAGTCCCCGCCGTCGAGGGTTACCGTCTGGCGCACGATCTCGCCGTCGGACACCTCGAAGCGGTCAATGCCCGACGTCCCGTCGCCGGGGCCGCCCACCAGCGTCCAGGCCACCGCCACCAATGCCCCCTCCAGTCGGGGCTCGGCGAACCTCACCCGGCCATCGCCCAGCCGCTCCGGGACGGTGGTGAAGTAGCCGGCAATGGCGTCGCGGCCGCGGTAGGACACTTCCCGCACCAGCACTGCATCATCGGCGTAGTCGGCGGCCATGGCCTCAGGGTCGCCGGAGTGGACCGCGGCCAAGTGGTCCCGAACCACAGTCAACCGGTCGCGCATGAGTCAAGCGTTGGTGATGCCGAGGCTCAGTCCGCCGTCCACCGTGAGCACCGATCCGGTGGCCCATTCGGCCCGCACCAAATACTCGAACGCCTCGGCGATCTCGGTGACCGTGCCGATGCGGCCCAAGGCGTGGGCCGGCCCCAGCCCCTCCAGCCGGGCCTTGGCCTCGTCGTCGCCCATCAGACCGGCCCGCTGGTTGATCTCGGTGAACACGGCACCGGGCCGCACGCAGCCCACCCGCACTCCCTGGGGGCCCAGCTCTGCGGCCAGGACCCCGGTGAGCGCCTCCAGCGCCCCTTTGGTGGCGGCGTAGGGGGCCACGCCGGGAAAGGCCCGCTGAGTGTGTACCGACCCCACGAACAGCACGCACCCCTGGCGTACCCGCAGGTGGGGCAGCGCCTCGCCCACCAGCATCATGCCCGCCACCACGTTGGTGTGGAACACGTCGAGCAGGGCTTGCTCGTCCAACTCGTCCACCGGACCCCGGTACATGTTTCCCGCGTTGCTGATCAGGGCGTCCAACCCGCCGCCGTGGTCCACCGCGGCTTCGATCATGGCGGTGCGGTCGGCGGCCTCAGTTACGTCTCCAGCCACCGCCCGACACCGGTCGCCCACCCCAGACGCCACCGCTTCCACCCTGTCCTGACGGCGACCGGTGATGGTCACCCGCGCCCCCCGGCCAGCCAAGTGCTCGGCCGCCCCCGCGCCGATGCCCGATCCGCCCCCGGTGATCAACACGGACATGCCGTCGATTGGCTTCATCGACTTGCGACCTTACTGGGCAGCCGTCAAACCATCAGGGTCATGAGATGGCTAGGGTCATGCCATGGCCTACCGGGTGGAGATCGACCAGGACGAGTGCATGAGCTCGGGAAGATGCGTGGCCGACTATCCCGCGGCGTTCGCCTTCGACGACGACGAATTGGCCACCGTGCAGTCCACCGCGGGAAATCTCACCGATCAACAGCTCCTCCGGGCGGCCCGCAATTGCCCCTCCCGGGCCATCCAAGTATTCGACGACAGCGGCAACCTGCTGGAGTAGCTCCGGTTACTGCTGCTCCAAGCGACCTCCTCTGAACGGCAGGCGGACCACTAAGGTTTGCGCTCGTGACGAAATCGATCATTGTGACCGGAGCAGGACACGGCATTGGAGCGGAGATCGCCCGCCAAGCATCGGCGGGCGGCTATCGGGTAGGGGTGCTGGACATCAATGCCGACGCCGCAGATGAGATTGCCCGATCTCTGCCCGATGCGGTGCCCCTGGTGGCGTCAAGCACCGACTCCGGAGCGGTGGAGGCCTCGCTGGATGCCTTCGGCACCCCGGATGCGCTGGTCAACAACGCGGGCATTGTGCGGTTCACCCCTCTGGTCGACCATTCGGAGGACGATTGGCGGGCGGTGGTGGACGTGAACCTCACCGGCCCGTTCGTGTGCGGTCGAGCCGCGGCCCGCCGGATGATCTCCGAGGGCCGCAAGGGATCGATTGTCAACATCGCCTCCATAAACGGGATCGCTCCCGGTCCCAATTCCGGGGCCTACAGCCCCACCAAGGCCGCAGTCATCCAGCTCACCCGGCAGATGGCCATCGAGTGGGGTCCAGCCGGCATTCGGGTCAATTCGGTGGCCCCCGGCATCATCGACGACGGCATGTCGGCCCCCGTCCTGGCCGACCCGGAAGTGCGGGCCACCCGCTCAGCCCGCACTCCCAGCCAACGTTTGGGCACTGCCGACGATATTGCCAAGGCGGTGCTGTGGCTGTGCTCTGAAGACGCCGAATACGTCAACGGCCACAACCTGGTGGTGGACGGCGGTGTGGTCTCGACCGTGCTGGCCGGAATGCCCCGCCCCGCGTCCATCGACGGAATCGACGAATAGAGCCAGACGACACAACCCGATTTAAGGAGAGGACACACGATGGCCGAGATCACCCTTACCCGGTTCGACGAGGTGCGCGACGCCTACCGGCAGAAGG
>JAJEEH010000175.1 GCA_022821105.1 Acidimicrobiia bacterium
CCGAAGTCCTGGTCAGGCAAATGAGAGATGATCAGTAGGCAAAGCCGGGTCTACCTTGACGCCAACGTCCTGATCGCATTCGTGGCAAGTGAACAGGACCGAGCGGATGTCATAGAGGCCGTGCTTGAGGATGCGCGAGACGAGAAGATCGAATTGTTTACTTCGGTCTTGTCGATTGCCGAAGTTGCCTATATCTCCACCGATCAGCCTGGTGTTGACCCTCTGGATAGTGAAGAGGTAATCGATCAGCTCTGGGTTCCTGCATCGCCGATCAACATGACAGACGTCTCAATCAGAGTCGTCCGTGAGGCTCGTGCAATCATCCGCAAGTCAAGGGGCCCTGCGAGGAGGACAGTGAAACCCGCCGATGCAATCCACCTAGCGTCCGCGGCCATAAGTCGATGCGATCGCTTCTTCACATACGAAGGTGAATCGACCCGTGCACAATGGCAGGGTTTGACCGGATTGAACGTTGTTGAGCCCTTCTTGGATGAGCCACGGCTAATTCCCGGAGGCTGAAGGCATCCGTCGCCGTCTAACCAAATTGGCGCGCCATCCGAGGCATCGCTTTGCTGTCATGAGGGTCTGAGAATCCCGCTAGCGGCAATCCGGTATGTTTCGGGAGACGGAGACCGCTGGGCGGCGTTCTACGTCTAGTCGGGAAAGGGGCACCATGGACGACGGCAATGGAAACAGTGGGATCAGCGTTGGGAAAACGGCGATCTCGAGGTTCAATTCGATCGGGATCGCGGCGGTCGCGGGCATCAGCGCTATCGGGGCTGTGGCGGTGGCCTTCCTCAACGCGATGGGGATCGTCACCTTCGGGGTGGTGAACTCCATGGGCCTGGTCACCATTCGCGGCGTCAACTCCATCGGCCTCGTAGCCGTCGGCGGCGTCAACAGCGCCGGCCTAGTAGCCATCGGCAGCGGATCAACCACCAGCCTCGTCTAGCCCCACCTTCAGAAGTATGTGTTCATCGCTAGTAACGCTTCGCCAGCACCGGTTCTCATGAGTCCTGAGGACCTCGAGGCTCTAGAGGAGACTCTGGCCATTCTTGGGGACCCCCAGGCCATGAAGGAGATCGCCGAAGGCGAACGTGATCTCATGAACGGCGATGTCGTAGTCGGTGTCGAGGCCGTCAAAGCACTGCTCTCTTCATGAGTGATGCCCCCTGTGGGCAATACAGCTAGCGGCGGGCGGAGCGGGAGGCTTTGTAGATGGTGACGAACTCGTCGATGGGGGTGCGGGCGACGACTTCGGCCACTAACTCGAGAGGCAGATCGCCGAGCTTGCGGAAGCGGACGCATGACTTGCCCATGTTCAGTTTCTTGCCGGTGGCCAGGTAGCGCTCTTTGAACCACTTCTCGACCGACTCATCGCCGTACACATTGGTGAGGTAGAGCGACATGTACTGCTTCTGAGAGGCCAGAGCGATGTACATGAGCGGCTGGCCGTTGTACGTGTCGGCCAGCACGCTGAGGGGCACGACATACGAGATCATCCCGTACTGCATGACCTCCTCGTAGCCGTCAGGCAGGTTGGCGAGGATCACCTGCCGCACCGCGCCAACGGCCTCCCGCCGGCTGTCGTCGAGCTCCAAAAGGTACTCCTCCGCGGTAGTGGCATCGCTCTGCACTGGCTTCCTCTCGGGTAGTTGGGCCTGTTGACAACCTGTGGAAACTAGCGGAAAAGACGGATTCTGAATTGACACCCCCTGCGGGCTACCCGGAGGGGCGCTACTCTCCATTTGCCGAGCACCGTGTTCAAATCTGCAAGCTGGAGCGCGGCAGATGAACCTGAGGAGGGGAAGATCCGTGACCGATGCGACCTCAGTGGCGGTAGGAGTGGATCCGGGATCGGACGAACCAGACCTGTACTGGGATCCTTTCGACGAAGAGCTTGATGCCAATCCGCACGCGGCATGGAAGGCGATGCGCGACTATGCCCCGGTCTACCGCAATGATCGCTTCGACTTCTGGGCATTGTCGCGATATGAGGATGTGGAATTGGCCCATCGCCTTCACGGCCAATACCTGTCATCGCACGGGGTCACGCTGGAACAGCTCACCCCCGAGCGGATGCAGACCGGTATGATGATCATGACTGATCCTCCCGAGCACACCCGATTGCGGTCGCTCATGAGCCGAGCCTTTACTCCGCGCCGGGTTTCTGACCTGGAAGGGGCGATCCGGGCTTATTGCCGAGACCTGTTGGCGGTGTGGGAGCCCGGCACCGATTTCGACCTCGTCGGGCAGTTCGGTGGCGAACTGCCGGCCCAGGTGATTGCCGAACTGCTCGGTGTACCCGCCGCCGATCGCGAAGAGATTCACCGCGACATCGACGCAGTCTTCCACATTGAGCCCGGCGTCGGTATGGTGAACGACACTTCCATACTGGCAATGGCCAAATTGCACGAATACCTCCACGGACTCATCACCGAACGGGCGGCGAGTCCCGGAGAGGACTTGTTGTCGGCACTCACCGACTCCGAGATAGACGATGAAACTGGAGGGCGGCGAAACCTTTCTTACGAAGAGACGGCCGATTTCGGTGTGCTGCTCATAACCGCAGGAACTGAGACCGTGGGCAAGCTCATTGGCTGGGCCGGATTGTTGCTAGGTGAACACCTCGACCAGCAGCAGTACCTCAGAGACAATCCTGCCGCCATCCCTAATGCCATCGAGGAGACGCTTCGCTACGAAGCGCCCTCGCCGGTGCAGGGCCGATGGATTGAAGAGCCTGTCGAACTGCACGGTGTGACCATTCCGGCTGACTCAAGGGTACTGTTGCTCACCGGAGCGGCCGGGCGAGACGAGCGCAAGTTTCCCGAACCCGACCGCTACGACGTCCGGCGCAACCTGGAGCGGCACGTCTCCTTTGGCTACGGCGTCCACTTCTGCCTTGGCGCTGCGCTAGCCCGCCTCGAGGGGCGCGTGGCCCTAGAGGAGACGCTGGCCCACACGGGGGGGTTCACCTCCGACCGGGAGCGGTCGGTGCAGATTCACACCAGCACCGTGCGGGGCTGGGAAACGGTTGCGGTTCGAAGCGAGCGGTGACTGGTTCTCGCCGATGCTGTGAGATATTGGAGGAGCGGTGAGCGAAGTCGAAGAGTTGCAGTCGTTGGTATCGGAGCTGCAAGCCCGGGTGCGACGACTTGAAGACCAACGGGAGATCGAGCAGCTCGTAGCCCGATACGGTCCCGCCGTCGATAGTGGGTCGGACAGGGCCGCCGCGGCACTCTGGACCGTCGATGGGACCTTTGACGCGGTTGGCGCGCTTGAGATGCAGGGTCGTGAGGAGATTGCCGACATGGTTCGCAGCGATGGCCATCAGGGGTTGATCAAGAACGGTTGTGGCCATGTGCTCACCGTGCCCCACGTTGTGGTCGACGGCGATGAGGCGGTGGGCCGGAGCTACGCCCTGAACATTCAATGGGATGGCGATGCGGGACGGTTTTGGATCGCACGGCTTTCGGCCAACACATGGCGATGGGTTCGCACCCCCGACGGGTGGCGAATCTCAGAGCGGGTGAATGCCAACCTCGACGGCACTCCCGAACACCGCCAGATGCTGTCGCCCCCTAACCTGGCTTAGGTTTCAGCGCGCCGCGGTGGCGTCCAGAGCTGCCTGCGTGACCTCGTCGAACGACCCCAGAGGTACACCGATCTCGGCGGCGGTGCTCCGGGCCACGAGAACGTCCTTGTGGATAAAATGGCCTGCGGCGTCGAGCAGCGTCTCAACCGAGCCCATGGCCGCCAACAGATCGAGGGCGTGGCTCGAACCGCTGCAACCGTTGAGCGCGCGAGCCACCACAGCGCCGTTCAGTTCGAACCCCTCGGCGAGTCTGGCAGCATCGATGGCGAGTTGCACTTGGGCCCCAAAGAGGAGGTTGTTGAGCAGTTTCACCCGTTGGCCCGTTCCGGTGGGTCCGAAGTGCACGGCGCGGCTGGCGTAGGCCTCGAACAGCGGGCGGCAGGCGTCCACCCGGTCGGCGGCACCTCCGACAAAGAGCGTCAGGCTGCCGTCTGCCACCTGCGCAGGCCCACCGCTACCCGGTGCATCCACGACACCGACGCCCCGATTCTCAGCCGCTGCGGCAGCCGCTTCCATCGTGGTCGGGCTAGCCGTGGTGTGCACCACGAAGGTGCAACCGGCCTGCGCTGCGTCGATGAGGCCATCCTCAAGAAGAATCTCGCGCACCTGCTGATCGCTGTAGACATACACGATCACCATCGTCTGGCCCTGGGCGATGTGGTGGAGATGATCCACGACGCGAGCTCCCGCCGCTTGGAGTTCTTGTCTTACTTGGGTTCGCCGGGCATATGCGGTCACGCGGTGGCCAGCGCCCAGTAGCCGGTGCACCAGAGGGCGGCCCATCTCGCCGGTGCCAACGATTCCGACGTCAAGAGGGGTCGTCATGGAGTGACAATGATACGAGCCGGACCGTGGGCGCTCCGGGCCTCGTCAAGCGCGGCGGGCACCTCTTCGAGGCCGACCGTTCGCCCAAACATGGGCCGCACATCGAGGCGGCCAGAGCACACCTCTTCGAATGCCTGATTCCAGTGTGTTATCGAAGGACCGCCCCCAAACTGGATGTTGAGGCCCTTTCGCTTGGCGGTCATGGTGTGAATGTGGTCGCCCTCGGGGGGGCCACCGGCCGAGAAGACCCGAGAGCCGCGCTCGCACCCGCGCACGATGGCGTCGAGGACACCGGGAACACCCACGCACTCAAAGACGACGCAACCCGGCAGGTTGAGCAGGCCCATCATGTCTTGAATCTGCTCGGGGGATCCGTAGGCAAGCTCCCGCCATGCGGCGTAAGGCGACACGTCGGCCGGGTCGACGACCACATCGGCACCCATCTCAACGGCAGTCTCGCGCCGACCGGGGACAAAGTCGGCGGCAACGATGGGCCCGACGCCAAGGCTCCTGAGCGAGGCGATCACCGACAGACCGATGGCACCGCAGCCGATGACCAGGGCGACTTCCTTTGGAGTCATCGCGGCGCGGGCCGCGTAGCTCCAGCCCACTGAGATGGCGTCGGCAATCGACACCAGTTCGTCGGGCAGATCGCTGGTAACCACCTGGGTCATGGCCTCAGTCAGAAGAAAGTACTCCCCGAACCCGCCGGGAGCGTCGGGGGCCTGTCCGACAATTCGAAGCCCATTTGGCGTGACCAGCGCCGGAATGGAGCTCACCCTGGTGCCTGTGGGCCACTTGCGCTCAGTGTTCGGCCCGTAGTCCACAACCTCGGCGCAATATTCGTGCCCCATGACGATGTCGGCATCCACATCGTGGTCGGACAGACCGCTGTCGTCATCGGCATCTGCTCCGGGGTGGTCCATGAAGTGAATGTCCGACGCGCAGATCCCACAGGCCAGCGACCGCACCAACACCTGCCCGGCCCCGGGCGTCGGATCGGCCGTGTCTCGGACCTCTATGGCCTCATTCCTCAACACAGCCGCGCGCACTGGGGCACCTTACCCCGCATCTGGCTCGAATTAGGGGGTGATCGCAGTGGACCAGTGGTAGGAATTGAGGCGGTTTTCTCCACTTCGGTGGTCGGGCTGCCGGGATTTGAACCCGGGACCTTCGGTCCCCCAGACCGACGCGCTAACCAAGCTGCGCCACAGCCCGTAACGGAGAGAGCATAGTGCGGCTGCATGGGGGCACCCCATGCGGATAAGTAGGATTGGAGCCGTGTTGGACCTGGTTGTCCGCGGGGGCACGATTATCGACGGCTCGGGGAGTCCGGGCTTTTCCGGCGACATCGGTATCGAGGGCGGGCGCATCGCGGCGATCGGCGATGTGGCCGATTCCGGTAACAGCGAGATCGATGCCTCTGGCCGGGTGATTTGCCCCGGTTTTGTCGACCCCCACACCCACTATGACGCCCAGCTGTTCTGGGATCCAGCCGCCTCTCCCTCCAACCTGCACGGGGTGACCACCGTCATCGGGGGCAACTGCGGCTTCACCCTGGCACCCCTCAATCCCGGCGACGCCCCCTATCTCCAGCGAATGATGGCCAAAGTGGAGGGCATGCCGCTTACCGCGCTGGAAACGGGGCTGGACTGGTCGTGGCGCACCTTCTCCGACTACTTGGCCCGTTTGGACGGCAACCTAGGCGTGAACGCCGGGTTCCTGGTGGGCCACTGCGCCATCCGCCGGGCGGTCATGGGCGCCGATGCAACCGGCAACGAGGCCGGACCCGACCAGCTAGAGGCGATGAAGTCCCTTCTGGCCGAGGGCATCGAGGCAGGCGGCCTTGGCTTTTCCACCTCGCTGTCGTACACCCACAATGACGGCGATGGCGCTCCGGTGGCCTCCCGCTTCGCCAGCAACGACGAGGTGGTCGCGCTGTGCTCGGTGGTGGCCGAGCACGAGGGGACCACCCTGGAATACGTCACCGACGGCTGCATGCAGGGCTTCACCGAAGAAGAGCTGGATCTCATGGTGGCCATGTCCCGGGCGGCTCGCCGCCCGCTCAACTGGAACGTGCTCACCATCTATTCGGCCGACCCCGATCGATACCGGGCCCAGCTCGGCGCCTCGGCGCGAGCGGCGGCCCACGGAGCCCGGG
>JAJEEH010000277.1 GCA_022821105.1 Acidimicrobiia bacterium
CAGGACCTCCTCCAGCACTTCGACGGTGTCGACGCCAAGCAGCGGCGACGGACCGGCGGTACGGGTAGTGGTGAGGCTGAAGCGGATCGGGTTTCCCACATGGGTCTCCTTGCCCACCACCGGGTGCTCCAGCACGTCGAGGGCGCTACGGGCGGCCAAGTGCTCGTCGCCCAGGTGGTCGTAGGGTCCCATCACCGGCATGGCCGACACTCCGGCGGCCTGCAAGCGCTCGGCCCGGTCCACAGCCAGTCCCTTGGCCATCCAGGCCGCTACTGCGGCGTCCACTGCTTCGACGTCGGCCAGCCGGTCGGCGTTGGAAGGCCATCGGTTCTCCACGCCGATCACCTCGCAGCAGCGCTGCCATGACTGGTCGTCGTGGCAGGCCAGCGCCACCCATTCGTCGTCTCCACCGGCCTGGTACACGTCGTGAGGGGCGACCGCGTCGGAGCGGTTCCCACAGGGCTCGGGGTCGGCCCCAGCAGCCTCCGCTCCCATGTACACCTCGCCGATCAGGTAGGCGGCTGCTTCGGTTTGGGCCATGTCGATGAGCTGACCTTGGCCGGTGCGCTGCTTATGGTCGAGCGCGGCCAGCACCGCCACCGCCAAAAGCTTGCCCGCAATGTGGTCGGGATGATTCAGCGTGGTACCGCAAGGGAACGGCACATCGGCGTGGTTCCACAGCCAGTGGGCTCCGGCGAAACTGGCGTTCAGCGGCCCGTAGGCCGGCATCTTGCCCATAGGCCCGCCCCGGCCGTAGCCCTGCGAGCACACATACACCAGGTCGGGCCGCTTGGCCGACATGTCATCCCATCCCAGCCCAAGTTTGTCCAGCGACCCGCCCCGCAGGTTCTCAGCTACCACATCGGCCGCCATGAACAGCTCGAGGGCCAGTTCGCGGCCCTTCTCGGTGTTCAGATCGAGGGCCACCGACCTCCGTCCCCGGCTCTCGGCGTTGAATGGGAAGGCCTTGTTGAGATCGCCCCGGCCCGCGAAGCGCAGCGAGTCGGGATGGGCGACCGATTCGATCTTGATGACATCGGCGCCCAAGTCCGACAGCATCCAGGTGGCCTCCGGCACCACCGCGGCCATGCCGAACTCCACCACCCGCACTCCGGCGAGCAACTGGCCGTTTTCGCCTGAGCCGTTGGCCGATCCTGACCAGGGGTTGTCGGAGGGACGAGCACTGAACTGCACCGCCTCATCCCCTGCTGTGGGAGCCCGCCTCCGCACCCCCGCCGACGTTTCCGACAGCTTCCATGGAGCATCGGGCATCGGTAGCCCCTCGGAGCCCTCCACGTCGCGGCGGAAGAATCCCCGACCCACCACCTGGGGGTGGTTGGCAAACTCTCTGGGCGACTGGATCACCCCGATGGTGGTTCCCGCGGCCAGACCATGCTCGAACAGGTCGGTTCGGTCTCGCTGCGACGTGATCTCATCGGCCACCATGTGGATCACGTCTCGGTTCCTGCCCCGGAACACCCCATCGGCCCACTCCGGACCGGTCAAAGCGTCGGGGTTGCCCAGAACTTCCACGAAGCCAGTCCACTGGTAGGGCGTGCCGATAACGGTGCGCACCCAGCCGTCTCGGGCGGGGAAGATCCAGTAATTCCCATCGGCGTTGCGGCGGCCTTCACCAGGCAGCTCAGGAAAGTGCCTCACATAGTCGGGGATGAGCACCGACCACGGGTTGAGCCCGGACAAGGCCGCCTCCTGGGCGCTTACCTCCACCACTTGGCCCCGGCCGTGGCGGCGGCGATCAATGACCGCGGCCAGCCCGCCGATGGCACCGAACACCGAGGCGCAGTCGTGGGCCAGGTAGCCGGGATGCCAGCACGGCGACTTGTCCCGAAACCCCGACAAGAAGTGCCCGCCCGACGAGGCGAACGCCGGCAGCGGCTCCAGCTTCCAGTCTGAGCGAGGGCCGGTTAATCCCATATCGGTCAGGGCCACCACCACGAGTCGGGGATGGCGTTCTGATAGGTCATCGAGGTCCAAGCCGGTGTTGTCGATGAGCAGGTCAGCGTGTGCCGTCAGCGCCTCTAACTTGACAGGGTCGCCCGCCGCCTTGTTGGCGTTGCGATGGGCGTGGGCCAGGCCATCGGGATCGGGAACCGGCGGCACCCGAATCACCTCGGCTCCCAGATCGCCCAGGATCCGACCGCAAAGCGCGCCGCGCATATCGGTGTGGTCCACCACTCGCAGCCCGCTCAGCGCGCCAGGTGCCATGCCTGGGCTCGAAGTCATCGGATGCGCGGCTCGATGCGAGTTTGCTCTTTGATGCCCCGGGCCTTCTCGGTGATCTCTTCCTCAGCCCCGGCCAGACTCAAGAAGGCCACACCGCTGTTCATGGCGTTGGCCAGCGTGGTGTACTGCGCCGTCCAAAGCCCCTTCATGGTGGCCTCAACGGCCAGCCGTTCGGGGGCCGACGCTATGGCCTCGGCGCACCAGCGAGCCGTGTCCAACAAGTCGTCCAGCGGCACCACCTCTTGCACAAGCCCGATCTGGAAGGCTCGATGGGCCGACATGCGCTCGTGACGCCCGAGCAGCGACATCCGCATTACCTCGCCCAGCGGCATGCGCTGGAGCATGAACATGGGCTCGTTCACCGCGGGCATGCCGTGGCTCACATGGGGGTCGAAGAAAGTGGCGTTGTCGGAGGCGATGATGAACTCCACCTCGCCAAGCAGGTAGAACGCGCCGCCCGCGGCCATGCCGTTGACCGCGGCGATCACCGGGCGCCAATAGTCATTGGATTTGGGGCCGACAGTGGAGATCGGGTCGTCCACCATGAACGGCGAGGCGGGCTGCTTCCACGAGCCGGTGATGTCTACCCCGGTGCTGAAGGCTCGCTCGCCGGTGGCGGTGAGGATCACGCATCGCACATCGTCGTTGTAGCGAAGATGGGCCCACGCCGCCCGAAGCTCATCACACGCCGTGTTGTCCAGTGAGTTGAGCCGCTCCGGGCGGTTCAATGTGAGCACCGCCACACCGTCGGACTCCTCATACAGCAAGGTCTCGTAACTTGACACGGCTCGAAGCGTAGTCTCGCCGATGCGACCGCCTAACAGGCCAGCGTTACCATCCCAACCAAGACACTTGTATGACGCTCTGGGAGGCGGAGTTCAAAATGGACATCGGAAGAATCGGATTGTGGCAGGGCGTGCTCGACCAGCAGCCCTCGGGCCAGGTACGAGAGGTGGTCGCCGAACTCGAGGAGATGGGCTGGCCCACGGTGTGGATCCCCGAGGCGGTAGGCTGGGATCCCTTCGTGTCGGC
>JAJEEH010000300.1 GCA_022821105.1 Acidimicrobiia bacterium
CGAGATTGTGATCACCGCCCCCGACGCCCCGATGGACGTGATGATCCAGCTTCAGCCCATGAACATCAGCCAGGCCGCCGCCGACCTGCTGTGGTCGCCCATCCCCCGCCGCTTTCCCGACCTCAAGATCGCGTTGTCGGAGGGCGGCACCGGCTGGATCCCCTACTTCATGGACCGGGCCGACCGCACCTACGACATGCACCACCTGTGGACCGGCCAGGACTTCGACAACCTGCTGCCCAGCGAGGTGTTCCGGCGCAACTTCCTGACCTGTTTCATCAACGATCCGGTTGGGGTGGCGCTGCGCCACGAGATCGGCATCGACAACATCTGCTGGGAGATGGATTACCCCCACAGCGACTCCACCTGGCCCAACGCCCCCGAGCTGTTGGACGAGACGCTGACCGGGGTGCCCGACGACGAGGTGGACAAGATCACCCACCTCAACGCCATGGCCTGGTACCAGTACGACCCGTTCGCCCATCGCGACCGGGCCGACTGCACCGTGGGAGCCCTGCGGGCTTCGGCCGCCGACCACGACATCTCGGTTCAATCGTTGGACAAGGGCCGCCACCAGGGCAAAGACCGCGACCTGGCCGGGTTCACCACCCGGAACAAAGGCGTCAACCGCTGAGATAGCACCCTTCCAACAAAATCCGAACCTCGGGCCCGTGCGCATCGGCATCGATACCGGGGGCACGTTCACCGATGCCGTGGTGGTGGACTCCGGACCGGGAGAAACCCGGCTCGGCATGGGCAAGGCGCTGTCCACCCCCGGCGATCTGACTTCAGGTGCCCTGGCCGCGGTTGAGGCGGCCGCCGGCGATCTGGGATTGCGGCTGGACGATGCGCTCGGGGAGGCCCACTCGGTTGGCTATGCCACCACCGTTGGGCTCAATGCCCTGCTGACCGGCACAGGAGCCCCTATAGGTCTGATCACCACCGCCGGGTTCGAGGCCACGTTGCCGGTGGCCCGGGCGACCAAAGTGGCCGGCTTGTCCCCCGCCGAGGCCACCGAGGCCATCTGCTGGGCCAAACCTCCACTGCTGTTGAGCCGCAAGCGCATCGTGGGCGTGCCCGAGCGAATCGACGCCCACGGCGAAGTGGTTGGCCCGCTGGACGACACCGCCGCGGCTGCCGCCATCGAGGCCCTGCGGGACGACGGCGTGCAGAGCTACGCCGTGTGCCTGCTGTGGTCGGTGTCCAACCCCCGCCACGAAACCCGCATCGCCGACCTCATCGCCCAGGTCCACCCTGGCGCCCATGTATCGCTGTCGTCGGCGGTTTCCCGGATCGGCGAATACGAGCGGACCATGACTGCGGTTCTCAACGCCTATGTGGCCCCGTTGGTAGCGAACGAGGTTCAGTCGCTGGCCGATGCGCTTGCCGGTCGGGGTTTCAGCGGCACCCTCGAGATCATGCAGTCCAGCGGCAGCACCCGGACGGTTGATGCCGCACTGCGCCCGGTGGAGACTCTGAATTCTGGCCCGGTCGCCGGGCTGACGGCATCGGCGGGGCTTGTCGGGCCGCTCGGGCGAACTGAGGCCATCGCCACCGATGTGGGCGGAACCAGCTTCGACGTGGGTCTCGTGACCGGAGGGCAGGTCACCATGGCATCTCGTCCGATGATCGGCCGCTGGGCATTGGCCCATCCGGTAGTGGAGGTGGTGTCGATCGGCACCGGCGGCGGTTCGCTGGCCTGGATTGATCCGGTGTTGGGCAGCCTGCGAGTGGGCCCTCAGTCGGCTGGCGCTCAGCCCGGACCGGCGTGCTACCGCCGAGGCGGGACCGCTCCCACCTTGACCGACGCCGCAGTGACATTGGGCTATCTGGGTGGACTAGGCGAGGTGCTGGAGTTGGACCGAGACGCGGCTGCCCTCGCCCTAGAGCAGGAAGTGGCCGCACCGTTGGGGTTGTCGGTGCCCGAGGCGGCCGATGCAGTAGTTGGGGTGGCTTGCTCTCAGATGGCCGACCTGATTCGCCGGGTGACCGTCCAGCGGGGCCACGATCCCACCGGGTTCACCATGTTGGCCTACGGCGGAGCCGCCCCCCAGTACGCCACCCGCTACGCCGCAGAGGTGGGAGTGGCCGAGGTAGTGGTGCCTACGGCCGCGTCTGTGTTCTCCGCCTTGGGCGTCGCCGGACAAGACGCCGGGCCTGGCCCGTTGGCCGCCTCAGCGTCGGTGCCGCCGATAGTCGGGCATCGCGACGCTTGGTTTGGCCGTCAACTCATCTCCTGTCCGGTGTACGACGGCCCTCGTCTGGTGCCAGGCACGCGCTTGGATGGTCCCGCGCTCATCGATCACCCGTCCACCGCCATCGTGCTGCGCCCCGGTGACCAGGCCGAGATCACCGCCGTGGGCCACACCCGCCTGTTCCCCGGCCCGCCGTCATGAACTCGACTCCCGCTCCTCGGCTCGACGCGGCTTTGTTCGAAGTGCTCCGCAATCGGCTGTGGGCCATCAATGACGAGGCGGTGGACGCCATTGTGGCCGTGTCGGGGTCGCCCATCGCCACCGAGGGCAACGACTTCAACTCCGGCATCTTGACCGCGGCCGGTGAGGTGGCACTGGCCGGCCCTTACGTGCTGGTCCATGCCGCCGCGCTGGGCCAGTTGGTGCGCTACGTGATCGAGCATTTCGGCGACGAACCCGGCATCGGCCCCGGTGACATGTTCATAACCAACGACACCTATGTGGGCGCTCCCCATCAGCCCGATGTGATGGTGGTGGCTCCCGTGTTCCGAGGCGACCAGCTGATCGCCTGGTGCGGCTCGTGCGTCCACCAGAACGACGTGGGCGGACCGGTGCCCGGATCGATCACCGTGGGGGCCTCGTCCATCTATGAAGAAGCCGTGCCCATGGCCCCCACCCGGATCGTGGAGGGCGGGGAACTGCTCGACGACGTGGAGGAGGAATACCTGGGCCGGTCCCGCACCCCGGAATTGAATCGGCTGGACCTACTGGGCCAGATCGAGGCCAATCGGGTGGTGACCCGTCGACTCAACGGTCTGTGCGATCGCTACGGCACCGAAACGGTGACCGCGGTGCTCGAAGGGCTCATCGACCGCACCGAGGCCGCGGTGCGAGCCCGGTTGGCGTCGCTGCCCGATGGGCGGTGGCGCCACCGAGGGCTGGTGGAGCACGACGGCATCGACGACCGGGTGTATGAGATCGGCTTGACCATGACCAAGCGGGGCGATTCCCTGCATCTGGATTTCACCGACGCCAGCCCCCAGGCCCCCGCGCTGATCAACACCAGCCGGGCCATCACCTCCAGCTACGCCATGGCCGCGGTGATGACGGTGCTGGGCTACGGCCTGCCTTGGACGCCAGCCGGGTTCTGGCGGGCCATGGAGGTGGACACAACGCCGGGCACCGTCGTGGACTGCCTATGGCCGGCGGGCATGTCGATGGGGGTGACCGCTGCCGGCCAGGAGGTACGCACCGCAGTGAACGTCTGCCTCAGTCGGATGTTCGACGCCTCCGACGACCCGGACGTCCGAAATCAGATCTTGGCGTCGTGCGTGTCGGGCTCGTTCACTCAGACCATTTCGGGTGCCGTCGACGACGGACAGGACTTCTCCGCCATGCTCCTCGACGGCCTGCCCGGCGGGTCTGGCGCCCGGTGGGGCGGAGACGGCCCCGACACCGGCGGCTATCTGACCTCCCCGGCCGGGCTGTGTACCAATATCGAGACCAACGAGCAGCACTACCCAGTGCTCTACCGCTACCGCCGGGAGCGGCCAGACTCCGGCGGCCCCGGCCAGTGGCGAGGCGGAGTGGGCGTGGAACACGCCTACCAGCTCCACCGAGCCGCCGGGACGGTGACCTCGACGGTGTTCGCCCACGGCCAGCAGCCCCCCACCGCCGCCGGCGTCGTCGGCGGAGAGCCCGGCATGCAGCACACCGGGGTCTATGAGCGCTCCGACGGCACAACTGAGGTGCCGCCCCCTAAACAGGTGGGCGAACTGGCCCTCGGCGACGTGTACGCCAATCTGTGCGGCGGCGGTGGCGGGGTGGGCGACCCTCTGGATCGCGACCCCATTGCTGTAGAGCACGACGTGGCCGAAGGCCTGGTCACCAAAGCCGGTGCCGCCCGTGACTACGGCGTGGTAGTGGGTGACGGGCACGCCACCCAAGCTTTGCGTGCCTCGCGCCGTCGAGAGCGCATCGGCCGCGACCCCGCCCCGCCTCTAGACGAACCTCCCACTGGTCGACGGCTCAGTTCCACCGTGGTCTTGGCCGACGGCCACTACCTATGCCGCCGCTGCGGCCATGCCCATGGCCCCACCACCAAGCCCCTCGT
>JAJEEH010000188.1 GCA_022821105.1 Acidimicrobiia bacterium
GTCGATCCGGTTCTCCATGGCCAGCTCCATCAACACCGCCCCGGCCACGGCCCGATCCATAGACGACTGGGGCACGTTGACGAACTTCCCGTCGTCATCGCGAAGCAGCAGAAGGAGGATCTCCTCAACAAATCTCAACATGGCGCTAACGATAGGCGATTATCTCCTCGCCGTATTGTTGGAGGGCCTCGACAACCTGCGACCGGGAGTCTCCGGCGATGGGGGCCGCCATCCCGGTGACGCCGACCGCGGCCTGGGCCCCGATGTTCTCCCTGTGCTGATCGGGGTTCCAACCGGGCGTGCCCACCGCTCCGACTTCAAGGTCCATGTACTTGATGTCGATGGGCTCGGTGCGGCCCACCGAAGCGGCGTGGTCGTGGAGATAGGCGATCATCTCAGCCAGTTGGTCCAGTGTCTCCAGGTGCGCCGAGCGGCGGCGGGAGGCCAGAGCCGCCGGATTGGGCATGGGCATCCACCCCTGGGCTCTCTCGGCCACCCGGCGGCGGGAGAGCTTGGAATTGCCTCCGATCCACACCGGCACCGGAGACTGCACCGGGGTGGGCAGGCCAGTGCTGTTGGCAATGGTGAAGTTGAGCCCCCGGTAGTCCACCGTCTCGCCCGACCAGATCAGCCGCAAAACCTCGAGGCTCTCGTCGAACAGGGCATTGCGCTGGTCGAAGTCCACGCCCACCGCGTCGAACTCCGATTCCAGATAGCCCACTCCCGCTCCGAGGATGGCCCGGCCGCCGCTGAGCCGGTCCAGGGTGGCCACCGTCTTGGCCAGGATGGCCGGGTTGCGATAGGGCAGCGGGGTCAGGTTGGTAAGCAGCCGCAGCCGGGTGGTTGCGCCAGCCGCCACGGCCAGCGCGACAAACGGGTCGAGGGCGTCGTGGCCTCCGCTGGCCAACCAGGGGTCGCTGGGCAGGGGATGCTCGGTCAGCGAGCAGGAGTCGAACCCCGCCGTCTCCGCGGCCCGGGCGAATTCGCCTATGGCCTCCGCGGTCAAGAACTCGGGGTTCTGCGGATGGGCCATTAGCGGAAATCCGAAGCTGAACTTCACGCGCTGCTCCTTTCACTCGCGCCAAGGTGCAGCACGATAACCGTCAGAGAGCACTATCAGCTCAATGAATCAATGGTGCGATAACCGACGGGCTCTCCGCCGGTCACAAGACCGGCGGAGAGCGCCGTTGGCTCAATGAATCAATGGTGATGAGAGTTGGCTAGTTGCCGCCCTCTTTGACCTCGACGGTGCGGCGGGCGTAGTCGTTGCCGTACACGTCATGGCCTGCGGCTTCCAGGTTGGCAACCGCTTCCTCCGCAATATCCCGCCGGAATGCTCCAGCATCGGGCGCAGCCTGAAGGATGCCCTGAGACGTGGCCACGTCAATGGTCTGGTCATACAGGGCTTGATCCATGATCCCGACCCCGCCCGGTGATGGCCAGATGAGGGCGTTGATCTCGTTCATCATCCACGCCTGGTGCGCCGGCCCGCCGAAGGGCGGAGAGGCGCCTACCACGATGTCGACGCACTCGTCGAAGTTGTCGCGGCAGTGGATCCAACCACGCAGCGACGCCTCCACGAAGCGAACCGCGATGTCGCGGTACTCCGCATCGGTCTCCAGCTTGTCGGCGTCGGCCCAGATGGCGTCTTGCAGCATGGCTGTGCCCACGTCGTTCCAGTCGATGACCGAGAAGTCCTCGGGCTGGAACAGCTCGCCGGTGTCGGGATTGATGGTCTCGAGCACTTGGGCGTACTCGTTGTAGATCATCGCCTGGGCGGCGTCGATGTCGCCGTTGATGAGCGCGGTCATGTTGAAGTCCTGCTGCACCAAGGTGACATCGGACTGCGGGTCGAGACCCACGCTGACGAGGCCGGCTAAGAGCTCGAACTCGTTGCCGAAGCCCCAGTTGCCCACCAGCTTGCCCTCCAGGTCGGACGGGCCGGTGATGCCGGCGTCAACGAACGACACCTGCAAGGTGCCGCTGCGCTGGAAGACCTGGGCAATGTTGGTGATGTTCAGGCCCTCCTCGCGTGGCACAAGCCCCCGCGGCACCCAGGAGATAGCGAAGTCGGCTGCTCCAGAGTCCAGAACCGTGGCCGGCACGATGTCGACTCCGCCATCGATAATGGTTACATCGAGGCCGACGTCCTCGTAGAACCCGAGATCGCGAGCGGCAAAGAAGCCGGCGAACTGGGACTGCGGAACCCACTGGAGCTGTAGCGACACCTCTTGCAGCTCTGCGGGTTCCGGCGCAGGCGCCTCCGTTGGCTCCGGTTCGGGCGCCGCCGGCGCCTCGGTGGCCGGTGCCGGCGCGGGCTCGCTCACGTCATCGTCATCGTTGCCGCACGAGGCGGCCACCACGACGAAGGCCAGAAGCAAGGCAAGCAACCTCCAGATCCCCCTCATTTGAATGGTTCCATTATTCATGTTTCACCACTGATCTACTGATCATTCCTTTCTGGTGGGCGAATTGCCCGGGAGCAACCCGCGGTTTGCGGTCATTGGTCGCCACTTTGGGCGCGGATTAGCGAGTTCCAAGGCATGGCCACCCGCTCCAGCAGCAAGACGGCGAAATACAGCACGGCCCCGATGAGGGTGCCGGCCAGCACCGCGGCCCAGGCCTCGTCGTACCGGGTGAGGCCCGCCGATTGCGTGATCATCGGGCCGAGAGCGTCTTGTCGGCCGCCGAAGTACTCGGCGACGATGGCGGCGATCACCGCCAGCGATGTAGACAGCTTCAGTGCGGTGAAGAAGAACGGCATGGCGTTGGGAATCCGAACCTCGCGGGTGATGCGCGACCGGCTGGCGGCGTACGACTCCATGAGCTCGATCTGGCTTCGGTCCACCTGGCTGAGACCGCGGGTGGTGTTGATGAAGATCGGGAAGAACACCAGTGCCACCACGATGGCCTGGTTGGAGCGGGGCGAAGTGAGCCCGAACCAGTTGTTGAAAATCGGGGCCAGCGCAATGATCGGAATGGCGTTGACGGCCACGGCCAGGGGGGTGATGGTCTCGTTGGCAGTCCGGAACCGGGTCACCAGCAAGGCGGCGAGGACGCCCAGGATGATGCCGGCGATCAACCCCGACACCACCACGAAGCCGGTAATTCGGGCCCCCTGGAATACCTCATCCCAGTTGTCGATCAACGCGCCGACGATCTCGCTCGGCGCGGGCAGCACAAACCCCTGCGGGTCGAGCAGGGCCAGAACGCCCTGCCACAGCCCGAGCAGCACCACTCCGGTCACGATGGGGGCGGAGAACCCCTTCAGGGTGTTCACTCCTCCACCTTCCTAAGGGCGGTTCGCACCTCGGTGACCTTGGTGAAGAAGGCCGGGTCGTCGCGGGTAGAGGCGTTGCGATCGCCCAAGTCCACGTCGATGACCGAGGCGATTCCCCCCGGACGGGGCGACATCACCACCACCTGGGTGGACAGGTACACCGCCTCGGGAATCGAGTGGGTGACGAACACCACGGTGGTCTCTGTCTCCTTCCAAATCCGCAGCAGCTCGTCCTGCATGTGCTCCCGAGTCATCTCGTCGAGCGCCCCAAAG
>JAJEEH010000008.1 GCA_022821105.1 Acidimicrobiia bacterium
GTCCACACCAAGCAATTGAAGTTGGCGAACTGGAGGTACCGGCGAGTCCTCGCGGTGAAAGGCCGTTACCCATTCCAATTCGCTTAGTTCGTCAAGTGTGACCTGTTCTCCGACCTTTGGGTTGTCGATGTCTACCAAAAGAACCCAACGATCCTCATAGGCCTTGAAGTGTGGAATGCCCTCGATGAGGCCCACAGGAAGAACAAAGCCATCCACATTCCTCACCGCCGTTGCGGCGGTGGCAATCAATTCGTCGTTCAAAGGTCGGAACCGGAGACGAGCGTGAGGGGCTGCTGACTCCAGCTCAGCCGCGATTGCACGGCCCAGCAAGAGCTGTCCGTAGTCGGACACCGCAATTGTGAACTCCCGGGTAGATCGGGCACTGTCAAAAGTTGAACGCGTCTCGTAAAGACGTCCGACGTCGGCGAGCAGGACCGCAACGCGAGTCTTGAGCTGGGCGGCCAACGGGGTCAACTCGTATCGATTTCCCACCCGGACAAGCAGCTCGTCATCGAACTGGCGGCGCAGCCGCTGAAGTGAGCCGGACAAAGCCGGTTGGCTGCGCAGAAGTCGGCCGGCGGCCCGGGTCACGCTCTGCTCACGCAACAGGGCGTCCAAAGCGATGAGAAGATTGAGGTCAAGGACGTTGAGATCGGTGGCCGGCTCATTGCCTTCGTCGGTTCTCACCGAAATCCTCCCCTATAGCTCAAACCAATGACACATATTATCAGTTTCACCTTCGCTGATGAATGCCACTTGAGTACTGTTCGCCAAGCAAAGACAAGTCAGTTTCCGCATTTGCAGGGGAATGTCGAATGGCAGCAGTTGAATCGGCCCTAGTGGTGACCGCTACCGGCCAGGCGCACGGCATCCACGACGCACTCGGCGGCCACGAGCAGTACATGACAGCACTCGAGTCGCTCCTCGCCGCCCTGTGATCACTTCGAACGACCGATGTATCGCGAATCGAGGACAACGATGACCATGCCCACCGAGCTCCCGACCAACCAGTGGTTCGTCATCGCCTCCGTCGACGAGCTCGGTGACGGCCCGCTGGCACGCACCGTGTGCGGCGAGAACGTCGTCCTGTTCCGGGACGCCGAGGGAACGCTGGCGGCGCTCGTCGACCGATGCCCTCATCGGAATTACCCCCTGTCACTCGGCCAGGTCTTCGATGGGCAGCTGCAATGCGGCTACCACGGACTGACGTTCTCGTCGTCCGGCACGTGCGTCTGGGCGCCGAACCAGTCGAGAATTCCCTCGAGCGCCTCAGTTGCGTCGTACCCCCTTTGTCAGACCGGGCCGTGGATCTGGGTGTGGATCGGGGATCCCACGCACCCAGGAGTGGCAGCGCCGCCGGTCCTTCCATGGCTCAGCGAGCCTGGCTGGGCAGTACTCCACGGTATGGAACCGATCGCCGCTCGCTACGGGCTGTTGGTCGACAACTTGCTCGATCTTTCGCACGAGACCTTCCTCCATGCCGGCTACATCGGAACCCGCGAAGTCGCAGCGACGCCGATCGAGACCGAGGTCGATGACGCGACCGGGACCGTCAGGGTCAGCCGCCGCATGGCGGCGGTCGAGTGTCCCAAGTTCTACTCCGAGACCACGGGAATGACGTCGCCGATCGATCGCTGGCAGGACATCGAATACCGCCCGATCTGCCAGTACGTCCTGCACTCTCGGATCGCACCGGCGGGAGTCGCACCGGCCCTCGACGGCAGCGACCCCGATGCCGCTCATCTGAAGATCTTGTACGCCATCACTCCGTCCACGGCAGGAACCACCCTCGACTTCTGGGCGTTGTGTCGCAACTTCTCGGTTGACGACGAGGGGGTCGACGAGGCGATGGCCGACATGCAGCGCACGGTGGTTCTCCAGGACGTGGAAGCACTAGCGCACGTGGAACGGGTGCTCGGGCAAAGCGATGTGGTGACCGAGGTCAGCCTGAAGATCGATTCCGGTGCGCTCGCAGCTCGACGGGTCATCGGACGCCAGCTCGAAGCCGAATCATCCACAGCGAACTGATGCGCACGGTGCTCGAGCTTGGCGTCGGTGGCGCCGATGTTCTCGAAGACGGTGTTCATGTCCGCGCCCTCGGCTTCAAGGGTGAAGCTGATGACCTTCAGGCTTCCATCGAAGGGGCGAGCTCATGACAAACAACCGGCCGAACGTGTTGATGATCGTGGCCGACCAGCTACGAGCCGACGCAGTGGGCGCGTTCGGTGCCGACTTCGCCAGTACGCCGAACATCGATGCCCTGGCAGAGCGAGGGACCCGCTTCACGAATTGCTTCACCCAGCATCCCGTGTGTTCGCCGAGCCGGGCGTCGTTTCTGACCGGTTGGTATCCGCACACGCGGGGACACCGCAGCCTCACCCATCTGTTGCGCCCCGACGACCCGAATGTCTTGAAGTCGTTCAAGCAGCGTGGCTACCACGTCGTCCATGTCGGTGAGCGTGGCGACACCTGGGCACCTGGCGCCACCGAAGAGAGCTGTCACGAGTACGGCTGGGCAACGCCGCCGGACACCCCAATGATGGCCCCCAAGGGGCAGATGCATCCCGACTGGCCGATGTCGAGAGCGTTCTACATCGGCAAGGTCGACGACGAGCACGACCACGATTTCGACGAGGCGTGCACCCGAACCGCCGAGGCGTGGCTGGCCGAGCGACCTCATGACCGGCCGTGGCTGCTCTACGTGCCCATGATCTTCCCGCACTGCCCGTTCGCGGCGACTGAGCCTTGGTACTCGATGCACGACCGCGCCGCGCTGCCGCAGCGGGCGGGGCATGTGCAGTCGGGTCACGAACCGGCGTTCATGCAGAACGTTCGCGACACCTACGGGCTCGGCCGCCTCTCCGACGAGGAGTGGCGCGAGATCGCGGCGGTCTATCACGGCATGGTCTCCCGGCTCGACTCACAGGTCGGCCGCATACTCGCAGCGGCCGGCGACGACCTCGCGAGCACCGTGGTGGTCTTCTTCAGCGACCACGGCGAGTACCTGGGGGACTACGACCTGATCGAGAAGTGGCCCTCCGGCATGCACGACTGCCTCACCCGAGATCCGCTGGTGATGGCCGGACCCGGCATCGCCGAAGGACGCGCTGTCGACGCGATGGTCGAGCTGATCGACATTGTCCCCACGCTCTACGATCTCGCTGGTTTCGAGCCCGACTACACCCATTTCGGGCGCAGCCTCGTTCCGGTGCTTCGAGATCCGGACGTCGGGCACCGGGAGTACGCGTTCACCGAGGGCGGCTTCCTCGTCGAAGAACACGGCCAGCTGGAGAACCCGGGCTTTCCGTACGACCTCAAAGGCAAGGCGCAGCACGAACGACCCGAGACGGTCGGCAAGGTGGTGGCCATCCGCTCGAAGGAGTGGACCTATGTATGGCGCCTGTACGAGCCGCCAGAGCTCTACGACCGGCGCGCCGACCCTCAGGAGCTGCACAATCTCGCAGGCCAGCCCGAGCACGCCGAGCTCGAAGCGACGCTGAGCGCCGAGCTGTTGCGGTGGATGGTCGCGACCGCCGACGTGATGCCGTGGGATGACAATCCCCGATTTCCGCAGGTCGACCTGCCTCAGCCGGCGGGCTCCCGGTCGATGGAGGCAGGATGACTCGGCGCCCGAACATCGTCGTCGTCTTGACCGACGACCACGCTGGGCAGTCGATCGGGTGCTTGGGTGCCATGGGCTCGGTCTGAAGGCGCGGAACAGTCAGGACGAAGTGCGAAGACGATGTGCGATGTGGTGAGTCGGGCCGTGAACAGCATGCCGGAGCGCGAACGGGGAGAGGTGCTGGCAGCGCTTGCGGAGGATGCTGCTGCGGCCGCCTCAGCGTCGCCACGCATAGCCCCGGGGTTCGAAGCGATGGCGCCGAGCGACCGCGCCGGCGGACGAACCCGTTTAGTGACGGTCGGTGTGGCCGGTGGGCCTGTCATCAGCAATCCGAGCCGCGTCGGTGTCTGCACCGCAATCATCCATGCGGACCGCATGTATGTCGTCGATCTCGGGGTCGGCTCGCTCAACCGTTTGGCAGCACTCGGTCAGCGTGAGAACGGCGGCGATTCCAGCAACACCTTCCTGTCGCTCCGGGCACTGTTCTTCACGCACATGCACAGTGATCACTGCGTGGACTGGCCGGCCCTCTACGCCACGGGGACCATGATGGCGAACAAAGCGACCGACCCAGTTCAGGTGTTCGGTCCTGGACGCCGAGACACGCTCCCCCGAGTGTTCCCGCCGCACCGGCCCGAACCCTCGGTGATCGAGCCGGACGACCCGACGCCGGGGATCGAAGGCATGACCAGGTATCTGCGAAAGGCATTCGCGGCAGACTTCAACGATCGGGCGCGAGACAGCAACTTCAAGATTCCCGACGACTGGTTCGATGTCCACGACATCGACCACTCGCCACACTGGACGGTCGATCCGGCTGGCATCCCGCCCCGGTTGTCGGGCCCAATCGAGGTTTGGGAGGACGGCGACGTGCGCGTGACGGCGACGCTCGTCGATCACCACCCGACGGCTCCTGCATACGGCTTCCGGTTCGACACTCCTGACGGGTCGATCGTGGTCTCCGGTGACACGACGGTTTCGGAGAATCTGATCGACCTCGCGCATGGGGCGGACTACTTTGGTGCACGAGGTCATCGATCCGGCCTTTGCCGACCGGCTCGCGTCGATTCTCCCGCCCGATGTCGGTCCGGCAGTGCGCGAACACCTGCTGACTGCGCACACCACCGTCGAGCAGGTTGGTCGAGACGTCGCCGAGCCGGCCAGCGTTCGCAACCTGGTGTTGTCCCACATCGTGCCGTCGACAACCCCGGCGGATGTGCTCGCCGCCGCTCAGGACGGCTACTCCGGGCGCCTGATCATCGGCGAGGACATGCTGGAACTCAGTGTCTGAAGGGTCTGACGAGGATCGTCTCGCCCTGGGAGGCGGTCTGGCCGATCTCCACCGGTGGAGCATTTCGGAGGACCGGCGGGTCTGGCGCCAGCGCCTGGCCCAGCAAGAGCTGTCCGTAGGTTGAGATCGGTGGCCGGCTCATTGCCTCCGTCGGTTCTCACCGAAATCCTCCCCTATAGCTCAAACCAATGGCACGTATTATCAGTTTCACCTTCGCTGATGAATGCCACTTGAGTACTGTTCGCCAAGCAAAGACAAGTCAGTTTTCGCATTTGCAGGGGAAAGTCGAATGGCAGCAGTTGAAACGGCCCTAGTGGTGGGCGCGGGCAGCGCAGGATGTGTCGTCGCCACAGTCCTAGCCAGAGACGGCGTCGATGTAGACATAGTGGAAATCCAGAACGACGTGACCGCACTTGGCTCAGGTATCACCATCCAAGGCAACGCATTGCGAGTGCTCCGAGAGATCGGTGCCTGGGAAGCAGCATCAGACGCCGGCTACGCATTCGACACCACCGGGATCCGCATACCCGACGGCACCCTTGTGGCGGAACTCGATGACATCAAGACTGGTGGCCCGGATCTCCCGGCGACCCTCGGAATGGAACGGAGGCACCTAGCTGAGATTCTCGTCGACACCGCGTCGGCAGCCGGCGCAACGCTGAGTTTCGGCATGACGGTAGCCAACTTCGATGACGAAGGCGCGGGGGTTGATGTGACATTCAGCGACGGGACTAACTGCCGCTACGACCTTGTAATCGGAGCCGACGGTGTCAAGTCGACGGTGCGGGACATGATCGGGATCACTACCAGGCCCGAGCCCACCGGTATGGGAATCTTCCGAGTCTTCACGAGCCGACCAGACTCGGTAGAGCGCACCGACCTCTGTTACGCGGGTCCCGCCTACATCGCCGGCTACTGCCCAACTGGTGAGGATTCCCTGTACGCCTACATCGTGGAACCGATGCAAGATCGCGAAGAGATGCCGCCAGAAGACCAGCTCGCCTATATGCGCGAGCTTTCCGGGGCCTACCAAGGACCGTGGGAGGACATTCGCGAGCTGATGATCGACCCAGCGACCGTCCACTACACCTGGTTCGAGAAAATGATCCTCGAACCGCCCTGGTGGCGCGGCCGCGTAGTCCTGATCGGCGATGCTGCCCATACCTGCCCGCCGACGATTGCGCAGGGTGCCGCACAGGCCATGGAGGACGCGTTAGTCCTAGGCGAGAGTTTGCTGGCCAACAGTGATCTCGCGTCCGCGCTCGACGCATTCATGGATCGCCGTTACGACCGGGCCAAGACCGTGGTGGATGCGTCGGTGCAAGTGGGGCAGTGGATGATCGACGATGACCCCGACGCAGACATCCCCGGACTATTCATGCGAACGCTCGGCGCGCTATGCGAGCCGGCCTGACCATCTCGGAGCCGGAAGTACTTATGACAGAACGATTGATAACCCACCTCCGCCACGTCGACCTCGCGGTGTCCAACTACGCGGAGCAGCGGAATTTCTACCTCGACACCTGGGGCCTCAGCGAGGTCGCCACCGACGGCAACTTGTCCTATATGGCCGCAGAAGGCTCACCTGAACCCTTTGTCGTGCGGCTGCGGGAGGCCGACGACAAGCGGATCGACCTCATCAGCCTGGGCGCCGCAGATCGCGCCGCGGTCGACCGGCTCGCGTCCTTGCTCGGCAGCGCCAATGTTCAGCTGGTGACCGAGCCCAGGGATTTGACGACCTACGGCGGCGGGTACGGCTTCCGATTCTTCGACGGTGACGGACGCACGCTCGAGGTCTGCTGCGAAGTCGAGGAGCACGAAGCCCGCGAGATCGAGCCGATGGAGGCGATCCCGCGATCGCTGTCACACGTCGTTATCAACTCGGCCGATCCGGAGAGCACGGTCGCTTGGTACATGCAGCACCTCGGAATGGCGATCAGCGACCAGCTGACGATGCCTGGCATGGGCGACCTGATGTGGTTTCTGCGTTGCAGCCCCTGGCATCACACCTTCGCGGTCGTCCGCGGCCCGCATGCGTCTCTCCATCACCTTTCATTCGAGATGCGTGGTGTGGAGGAGAACATGATGGCGACGGGCCGGGTGATGCGGGCCGGCATCGAGCGCATCTGGGGGCCCGGCAAGCACAAGGCCGGCGACAACATGTTCAACTATTTCATCGATCCGGCTGGCAACACAATGGAGTACACGACCGAACTCGAGTTGGTGGACGAGGCCACCTGGGTACCCCACAAGTACCCGATAGTCGAGCCCATGGTCGCCGACCAATGGGGAACCGCCAACCCAATGGGCCCCGACATTGCGCAAAAGAGCCACAACGACCCGGACCGAGGGCTCTATGTCCCTCCGCCAGTCTGACAAACGCCTTTCCGAGTTTCGGCATGGTGCAGACCTCTCAGTTGCGAGATTCCCCATCGAAAGGAATTGATGGCTCCCACGCAAGTTCCCATGTCCAAGCGCTTCGAAGGTCGATCTGTTCTCGTTACGGGGGCAGGCACCGGCTTCGGTGCCGAGATTGCCGTGCGGGCCGCCCAGGAGGGGGCCCGGGTCGTCGGCGTGCACTACCGGAACTCGATGGAGGGCGCTAAGCGCACCGTTGAGCGGGTACAGGCGACAGGCAGTTCTGCGCTGCTCCTGCAAGCCGATATCTCGGATTGGAATCAGGTTCGGGCCATGGCGGAGAGGTCCTTTGCTGAGATCGAGACCGTCGACACCCTGGTCAACAACGTGGGTGATGTGGCCCGAGAGCAGATGTCCTGGCGCGATGTCACTGAAGCCTCGATCGATCACGTCATCGACGTCGATGTGAAGGGAACGATGTTCTGCATTCATGAGTTTGGTACGCGGATGCTCGAACAAGGCCACGGCAACATAGTCAACATCGGGTCGACGGTCGTGGTTCGCGGCAGCGCTCGAGCTCCGCAGTACGCCGCGGCCAAATATGCCTTGATCGGGCTCACAAAGTCCTACGCCCATGCGTTTGCCCCCACCGTCCGTATCAACACTTTCGCCCCGGGCTTCATCGAGACCGAAGCAACTCTCGGCCGAGAGGACTGGAAGAGCGGTCGAGCGGAGGAACTGCGCTCCATGACCCCCATGAACCACATCCCAGGGCCAGCCGAGATTGCTGGGGCTGCGCTGTTCCTCGCCACCGACGACGCCAACCACATTACGGGCGCGTACATGCTGGCTGATGGAGGCTTCAACATGGTGGGTGCGTAGGTGACTGGTGCCCCCGGGTCGCTAAGGGCGGTCGTGTTCGCCGTGGACGGCAGCCGTCGCGTGGGTCGTCTCGAAGGCGATACCGTCGTCGATGCGGGGCCGGCTTCCGAGCGCGGCTTCATTCCAACCACCGAGGCCTGGAACCAGCTCCGCAGTGCCGATGGCCCGAATTACCCCTTCGACAACGTGGCGCTCGACGCGCCAGTCCGACCAGCCAAAATCCTCGCCATTGGGATCAACTACCGCGACCACGCAGCAGAATCGAATAACGAGGAACCCGAAGAACCAGTTGTGTTCGCGAAATTCCCATCGTCGGTGATCGGGCACGGACAAACCATCATCGTGCCCCAAGAAGAGACCCGTCCCGACTGGGAGGGTGAGATGGGTATTGTGATCGGCCGATCGGCATACCGCGCCAACGCCGCCAGCGCACGGACAGCAATCGGAGCCATCACGGCAGTGAACGACGTCTCGGGCCGTCGGGCCCAACTCGAGACCCCCCTCAAGCAGTTCACCTTGGGCAAGAGCTTTGACACCTTCACCCCCATGGGGCCATGCCTCGTCGACTCCACCGACATTGACCTTGACGATCTCGAGGTCACAACGGTAGTGAGCGGTGTCAGGAAACAGCACTCCTCAACGAGCAAGATGATCTACTCGGCTGTCGAGCTAGTGGAATACCTCTCCCGCGGGGTGACGCTCGAGCCCGGCGACGTCATCGCCACCGGTACACCAGCGGGCGTGGGAAACCGCGAAAGCCCCCCTCGATACCTCCGCGAGGGTGACATCGTCGAAGTCTCGGTGTCACACGTGGGTACGCTGCGCAATGCGGTCAAGATGGAGTCGGAGTCATGATCGCGCGCCCGATTGAACGTTTCCGACCAGCCGAGCTCAACGAAGCCCAGCAACGCCTCTACGACGAGCTCACCACCGGCTTAAGGTCGCGCGACCCGCAGTACTTCTCGATTGTCAATGCTGACGGTGGATTGGAAGGACCTTTCAATGCCTTCCTGCTCCAACCGGCTCTTGGATCTGTCCTCCAAGCGGTTGGTGCAGCGATCCGCTACGAAACAAAGTTGACCGATCGGACCCGGGAGCTCGCCATACTCGTGGTCGCAGCCGCATGGAAATCCGAGTTCGAGCGGCACGCGCACGAGCCAATCGCACGAGCAGCGGGTGTCACAAATGCTGAGATCACCGCGATCCGTGAGGGCGACGACTCTACAGCGGTGTGGCCCGACGCAAACGACCGGACGGTGGTTCAGGCAGTGCGCTCGCTCCACGAATGTGGCGATTTCGACGACGAGCTCTACGACCGCGTCGTAGCTGCTCTCGGCCTCCCGGGGCTGTTCGAGCTGATGACCCTCGTCGGCTACTACGCCACCCTCGCCATGCAACTTAGAGTCCTCCGGGTCGCACTTCCCCAAGATTTGAATTGTTCCAATTGAAAGGCCGGAGATTCCCATGAAACTCGCAACTTTCAACAACGGAAGAGTCGGCCGCATCGAGGATGATCTAATGGTCGAACTCGAATGCGGAACTACTCGCGAGTACTTCGAGCGAGCTGGTGACGTTCCCGAGACCGGCGAACGCATCGCCATGAGCGAAGTTCGCCTTGAAGCGCCGATCGTGCCCAAGAAGTTCTTCCACACCGCGGGCAACTTCCTAGACCACCACGAGGAGCTCGCTGCCGTTGACTGGTCACATCCCGTCCACAAAGGGATCGTCTTTTTTCAAAATGTCGACGCGATCATCGGACCTGACGATGCAATCGTGTATCCCGAGGGTCTCACCAATGAGGTCGACTACGAGCTCGAACTAGCCATCATCATCGGCAAGCAAGGAAGTTGGTTCAGCGCCGAGGAGGCTGTTGACCACATCGCCGGGTACATGGTGTTCAACGACATCACAGCTCGTGACATCCAGCGCCGAGAGATGGAGTCTGGAGTCTTCTCGTTCTCAAAGGCGATCGAGACGTTCTGCCCCATTGGTCCCTACATCGTCACCGCCGACGAAATCGATGACGCCCAGAACCTGGCCATGGAGCTACGCGTCAACGGAGATGTCCGTCAGAAGGGCCATACGAAACAGATGCGCATCGACATCCCCCACCTCGTCGCTTACCACTCGCCCCAGGGTTACTCAGCTGGCGACATCATCACGACGGGGACGATCTCCGGCGTCGCCGCCGTGCAGCCCAATCCCTTCGACTACTACCTCCGGCCCGGAGATCAGATCGAGGCCGAGATAGAAGCCGTTGGCATCTTGCGCAATCACGTAGTTCGGTGGAGCGCAGCACACGACACAGAGCCATACACCATGGACCTGTACGCACCGACCGACAGTTGACACACTCGACTACCAAGGAATGGAACCAAACCCATGTCCATCATCATCACTGGAGGCCAAGTATTCGACGGGACCGGATCGGCGGCGACCCCGGGTGAAATAGTCATTGATGGCGACCGGATCACCGAGGTCCGATCCGGCCACCACCCAGACCACCACGACGGCCACGAGATTGTTGATGCAACCGGCTGCACCGTCATGCCTGGGCTCGTCGAATCGCACGCTCATATCACGTTTCCGTCAGCCGTCGGCCATATAGACCCATCTTTCAATCCTCCGCTCGATGTCTCCTTCTTTGAGAAAATCGAAGGATTCCCTTCGGAACTCGCCCGCGCCGAGCGAAACGCCGGCATTCTCCTCGACGCCGGATTTACATCCGCCTACTCCGCGGGATCGCTCATTCCGATGCCCACCGAGGTTGCCCTCCGAGACAAGCTAGATGCCGGCGTCATCCCCGGCCCGCGGTTCAAGGCTTGTGCGGCAGAGCGAGATGCCGTGCCCCGAGGTCCAGTCGACAGGCCGGAGGACTGGGATAAGCCGGCAGCGCTCGCAGACTGGGTTCGGTCCCACGCTGAGCAGGGTTTCGACTCGATCAAGCTGCTCCTCAGCAATGACGACGTCTTCGTCAAAGGCGGCAGCCAGATCACCCAGTACTCTGAGGACCAGGCGAAGGCCGCTGGAGAAACTGCTCGTGAGTACGGCGTCTGGCTTGCCGCGCATTGTCAGGCCGCAGAGTCGGTGAAGCTCGCCGTCCGCCACGGCTTTCGGTCGATCTACCACTGCACATATGCAGACGAAGAGGCACTCGACATGCTCGAAGAGGCCAAAGACGAGGTGTTCGTCTCGCCGGCGCCGGGGATCATTTGGGCAAACATCCACGCCGGGGAGGAGTACGGGATCGACCGGGCTATGGCAGAGCAGATGGGCTCAGTGGCATGCCTCGACCACATGCGTGAGCTCTGTCCGAAAATGCGAGCCCGTGGCATCAGGGTGCTACCCGGTGGCGACTACGGCTTTCCAAACAACCCCATCGGCAAGAACGCACACGACCTAACCCTCTTCGTGACCGAGCTCGGCTACACGGAAACAGAGACACTGGTAGCAGCGACGAAGCTCGGTGGCGAGCTGATGGGCATGGGTGATGAGCTGGGATTGCTGGCCGAGAACTACCTGGCCGACGTGCTCGTCGTCGAAGGCGACCCCGTCGCCGACATCACCGTACTCGAGGAACCCAAGAGGATCGTGGCGATCATGCAGGGCGGCCGATTCCACAAGCAACCCGCGGCGCGCTAGCGACATGATCGCTGTCCACCATGCGATCACCTACGCGTCAGTCATGGGCTTTCGGCCGCTGGCGCTGGACCTGTACGTCCCAGAGGAGCCCCGAGCAGTCTGCGTCTACCTGCACGGCGGGGGCTGGCGCCGGGGGTCGCGGCGCGACGGGCCAGGGCACATGACCGGACCCGGTGAGGAGTTCCTCGAGAGGATGGCGGAGCGCCAGCTTGCCGTTGCTGCCTGTGACTACCGGCTAAGCGGCGAGGCCATATTTCCTGCCCAGCTCGAAGATGTGATTGCTGCGTGTCGCTTTGTCACCTCCGATCTCGGTGTTTACGGGGTCTCCGAGATTCCGCTCACGCTCTGGGGTCTGTCCTCAGGTGCCCACCTGGCCGCACTCGCTGCTCTCAACCCACGCCTCGACGTCGAGGTGGCCGCCGTAACCTGTTGGTCCGCCCCCTCAGACATTGCTCGACATCAAGATGATCTTGAAGCGCTGGGGGCCCCCGTCGACCGGGGACCGGACTCGCGTGAGGCTCAGTTGTTGGGGGGTGTGGTGGACGAGCTTCCCGATGCGGCCAGGAATGCAAGCCCCGTCCATCACATTCGAGCCACGTCGACACGCTTCGAGCTCGTGCATGGCACCAACGATGTTCATGTGCCCGTTGCGCAGAGCAAGCGCTTTGCCGCTGCGCTGGAAGAGACGGGGACATCGGCGACTTTGGTGCTGGTCGAAGGTGGCGATCACTTCTACAAGGAGATCGAACGCGATCGCTTGTCAGAACTGGTGGATACCTCGATCGACTTTCTGATCGACAACTCTTCGTGAGCGCTTTATCGGGACAGCGAATTGCAGTCGTCGGAGGGGGGCAGATAGGTGCCAGCTGGTCGGCTCTCTTCGCTCATTACGGGGCTGCCGTCACCTTGTGGGATCCGGTGACCAAAACGTACGAGATCGCAGACAAACGGATCAGGCGAGCACGGTCTCAGCTTGCCGAAATCTGCCCGGCCGTCGAGGCCGGCTCTGTCGAGTTTGCCGATGACTTTGCTGAAGCCTTGTCGGGTGCATCGCTAATCCAGGAGAACGCACCCGAATCCATCCAGACCAAAAGGCACCTGTACGAAGACATCGAGGCCGTTGTCGCCGAAACGGCGATCATTGCATCGTCGACCTCATCGCTGCGGTGGAGCGACTTATCACCTGGCCTTCGAGTCTCGGACCGATTCGTCACAGCACACCCCTTCCACCCACCGCACCTCGTACCCCTCGTTGAGATATATGGAATCGACCCGTCTACCTGCGATCGAGTCGAAGCAATCTACCGAACAACAGATCGTGTCACGGTCCGGCTGAAAAAAGACGCCGTAGGGCACATCGCAAACCGATTGGCGTCTGCCCTGTACCGGGAGGCAGTTCACATCGTGGCAGAAGAGATCGCCGACGTCGAAGCCGTCGACACTGCTCTCATCAACGGACCCGGACTGCGTTGGGCTGCGGTCGGCGTCCACATCGGTTACCACTTAGGTGGGGGAGACGGTGGGTTGGCCTCCTATCTTGACGCCCTGGGGCCGAGCCAAGAGCGTCGATGGGCAGACCTCGGTAAACCAGCGCTCGACCAGTCAACAAAGGCCACTCTCGTAGCTGGCGTTCAAGCAGCAGCCGCTGGTCGCGATTTGCCAATGCTTGAGGCCGAACGCGATCGCCTTCTAATTGATTCGGCTCGCAAACGTCTCGGGCGTACCTTCGACGAATCGACCTGAAGGCCTGAACGGCTCGCCCGCTATGCCGGTTCGATGCTGAGGGGCAGGGAATCGAGCCCGCGCAGTGAATTGTTGAGGCGCGGAATGGGTTCCCCATTCGGTTCAATCAATCGCACGCGATCGCGAAGAGCTGTGAAGACGGCCTCCCCCTCCATGCGGGCGATAACCATGCCGACGCAGGTGTGAATTCCGATGCCGTAGCCCAAGTGCCCGGTAAGCCGCCGTGTGACATCGAATCTGTCGGGGTTGTTCCACCGACGTGGATCGCGGTTGGCACCTGCGAACAATATGAGCACTTTCTGATCTCCGGCGATCTCCAAATCGCCAACAGTGGTGGACCCCGTCGTCGTGCGGAAGAACCCAATGACCGGGCAATCGCGGCGTATGGTCTCCTCGAAAGCAGCGCGTGCCAGTAGAGGATTCTCACGCACGAGCAGCCACTGGTCGGGCCCCGTCGCCAGGTTGTTGAGCGCAAATGCAATTCCGCTGACCGTGGTATCGACCCCTGCCGACAGGAACGAGCGCACCAGCATCGCTCCATCATCAGGAGTCAAACCGGCCGCCTCGGCGGCATCGTGGATCGCCGCGCCTATTCCTCCTGACTGGAGCGCATCGCGTGCACATGTCGCCGTGACCCAGGCGATCGTCTCTTCTGCATTCGCCATGGCAGTGCGGAAGCGTTGGTTCTCGACACCGTTCCCGTTGAAGACCAGGGATCCGTAGTCGAGTAGCCGTTGTCGCGTCTCGTCGTTTACCTCAATCCCGAAAGCCCGCGGAAACACCTCTGTGGGAAACACCTCGGCCAAGTCTCGAACGCCATCGAATTGCCTGCGATCGATCAACTCGTCGACTATCCGGCCAGCTGCCTTAGCGAATGCGCTTTCGAGTGATCGCAGTGCCTTGGGGGTCATCGTGCCCGCTACCACCTTCCGGTTGCGAGTGTGCTCGGGAGGGTCTGCTTCGACGAGAATGCTCGGTCGGCGCCATGATTGGTCGACCGCTAGGTCGGCCAGCCCCACGCCCCGACTCGACGAGAACTTCTCGTGATTGCGCAGCGCTGTGACTACGTCGTCATGTCGAGCGATCGCCCAGATTCCGTATCGGTCGAGCCAGACCGCGTGACCGGCATCCCGGATCAAGGTCAAGTCGTCCCACGGTTCTGCGAGAAACTCGTCGCTGTACGGATCGACCCTTGATGCGGTGTGGCTGGTCATCGCCCTCCCTCCGGCGCCGACCGTATACGGATTCCCATGGCATCAGCACAACAGATGACCGTTATCAGGGGATTCAGCTGTGCCGATGAAGATGTCGCTGATACGTTGCGGCCCGAGGGGGTGACGGCCGAGATGTTCTCGTATTTTCCCGGCAATTACGTGTGGAATCTCTCCGTCTGCATCGCCTTGGAAAGCGGTGCGCAAATCGGGGAAATCGAGGAGATGTGCGCACCGCTGCGGGAGGCGGCCGCCCAAGGCGACAACCCTGGCACAGGTGACTTTCTCAAGTCTTGGGTCATCATGGCCGACAAACTGGTGGGACTCGCCGACGAGGACTCCGCTGCCGGGCATGGATTTGCGGCCGCCGACAAGTTGAACCGGGCGGCGCTCTACTACCAAATAGCCGAGCGCATGCAAGCCCAAGGCAGCACCGAGCGGGCCGCGGTGTACCAGAAGGCGCTTGACTCCTTCGCCCGTTCCGTCGAATTGGGCGGCGCAAACATGGAGCGGGTCGAGATTCCTTACCTCCACGGTACGATCCCGGCCTGGTTCCGGAGCGCTGACCGAGGAGAGGGCCCGAGGCCGACGATGGTCTACGTGAACGGACTCGACTCCACAAAGGAGATGCTCCACTGGAGCTGTCTTGGAGATCAGCTCGCCAGACGTGGCATCAATACCCTCAACATCGATCAGCCAGGCACTGGTGAGGCGCTACGTCTTCATGGCCTCTTCGCCACCCCCGCCTGCGAGTGGGGCAGCGTGGTTTACGACGCCGTCAGCGCGCGTCCCGACGTAGACAACTCTCGCATCGGGGTGGCTGGCATCTCTTTGGGCGGCTACTACGCTCCCCGCTTGCTCGTTGCCGAACCCCGGTTCTCGCTCTGTGCCATTTGGGGGGCGAACCACAATTGGGGCGAGGTCCAGCGCCGTCGTTTGGAAAACGAGGGCGAGCGCCCTGTGCCCCACTATTGGGAACACGTGCGGTGGGTGTGGGGTGCCGCCGACATAGACGAGTTCCTGGATTTGTGCTCCCAGATCACCCTCGACGGACTGCTGGACAAGGTGACCGTGCCATTCCTCGTAACCCACGGCCAGAACGACCGCCAGATCCCACTCGAGTATGCCCACCAGACGTACGACCAGCTCGTAAACAGCCCTAAGCGAGAGCTGAAGATCTTCGACGACCGAACAATGGGCGTCGAACACGTCAGCGTCGACAATATGACCTACGGCGTGCATTTCATTGCGGACTGGATTGCCGAGGTATTTGACGAGGTGCCGGGGCCGGTGTGAACGGGCAGTTCTTTGAGGGAGATGCACGATGAAACTCGCAACGTTGCCTGGTCCGAGCGAAAACGGGCGTTTGGTGGTGGTCTCGCGCGATCTAAAACACTGCGTGGCGGTCGATGACATCGCAGAAACACTGCTCGAGGCGATTAGACGGTGGGACGACGTGGCCCCGGCACTCCAGGAGCGATTTGATCAGATTGAAGCCGGTAGCGGCGACGGTTCCGCGGCGTTCAAGGCGGGCGAAGCGATGGCACCGCTACCGCGGGCGCCCCAGTGGCTCGACGGCTCAGTGTTCCAGACACACCTAGACCTCATGTCGCAGGCGCTGCACCCCGAGCGACCCAACGAGCCCAGCGACTACCCATTCATCTACCAGGGTGCGTCCGACGACCTGCGTGGCCCGACCGATGCGATCTGCGGATACCGATTCGACGAGGGCATCGACTTTGAAGGTGAATTTGGGGTGGTAGTCGATGAAGTTCCCATGCGGACCACTGCCGCCGATGCCCTCGACCACGTCAAGCTACTGGTCTTGATCAATGATGTGAGCCTGCGGGCTTACGCCGGTCGTGAAATCTCGGCTGGATTCGGCTTTCTCCAGGCGAAACCGTCCACCGCTTTCGCAGCGGTCGCGGTGACGCCAGACGAACTCGGTGGCGCATGGCGCGACGGCCGAGTGAACCTCCCATTGCGCGTCGGGCGAAGCGGCGAGTGGTTCGGCCACCCACATGGATCCGAGATGACTTTCCACTTCGGAGAGCTCATCGCCCACTCTGCTTATACCCGCCTGTTGTCTGCGGGAACGATCATTGGTTCGGGAACGGTGTCCAGCGCAGACCGCTCCGTGGGCTCAGCCTGCATCGCTGAGCGCCGCGCGATCGAGATCATCGACTCGGGGGCGCCGTCAACACAGTTCCTAGGCGATGGAGAAACCGTCCGGATGGAGGTTCTTGACGACGATGGCACTTCTATCTTCGGTGAGATTTACCAGCCTGTCGTCGTCGACGAATGACGATGCAGTGTGCCTCGGGAGTGCCGCACCCTGAGCTAGCCGAGCCCATCGGTGTATAGGCCGTCTATCAGAATGAAGGCGACTCGGCACGGTTGTTCGGTTCTGTTCATCCAGCCGTGGTTGGTGCCACGTTGTACGACGATGTCGCCTGGGTAGACGGTCGCCTCGCCCTCGTCCATCAACAGCACGACCTCGCCGGACAATACGATTCCGAAATCGATGGTCTCGGTGCGGTGGAAGGACCGGTGGCGGTCAGATTCGAGCTTGGCATCGGTCGCGCCGATGTTCTCGAACACGGCGTCCATGTCCGCCCCCTCGGCTTCGGGCGGAATGTCCAACACCCGAATGCGGACCCCGTTTGTCGGCGGCGCGAGCACCAGTCCGGGCTCTTCGGCCTCGCGTCGGTCGCGGTCGATCAACGCAGGCGTCTCGGTGGTGTGCCAAATCTCCTGGAAAACCAAGCCCTCCTCGCCAAGCGCGTCAAAGATCCGGCTTGTAGGGCCGTCGGCGACGATAATCGCAGTGCCGCCGTCGTCGTGGCCAGTGATGATTCGGCGAACAGGTCCGGTAAAGCTCATGAAACTGCCTCTCTTGGGATGAATGTGGATGAATGTGTTGGTCCGACTACCTGGAATTGAAGAGGCTCAGGCAAATCCGCGAAGTGCTGGGATTAGTCCTCGAGGTTCCTGGCCAATCGGGGAACTCTATTGGCGGAAGGTATGGGATTCGAACCCATGGTGACCCGGAGGCCACAACGGCTTTCGAGGCCGCCCCATTCGTCCGCTCTGGCAACCTTCCGCCCTTCAGGATAGTGAGCGGTGTCGGCGCCCTCCCAGCCCATAACCTGACCTTGTGATCGACGACGGCGCGCTCATGGAACTGGCCCTGGCCGAGGCCCGCCGTGCCGCTGAGCTCGGCGAGGTGCCCATCGGCGCGGCGGTGGCCATCGACGGTGAAGTGCTGGCCGCCCGCCACAACGAGCGGTTGAGCACCAACGATCCCACCGCCCACGCCGAGATCCTGGCCCTGCGGGACGCGGCCGCGGCTCAAGGCACATCCCGCCTCGACGGGGCGGTGCTGGCCACCACGCTGGAGCCGTGTCCGATGTGCGCCGGAGCGGCGGTGATGGCCCGGGTGGGCCGGGTGGTGTTCGCCGCCGAGGACCCCAAGGCCGGGGCCTGCGGAACCCTCTACAACCTGGGGGCCGACCCCCGGCTCAACCACAGCTTCGACGTGGTGGCCGGCGTCGGCCGAGACGAGTCCGCCGCCCTGCTCAGAGACTTCTTCGCGGAGCGCCGCTGAGCTAGCGGCGCTTCTTGGCGCGGGACTTCCTCCGCTGCTGGGCCCGGTCTGCCCCGCGGCGGCGGGGCCAGAAGAGCCACACGGCCAGCACCACGGCCACAGGGATGATCACTATCAGCGCGATGGTGCTGGCGCCGATGCCGCCATCGCCGCCCGACCCTTGAGCGGCCGACGGGGGAAGCCACTCGGGCGGGGCGCCAGCCGGGTCGTAGGTGAACTCGAACTCCTCGGAGGCCCAATCGCCATCGGAGTCGTCCAGCAGTTCCCAGATCACCTTGTATGTGCCGGGCTCAGTGAGGGGGTCGAAGCGGCCCCGCACCAGGTGGCCGTTCACCTCTATGGCCGTCAGAGCGCGGGTGCCGTCGGGGTATTGCAGCGCCACTCCGTTGGACTGGTGGGGCCGTATGGGCTCTCGGAACTCCATCTCCACCCGGTCGACCATTCCGCCCACCGTTTGGCCTGGGTTCGGGGCCGACCGGCGCATTTCGGCATGGGCGGCGGCGGTGTCGCTGAACACCACCAGCAGCGAGAACAAAAGGGCCAGCACGATGGCGATGGCCACCACCAGCGCCACTGCCCTCTGAGCCCTCTTGCGGGTCCGAGCCCTCATGACGCCACACTATTTGCCGCCGAGCCCCCTACGAACAGCCGACTGTCACTGGCGGGGCGTATCGTGCAGTTTGTGCATGCGATGGGCGGCGCCCACGGCGCCATCGGCCACGATCCTTCAGGAGTAAAGGGCAAGCAGATAGCCGGGCAGACGATCCGCCGGGTGGCTGGTTTTGCGCGCCCCTATCGGACCATGCTCATCGGCTTTGTGGTGGTGCTGTTGCTGGGGGCGCTGTTGTCGCTGGTGCCGCCGCTGCTGTTTCGCCAGATCATCGACGAGGCCATCGAGAACCGGGATCGGGGCCAGGTACACCTGCTGGCCGGGATCATCGTGCTGGCTGCCTTCGGCGAGGCGGCGCTGTCGTTCATCGAGCGCTACTGGTCGGCCCGCATCGGAGAGGGGCTGATCTACGACCTGCGGGTGAAGCTGTACGACCACGTGCAGCGGATGCCGATGGCGTTCTTCACCCGGGTGCAGACCGGATCGCTCATCAGCCGGATGAACAACGACGTGATCGGCGCCCAGCGGGCGTTCACCGGCACGCTGGGGTCGGTGGTGTCCAACACCATCGTTTTGGCCACAACTCTGGTGGCCATGTTCCTTTTGGAGTGGCGGCTCACGCTGATGGCACTGGCCCTGTTGCCGGTGTTCATCCTGCCCACCAAGCGGGTGGGCCGGAAGCTCCAGGCCCTCACCCGGGAGTCCATGGAGCACAACGCCTCCATGAACACGGTGATGACCGAGAAGCTCAACGTGTCGGGGGCGCTATTGGTGAAGCTGTTCGGACGCCACAACCAAGAGCGCGACGGCTTCGGCGCCACCGCCGGGCGGGTGCGCGACATCGGGGTGCGCAGCGCCATGTACGGCCGGACGTTCTTCATCGCCCTGAGCCTGGTGGGGGCGGTGGGTGCCGCCATGTTGTACTGGGTGGGGGCTCAGCTGGTGATCTCCGGGGCGATCACGGTGGGGACCCTGGCCGCCATGGGGCTGATGGTGGTGCGGATCTACACCCCGCTCACCAGCCTGACCAATGCCCGGGTGGACGTGATGACCGCGCTGGTGTCGTTCGAGCGGGTGTTCGAGGTGCTGGACACACCCAATCCCATCGCCGACCGGCCCAACGCGGTCACGCTGCAACAGCCCAAGGGGCGAATCGAGCTGGCCGATGTGACCTTCACCTATCCGCCCAGCGACAACCGGCTGGCCTCGCTGCAAACCGACACCGCCGCCCCGGAGGCCACCGGCCAACCGGTGCTGCGCCACGTGTCGGCGGTGATCGAGCCGGGGCAGTTGGTGGCGCTGGTGGGGCCTTCGGGCGCGGGCAAGACCACCTTGGCCGCGCTTTTGACCCGGCTGTACGACGTGGACGACGGCGCGGTGCAGATCGATGGGGTCGACGTGCGCGATGTGGCCCAGGAATCGCTGCGGGCTTCAATCGGAGTGGTCCCCCAAGATCCGCACCTGTTCCACGAGACGGTGGCCGACAACTTGCGCTACGTGCGGCCCGACGCCACCGACGCCGAGATGGAGGCCGCTTGCCGGTCGGCTCACATCCACAACCTCATCGCCTCGTTGCCCGAGGACTACGACACCGTGGTGGGCGAGCGGGGCTACCGGCTGTCGGGCGGCGAGAAGCAGCGGCTGGCCATCGCCCGGGTGCTGCTCAAGGACCCGGCCATCGTGGTGCTGGACGAGGCCACCAGCCACCTCGACAGCGAGAACGAGGCGCTGGTGCAGCAGGCCCTGGGAATTGCCCTACAAGGGCGCACCGCGGTGGTGATCGCCCATCGGCTGTCCACCGTCACCAACGCCGATCTGATCTTGGTGCTCGACCAAGGGAAGCTGGTGGAGTCGGGCCGCCATGATGATCTGCTGGCCGCCGACGGGCTCTACGCCGAGCTGTATCGCACATTGGTGCGCAACGAGCAGCGGTCTCCCGCGGAGAGCGCAGTATGAGCCTGTTCGACTCCGCTGATCCGGGCGCCGTCGCCGGACCGGCCACGTTCACCGTCGCCGAGCTGGCCGAGCGCATCAAGCAGGTGCTGGGCGACGCCTTCGGCGATGAGCTGTGGGTGGAGGGCGAGATCCGCAACCTGAGCCGGGCCCGCAGCGGACACATGTACTTCGACCTGGTCGAGCCCGACCCGAGCAACGGCGCGGGCAAACAGCCCGAGGCATCGATTTCGGTGGCTCTGTTCCGGTTCAACCGAGAGCGGGTGGAGGACACGCTGCGCCGCCACGGCGGCATGGCCATGGAAGACGGGATGAAGGTCCGCATCCAGGGCAAGCTGGATTTCTGGCCCCCGGGAGGCCGGCTCCAGATCTACATGTCGGGCATCGATCCCAACTTCACGCTGGGCGAACTGGAGGCCGAGCGGCTGCGGCTGTTGGAGAAGCTGCGCGACGAGGGGCTGCTGGCCAAGAACCAGGCCGTGCCCTTCCCGGTGGCCCCGCTGAGCATCGGGCTGGTCACCTCCCAGGGGAGCGCCGCCCACCACGACTTCCACAATGAGCTGGAGAACAGCGGGTTGGCCTGGGATGTGGTGCTGGCCGACACCCCGGTTCAGGGGGTGGACGCTCCCCCGCTCATCGCCGCGGCCATCGCCGCGGTGGGGCGGGCCGGGGTGGATGTGATCGCGGTGGTGAGAGGAGGGGGGGCCCGAACCGATCTGGTGGCCTTCGACAGCGAGGTGGTGGCCCGAGCCGTTGCCGATGCTCCGGTGCCGGTGGTGACCGGGGTGGGCCATGAGATCGACCGAACCATCATCGACGAGGTGGCCCACGAAGCTCAGAAGACACCCACGGCGGCTGCGGTGTTCATCGTTGGTGCTGCCCGGGCCCATTTGGAGGCAACTGAGCTGGCCTGGGAGGCGATTGCCGAGTGGGCCCAGAGGATCGCGAATGACGCCGACCGGCGGCTGGCGACGGTGAGCCAGACCACCGCCCGAGCTGCCGAGGGCCATCTGCATCGCGCCAGCAGTCGGCTGGAGGGCCGGGCCGGGCGGGTCCGTGACCTGGCCGAGACCCGGACCCGAAGCGAGACCCGCAAAGTGGACGACTGCGCGGGGACCATGCGCCACCGGGCGTTGTCGGCCATCGCCGAAGGACGGCGCACCCTGGAGCAGAAGAAATCGGGGGTGGCTGGCCAGGCCATGCGGACACCGAGAGCCGCGGCCAAGGAGCTGGCCAACCTGGAAAGCCGGGTGCGCCTGCTCGATCCTCGGAAAATCTTGGCCCGTGGTTGGTCGATCACCCGCCACAGCGGCAAAGTTGTGCGCGACCCGGCGGCGCTGGCCGCCGGTGATGAGCTGGTAACCACCGTGGCCGAGGGCGAACTGCACAGCACCGTTTCTGAGCGGCAATGAGGAGAACGAGAAGATGAGCACACAAGAGATCGGCTACGCCGATGCCCTGAGCGAGCTTCAGCAGATCTTGGGCGAGCTCGAGGCTGAGGACATCGACATCGACGTGCTGGCGGTGAAGGTCGAGCGGGCCGCCGAGCTGATCCGGGTATGCCGGGGGCGGATCAACGACGCCGAGGTGCGGGTGAAAGAGATCGTGGCCGGTATGGACAGCGAAGAGGGCGAGTCGTCCGAGTAATGCCCACTGAGAAACTCGAAACGGTCGACGCTTTCATCGTCTTCGATCTGGCCGACGTGCCCGAATCGGTGGGCATCGTCCGCTCCGCCCGCAAGATCTTGCCCGGCGGGGCCAGCGACCTGGCCCGGTCGATGACTTACGCCCTCGCCACCTTCGAGATGCGCCGCAGCGGGGCCTCGGCGGGGATCAACGCAGTGGACGACGACCGGGCCGACGCGGTGGCCAGGTTCACCGCCGAGATCGCCCCCATGGTGGGTTCGGGCCGATTCCTGCCCGAACCCGGCACCCGGGTGCCGAGGGCGGCGCTGGCCTCTTTGGCCGAGGACGATCCCCGCGCCGCGGTGGGCGATGTGGCCGACCAGGCGACCGTCGCCGGAGTGGTGGCCGCGGCGGCCCAGGCCAGCGGCGGGTTAGACGGCCGCACTGTGGCCATCGAGGGCGCGGGACCGATCTGCGATGCCCTGAAAGCCGCCGTTGAGGATCGGGGCGGAACGATGGTGGAAATGAACGGCCAAGCCGACGTGCTGTTCGCCGGCTCCAAGATGGGGGCCATCAACCACACCATGGCTGAACAGCTCCAAGTGGGCACCCTGGTCCCCTACGGCCCGATCCCGGTGACCGCCCGGGCCCTGGCCATTCTCGGCCGGGCCGGCACCACCGTTGTCCCCGATTTCATCTCCACCGCCGGATCGCTGTTCGCCTGGTGGCCCTCCGGCGACCCCACCCCCGAGGCCATCGCCGCCGACGCCGCGGCCAAGATCACCGCTTCCCTAGAGGAGATCGCCGACCACCCCGACGGCCTCTTCCTCGCCGCTGCCTACCGGGCCGAGAGCTTCCTGGCCACCTGGCAGGAATCCCTTCCCTTCGGCCGCCCCCTGGCTTCGTAGTGCGGAGGTCGGCCCCGGCGGCCTAGCCGCTGCGGGGGACTTGGTTGAAGGGAAGGTCGCGGTCGGCGGCGGGCTCGCGGGGCATGCCGAGGATGCGCTCGCTGATGATGTTGCGGGCCATCTCGGTGGTGCCGCCGCCGATGCAGGCCTGTTGGCGCTGCACATACTCCGTGCCGAAGGCGCCAGTGTCCTCGCCCTCGTTCCACACCAGGGCGCGGTCGCCCTGCACCTCCATGGCCACCGTCTGGCGCTCAGTCCGAGAAAGTCCGTGGAACAGGCGCACCAGCGATCCAGCCGGGGCGGGCAAAAAGCCGCCCTCGATGCCCTTCACCACCCGGGCCGACAGCAGTTCCTCCACTCGGCTGAGCGCTTCCATATGCCCCAGCCGCTGGCGGTGGCGACCGACGTCGGCGCCGCCGTGGTCACGGGCGATGGCGGCCAAATCCTCCACCCCGTCGGCGGTGCGGTTCCGGTGCCGGCCCTGGGTATAGGGGGAGTCGTTGCCCACCGCGGCCCGCTCGTGGAACAGCAACCGGCTGGCCACCGTCCAGCCGTCGTCCACCTCGCCGACCACGTTCTCGGCGGGGATGGCCACGTCGTTGAAGAACTCCTGGCAGAACTCCTCGGAGCGGTCCACCATCTGAATGGGATGGATCTCGATGCCCGGATGGTGGATGGGGACGATGAACATGGTCAGTCCCCGGTGCTTGGGCACCTCCCAGTTGGTGCGGGCCAGCATTAGGGCGTAGTCGGAGCGCTGGGCGAACGTGCTCCAGATCTTGGACCCGTTGATGATGAACTCCTCGCCGTCCCGGTCGGCCCGGGTCAGGGCGCCGGCCATGTCGGAGCCCCCGCTGGGCTCGGAAATGAACTGCACCCACAGTTCGTCGCCTCGGATCCACGCCGGGATATAGCGCTGCTTCTGCTCCTCGGTGCCGAACTCCAAGATCACCGGCCCGCAAATCGACAGGGTGGGCACGCTGAACAAGATGGGCATGTCGAAGTCCATGCTCACGTCGTCGATGATCTTCTGGTGGGCGGCGGTCAGGCTCTGGCCCCCGTACTCCTTGGGGTAGCACACCGCGGCGTACCCCCCGTCGGACAGCCGCCGCTGAAGCTCCCGATTGCGGCTGCTCCTCTCGTCATCGTCTTGGGTGGGGTGCCAGGGATTGACCGGGTCGCGCCGGGGCATGTTCTCGTTCATCCACGCCTCCACCTCCTCCCGATATCGGGCCAGTTCGGCGGGATCGGTTTCGGCATACACGAAGTCGTCCATCGGTCCCCCTAGTACCCCATCATCTCGGAAAGACATACCCGGTGGTCGCCCGGCGTTCCGAACAACCCCCGGTTCACGGTGGCCCGCCGCAGATACAGGTGCAGATCGTGCTCATAGGTGACGCCGATGCCGCCGTGCATCTGCACGCAGTCGTGCATGATCTCCACCGAGTGGTCGCCCACGTACGACTTGGCCACGCTCACCATACGAGCCTCGTCCTCTCCATCGGCCAGCGCGTCGGCCGCACCGTCCACCGCGGCCTGGGAGGCCTCCGACCACAGCTTCATGTCGGCGAAGCGGTGCTTGAGGGCCTGGTACGTCGCCAGGGGCCGCCCGAAGGAATAGCGGTCGAAGGCGTACTGAACGGTGAACTCCAGCACCCTGGCCGCCGATCCGGCGTTGTCGGCACACTGGAGCACCGTCATCACCTGGCGCTGACGCTCCACATCGGCCTCGGTGGCGGCACCCGGCTGGCCGACCAAGGCCTCGGGGCCCACAGCCACCCCGTCGAGCCGCACCTCGGCGAAGCGACGGCCCAAGTCCAGAGACTCTTGGGGAGTGACGGTCAGACCCGGAGTGTCCGACGGCAACAGGAATTGGGCCAAGCCGTCGGGGCACTGGACGGTTACCAGCAGGTGATGGGCCTGAGCGCCGGCCTCCACCGCGGTCTTGGTGCCGGTGAGCACATAGCCCCCGTTGGCGGGCGCGGCCTTGGCGGCCACATGGGCGGCGGTCCAGTCGCCGCCGGGCTCGCAGAACGCCCACCCCAGCACCACCTCGCCGGCCACAACCCCCTCGAGCAGCGCCTGCTGGTCGGGCGATCCCGACCGGCCCAGGGTGTCGGCCACCACGTTGGTGGGCATGAACGGCCCGGGTGTGAGCCCCCGGCCCATCTCGTCAGCCACAATCGTGAGGTCTACGATCGGGCGGCCGGAGATGCTGCCGCCGCCCAGCGACTCGGGCACCATCAACGACGTCCAGCCCAGCTCGGCCGCCGACTGCCACCAGCTCTGCGGGCAGCCGTCGGGGAGGTCGTGCCACTCCCGCACCACGCTGATCGGAACCTCGGCCTCGATAAATCGTCGTGCGGTTTCCCGGAAGAACTCCTGATCGTCGCTCAGATCGAAACGCACCGGGGCAATTCCACCACGACAGCGCCAGCCGGTCACATTGAGCGGGGTATTGGATCGATTGCCCCGCAAGGCGCCCGGTACCATTGAGCAGTCCGGGGCTGTAGCTCAGCTGGCTAGAGCACCTGCTTTGCAAGCAGGGGGTCGTGGGTTCGAGTCCCATCAGCTCCACTCATGGCGATGACGTCCCACGTGCCCCCCGCTGCTATCGACAGCTATCACGCGCAGGGGTTCTTCATCGTGGACAGTTTCTCCCCGGCCGAAGTAGGCCATCGGATGCTCGACGATGTGGTGGGAGTGGTGCGCGAGGTGGACGAGTCGGGGGTAACTCCAGAGGGGATGTTTATCGCCCCCGAGTCCCAGGGGAACCTGAGCGGCGACCTCCCAGAAGACACCATCTCGAAGGTGTTCACCCTCCACGACCGGCCGGCGTTCTTATCGTTCCTTCACGACGAGCGGATCGCCGGAATGCTGAACGACCTGATCGGCCCCAACGTGGACTGTTTCTTGTCGCAGTTCATCTTCAAGAACCCCGGTGCGTGGGGCCAGCCCTGGCACCAGGACAGCTACTACTTCCCGTTCGAACCACCTAGGCCCATCGTGGGGCTGTGGCTGGCGGTGACCGAGGCCACCTTGGAGAACGGCTGCCTACACATCCTGCCCGGAAGCCACGTCGAACCGGTCCACGAACACGTCTCCGACCGACGGCCCAACGCCAACCTGGGGTACGTGGAGATCGTCGACCACGACATGAGTGACCGCCAAGCGGTCACGATGCAGGCTGGGGACCTACTGGTATTCGACAGCCACCTGATGCACTGCTCCACCGACAACGTCTCCGACGGAATCCGCGCCGCCATGGTGTACCACTGCTGTGCGGCCGGCACCGAGGACCTCGGCTTCGAGCAGTTCGACGGCTTCAAGAACCCTATGTACCGCTTCGACCCCCTGCTGCGCGATGGCCAGTTGGTGGGCTAGCCCCGCAGGGCGCACACCAGAATCAGCCGCGTAGGCTGCCGCCATGGCCACTCCTGCTGCCACCCTGCTGGTTGATTCCCGGCGCACTACGGGAGCGGTGGACCAGCGGGTGTACGGGCAGTTCTTGGAGAACATGGGGCGGGCGATCTATGGCGGGGTTTTCGAGCCGAGATCGGCGCTGGCTGATGCTGACGGGTATCGCACCGACGTGCTGGGCGCAGCTCGGGAGCTGGCCCCGCCGGTGCTGCGGTGGCCGGGTGGGAACTTCGCCTCGGGCTACCACTGGCGCGACGGCATCGGGCCCCCAGACGACCGTCCCGCCCGCTTCGATCTGGCCTGGTCGATGCTGGAGCCCAACCGGTTCGGCACCGAGGAGTTCTTGGCCTACGCCCGTCTGCTGGGCTCGACCACCTACCTCAACCTGAACGCCTCTACTGGGACCATCGATGAGGCCCTGGAGTGGCTTGCCTACTGCAACAGCGACCTGCCCGTTCCCGAGGTGGCGTTGCGCCAGGCCGGGCCCCATCCCAACCGCCACGATGTGCCCATCTGGGGCATCGGCAACGAGAACTTCGGGTGGTGGCAGCACCTGCACACCACCGCCGAGAGCCACGCCGAGCTGACTCGGGAGTGGGGCAAGCTGCTGCGGTGGGCCGACAACAACATCTCGCTGGTGGGAGTGGGCGCCGACGACCCTGACTGGAATTGGACGATGCTCAACGAGGCCGGCGCGGTGCTCGACTGGCTGTCGCTTCACTTCTACTGGAATGAGCTCGACTACGAGGGCGCCCTGGCCGGCCCGATCGCATCGGAGGCCGAGATTTGCGACACGTGGGGGCTCATCGGGGCGGCCAAGCGGCGAAGCAAACTGCACCACGACCTGCGCATCTGCATCGACGAGTGGGGGGTGTGGCCCGAGCCCTACCTGTCGATGGCCCACCAGCCCGAGGTGATCAACCGGCGGCTGCGGGCCGAAGTCGGCCCGCCGGTACACACCGAGCCCGCCCCCATGATCGAGTACCACTTCGACCTCAAAGACGCCCTGGCCCACGCCACCTGGCTGCACGTGCTGTGGCGCCACCCCGACAAGGTGTCGCTGGCCACCCAGGCGCAGATGGTGAACGTGCTGGGCCCGATCTTCACCACCCCCGACGGCATCGTGCGCCAGACCACGTTCCACCCCCTGGCAATGGCCCGACGCTGCGCCCATGGCACCGGATTGGACGTCGAGGTGATCACCGAGGCGGGGCTCGAAGCAGCCAGCGCTCCGGGCGGCGGGCTGTCGGCGCTGGATGCGGCGGGCACCCTCGACCCCGATTCAGGCCAAGCCCACCTCTCGCTGGTCAACCGGCTGCCCGACGACGAACTGCTGGTGAACCTCGACGGGATTGGCGGCCCGGCCCAGCGCATCACCCTGTGGGCCGACGAACCGGCTGCCACCAACACCCCCGAAGACCCCAACAGGGTGGTGCCCAGCGAAGACCAAGTCGAAATCGACGGACCTCTGGTGATGCCGCCCCACAGCCACGTCACCCTGGTGTTCCCCGGATCATCATGAGCAGCACCTACACCCTGCATCCGTGGAACCAGGACTTCGCCTGGCAGCCGGCCACCACTACGCCGGCGGCGCTCACCTCCGAGCAGACCGAGGCGTTCAACCGCCAGGGGTTCTTCGTGATGGACAACCTGCTCGACGCCGACACCATCGCCGCCATCACCGAGGAGATCGACACCATCGAGGCCGAGACCGAGGCCGGGCTGCGCTCCATCGAGGGCGAGCGGCTGATGATCGCCGAGGCCGGGGCCATCACTTTCACCCCCCACTTGGTGGCCCGCTCCAACACCCTGCGCCAAGTGGCCGCCGACCCCCGCATCGGCGCGGTGTGCCTAGATCTCGTCGGCCCCGACGTGAACCTGTACTGGGACCAGGCCGTGTACAAGAAGCCCGAGAAGCCCCGCCGGTTCCCCTGGCACCAAGACAACGGCTACACCTTCGTCGAGCCCCAGCAGTACCTCACGGTGTGGCTGGCCCTCAACGACGCCACCATCGACAACGGCTGCCCCTGGGTGGCGCCCGGCGCCCACCTCCACGGGACGCTGGCTCACACCTACGTCGACCCCTTGGGCTTCGAGTGCTTCGAGCAGTGCGAGAACCCGCTGGCCGCTCCAGTTCCCGCCGGGGGTGCCGTGGTGTTCTCGTCGCTAACCCCGCACCTCACCGGCCCCAACACCACCGACGGGGTCCGCAAGTCCTACATCCTCCAATACGCCCCCGCTGGGGCTGAGCTGCTCAACGGCGATCCGGCGGCCGGGCCGTCCACCGGCCGGGTGCCCTGCGATGATCCCAGCCGGCAATATCCGGTTACCCGCTCAGGGAGACCGGTCATTCCTGATCGAATATGATCCCCTGAGCCAAGACAGCGGCCATTGGGCTGCTGCGGTGCCAAGCGTTCACCCAGAATTGAGGGGAAATTCGATGTTGACCAAGAAGATGCGCTGGCTGATTGCGATGCTCATGGCCCTGGCCATGGTCGCCGCGGCCTGTGGCGGCAACGACGACGAAGGCGATGCCGACGCCCCAGCCCCCGCTCCGGCCCCCGCCACCGAGGCCCCGGCCGAGCCCGAGCCGGAGCCTGAGCCGGAAGCCCCGGCCGAAGCCCCTGAAGAAGAGCCGGAGGCACCCGCCGAGGCACCAGAGGAGGAAGAGCCCGAGTTCCAGCCCGCCCCCACCGAGGAGCCGGAGCCCGAGATCGAGCTGACCGCCACGTGGCGAGGGGTCACCGCCGACACCATCACCATCGGCGTCACCTATCTGGACATCGACCAACTGGTCGAACTCGGCTTCTCCCCGGCCACCTGGGGCGACCAAGAGCTGGTAATCCAGGCTCTGACCGATGACATCAACGAGCGGGGCGGCATCAACGGACGCCGAGTCGAAGTCCTCATGGACAAGTACAACCCCATCGGCGCCACTGAAGCCGAGGCGGCCTGCCTGCGGCTGACCGAGGACAATGAGGTGTTCGCAATCTTGTTCGGGTTCCTCGGCCCGGCCGAAGTGGCCAACACCTGCATCGTCGGCACGCAAGAAACGGTCCTGGTTGGGGGAACCATTACTCCAGAGCGCCTAGCCGAGGCTCGGGCGCCCTGGGTCAACGAGCGGGTGACCCGCGCGGTCAGCACCGGTGCCCTGTTCACCTTGCTCGAAGCAGAGGGAATGCTCGAGGGAAGGTCGATTGCGGTAGTCGCCGACCTTTCCGCGGCCGCGCAACTCGAGGAGGTGGCAGGACTGCTGAGGGAACATGGAGTGGAGCCAGTGCTCGAGATCTCCACCTCCTCCCAAGTAGCTGATCTCATCGCCCAGAACCAAGAGTGGGCCGCGCTGTCCGAGCGCATCCGAGCCGCCGGAACCGACACGATCTTGCTGGTGGGCAATGTCTCGGCCGGCATTTCGAACGCCGCACTCAACGGCCTGGAGGTGGACATCTGGGCCACCGACGCCTCCGGTCTGGGCAGCAACATCGGGGCCAACGTCGAACCCGAGGACGCCAGGGGCGTGATCACCGTGGGAGCCATGACCGGATCCCAGATTTACGAGACCGACCCCCGGTTCCAGGAATGCCTGGAGGCGGTCACTTCAAGGCATCCCGATGTCGAGATCAAGCACCCCGACACCCTCGAAGAGGGCGAACCGCTTTGGTTTACCAGCCTGTCGGGCCACTGCCGGTTCTTCCAGTTATTCGAGCTGCTGGCCACCGCGGCCGGGCCAATCCTGACCCACGAGACTTTCGCCGAGGCCATTGCCAACATCGGAGAGTTCTCGATTGCCGGCCAGCCCTACGCATCGCTGGGGCCAGACAAGCTCTCCAGCAACGACTCCTTCCAACTCTTGGAGCAAGACCCTGATCGGGGCGCTCGGGGCGAACTGGTCCCGATCGGCCCGATGCGGGACGCCACCCCCTAAACGGGTCCATACCCAACTGAATCTGCCCCCACATCGGGGGATACGGTTGCGGCCATGAGCGACGCTGCATCCGCTTCCCATCCGCTGGCCGAGGCCTTTGCTTCGGGACGCCCCGCGCTGGGCGCCTGGGCGGGATTGCCCACGGCGATGAGCTGCGAGGTCATGTCGCGAGCCGGGTTCGACTACGTGTGCATCGACATGCAGCACGGCCTGGCCGACTACTCCGATGCCCTGCCGATGCTGGCCGCCATCGACTTGGGCACGGCCACGCCGGTGGTGCGGGTGCCGTGGAACGAGCAGGGCATCATCGGCCGAGTGCTGGACGCTGGGGCGATGGGCATCATCATCCCCATGGTCAACAGCCGGGAAGAGGCCGAGGCCGCGGTGCGCTCCTGCCGCTACGCCCCCGAGGGGTCGCGCAGCTTCGGCCCCACCCGGGTGGCGCTGCGCGACGGTCCCGGCTATTTCGCCGGGGCCAACCAGGCGGTGAAGTGCATCCCCATGGTGGAGACGGTGGCCGCGCTGGAGAATCTGGACGACATCGTGTCCACCCCAGGGGTCGACGCCGTCTACGTCGGCCCCGCCGACCTGTCGGTGAGCCTGGGCCTCCCTCCCGGCAACAACGACGGCGAGGTAACGTTCGACGACGCCCTGGCCGCCATCGTGGCCGCCTGCCAGACCCACGGCGTGGTCCCCGGCATCCACTCCACCCCCACGCTCACGCCCCAGCGAGTCGAACAGGGCTTCCGCCTTGTAACCGTCACCGCCGACAACGCCGCCCTCTCCGCCGGAATAACCACCCACCGCCAATCCGTCCTAGACGCCCTAAGCGGCAAAGCCGAGAGCGCCGGCGAAGCCGCCAGCGAATCCCTCTACTGAGCGCCCGCGGGCCCGCTAGCGGTAGCGGCGGATTATGGCGGTGGTGTCTAGGCGGTTTTCGCCGGCGGCGGCGGTTTCTTGGGTGTAGCGCTGGCAGAGTTCTACTAGGGGGATTGGGGCGTTGAGGGTGGCCGCGGCGTCGGCTACTAGGCCTAAGTCTTTGATCATCCAGTCGACGGCGAAGCCGAAGTCGAACTCGTAGGCCACCATGGTGTGGCCCCGGTTCTGGAGGTACCAGGAGCCGGCCGCACCCTTGGTTACCGCGGCCAGCACCTTGTCCATGTCGAGGCCGGCCCGCTCGCCGAAAGCCAGCGCCTCGGCTGCGCCCTGCACGGCGCCGGCGCACAGGATCTGGTTGACCATTTTGGTGAGCTGGCCGCTTCCGGCCGGCCCCATCAGGGTGACCGCCGAGGAATAGGCGTCCATCACCGGGCGGGCGGCATCGAAGTGCTCGGGCTCGCCGCCGCACATCACGGTGAGCACGCCGTTCTCGGCCCCGGCCTGGCCGCCGGAGATGGGGGCATCCAGCCAGCCGATCCCCCGGCCGGCGCACACCTCGGCCAGCTCCCGGGCCACTTCTGCCGAGGCGGTGGTGTGGTCCACCAGCACCGAGCCAGCGGGCATCGTCCCCAAGGCCCCGTCGTCGCCCAGAACCACCGACCTCAGGTCGTCGTCGGCCCCCACGCAGGTGAACACGAACTCGGCCCCGTCGGCCGCCTCGGCCGGGGTGGCGGCCACCGTCCCGTCATGCTTCTCGCCCCAGCGCTCGGCCACTGCCGCGGTGCGGTTGAACACCCGCACTTCGTGGCCGGCGGCGGCCAAGTGCCCGGCCATGGGGAACCCCATGTTGCCCAGTCCTATGAATGCGCACACGCTCACGTCGGCCACGATACCCGGCCCATTCCCCCGTTCTCCCGGCGATAGGCGGCTTCCAAGGCGTTCCCATAACATCGGAGGCGATGAGCGACAACGGCTTCGACGTGTTCTCCGCCGACTCCCACGTGATCGAGCCCCACGACCTGTGGCAGATCTACACGGTGGAGGCCTTCCGGGATCGGGCCCCCCGCCTGGTCCGTGAGGAGACCACCGACCGGCTGATATGCGACCAGGCCCGACTCCCCCCGGTGGGGCTTTTGGCCGGGTGCATGCGCACCGACGACAAGGTGCGGGCCAAAGGCCGATGGGAAGAGGATGTGCCCGACGTGGGCTGGGACCCGGAGACCCGTATGGAGGCTCTGCGCACCGACGGGGTGACCGGCGAGGTGCTGTACCCCACGATCGCCATGCAGATGTACCCGATCCAAGACGTGGAGTTCCAGTGGGCCCTGTTCGAGGCCTACAACACCTGGGTCGGCGAGTTCGTCAGCCAGATCCCCGACACGTTCGTGGGCATAGGGCTGCTGTCGCCGGTGGACTTGGAGCGGGCCGCCAAGGAGATCAAGCGGTGCCGCGACATAGGGCTCAAAGGGGTGATGATCCCGGTGGTAAACGGCGAGGACAACCCCTACCAAGACTCGTCGTTCGACCCGCTGTGGGCCGCGGCGGTGGAGCACTCCATGCCGGTGAACCTGCACGCCGCCACCACCCGCGATCCCGGCAAGGCCTGGGACCAGGGCACGTCCACCCGGTCGGTGCTGCAAACGGTGGACATCCAAGAAGTGGTGCTCGACCTCATCTTCGGCGCCGTGTTCGACCGCTTCCCCGAGCTGATGATCGTCTCGGCGGAGAACGACGTGGGCTGGGCCGGCAACCTGCTGGAGCGGGCCGACTACTGGTTCCACCGCAACCGCCAACTCCTCAGAGACATGAAGTGCCAGGAAGAGCCGTCGCACTACTGGCGCAACAACTTCCGGGTGACGTTCATGCGAGACCTCACCGGGGTGGCCGCCCGCGACATCATCGGCACCGAGACCATGATGTGGGGCAACGACTTCCCCCATCACGTGTCCACCTGGCCCAACAGCCAATCAGTGATCGCCGAGCACTTCGCCGACACCACCGACGATGTGCGCCACGCCATCGTGTCGGGCAACGTCCGCCAGCTCTACGACATCCAGGTGTAGGCAGGACTCGGGCCGGGGTCGGGAAGGCAGGCGCCGTGGTCAAGCTCTCCGACATGGGGCGCATTGGGTTCACGGTGCGCGACAGCCAGGCCGACGGGCACCCGGTCACCTTCCTGCCCGAGCCCGAGCGCCGCACCCGCCACAACCTCATCATCTCGGTAGACGACCACGTGGTGGAGGCCCCCGACGCATTCGAGGGCCGCATCCCAGCCCGTCTGGCCGACCGCGGCCCCAAGGTGGTGACCGACGACAAGGGGATGCACGCCTGGGAGGTGGACGGACGGCGGTTCCCCACCGTGGGCATGAACGCGGTGGCCGGACGGCCAGTGTCGGAGTACGGGTTCGACCCGGTGCGCTTCGACCACATGCGCCGGGGGGCGTGGGACATACACGCCCGCATCGCCGACATGGACCTCAACGGGATCTACGCCTCGTTGAACTTCCCCTCCGCCCTGCCCGGGTTCGCCGGCCAGAACTTCATGCGGATGACCGCAGACCAAGAGCTGGGCTTGACCTGCGTGCGGGCCTGGAACGACTGGATCATCGACGATTGGCACGGCCGCTACCCCGACCGGATCATCCCGTGCCAGATCCCCTGGCTCTACGACCCCGACGTGGCCGCCGACGAGATCTACCGCAACGCCGAGCGGGGCTTTCGGGCGGTGTCGTTCAGCGAGGCCCCCGAGAAGCTGAAGCTGCCGTCGCTGCACACCGGCCACTGGGACCCGTTCATCCGGGCCTGCGAGGACACCGAAACGGTGGTGTGCCTGCACGTGGGGTCGTCGTCGCAGGCCCCGTCCACCGCCCCCGACGCCCCGCCCGACACCATCGGGGTGCTGTTCTTCGGCTACGCCATGTTCGCCGCGGTCGACTGGCTCTACTCGCTGATCCCGGTGCGCTTCCCCAACCTGCGCATCGCCATGTCGGAGGGGGGCATCGCCTGGGTGCCGGGGCTGATCGACCGGCTCGACCACATCACCCGCTACCACGACATGTACGGCACCTGGACCGATATCGACATGAAGCCCAGCGAGGTGTTCCGGCGCAGCTTCTGGTTCTGCGTGATCGACGACACCTCGTGCCTGTCGCTGCGCGACCACATCGGGGTGGACCACATCATGATGGAGTCGGACTACCCCCACGTGGACACCACCTGGCCCGACACCCAGGAGGTGGTGCGCCGCCAGGTGGAGGGGTTCGGCCCCGAGGAGACCGAGAAGATCTGCTGGCGCAACGCCGCCGAGCTGTTCCGCTGGCCGGTGCCCGACGCAGTGGCTGCCGACCCCGAGAGTTTCTGACAAGATCAACGAAGGAGGACCGATGACCAAGACCTGGACCGAAGACCATCCCGCCTTCCAAGTGGCCGCGTCGAGGCGCATCCTGGCCCGGGAGGGGTGCGAGAGCCGGGTGGCCGGCCACGTGTCGGTGCGAGACGCCGAGCGCCACGATGCCTTCTGGGTGTCGCCGTTCGGCTACTTCAGCGAAACGCTGCCCAGCGACGTGAACTGCTACGACATGGAGCTCAACCTGCTGGACGGCGACACCCCGGCCTCGCCCGCGGTGCGCTTCCACGCCGGGTTCTACGAGGCCCGCCCCGACGCCAACTCGGTGATCCACACCCACTCCCACTATGTGGAGGTGCTGTCCACCACCGGCAAGGACGTTGGGCTGTACTCGGCCGACGCCTGCCTGTTCTACCAAGAGCAGGCCCACTACGCCGACAACGGCCTCGACACCCCAGTGGACGGCCCCCGCATGGCTGAGGCCCTGGGCGATCGGTCGGTGGTGCTCATCGGCAACCACGGCGCCTGCTTCGTGTGCCCCTCGCTGGAGGAGGCCACCATCAAGGCCATCGCCTATGAGACTTCGGCCCGGGCCCACTACGAGGCCCAGGTGGTGGGAGGCTCCGAGATGGTCGAGGCCGAGGCGGCCCGGGCCAAAAAGGCGTACCACAAGTACTTCATCCCCATGATGTGGGAGGCCAACTACCGCCGCCTGCGCAAAACCGACGCCGACCTGTTCGAGACCCTGGCTAGCTGAATGGCCTCCGAGCCTCAAGCCCACCCGATGGCCCCTCACCCAATTGAGAGCGTAGGGGCAGTTGACC
>JAJEEH010000174.1 GCA_022821105.1 Acidimicrobiia bacterium
CCATGTTCACCCCGATGCCAACAGCAGTTCCATTGACCGCCGCGATCAGCACCTTGTTGGACGAGAACATCCTCAACGCCAACTCCCCTCCCACGTCGCGGTTGCCCCCTCGCAACGGCTTGAAGCCCGCGGTGTCCGCCGCATACCCGCCGCTCTGCGCGCTGAGATCGGTTCCCGCCGAGAAAAAGGTCCCCTCCCCGGTCAGGACGACAACCCGCACCTCGTCGTCGCCCTCGGCCCGGTCGAACGCTTCAATGAGCTCGTCGAGCATCTGATAGGTGACCGTGTTGCGCTGCTCAGGCCGGCGAAGGGTAACGGTCAACACTCTCCTATGGACGTTGTAGCCGATCGTCTCATATGTCATATGAATCCACCTTCTTAGTCGCGCTTCTTCTCAATCGAGCTGTTGGTAGATCGGCTATGGCGTACCGCTTCACATCATGTTCCAGAAAGCTCAGCGACTATTGGCACCAAAGAGTCAAGATTTGAGGGTGTGAAGCCGGCGTCGAGTTGAATGCAGTTGATCCCGAATCGCTCTCGTCGCTCCAAGAGCTGTTCGACAATTTGTCCTACTGTGCCCACAAGCACGGCAGGTGAATTGGCCAAGAGCTGGAGAGTGACCCCTTGTCGCGATGCCACTTTAGCAAGGAACTTCTGACCTTCTCGAGGCGACTCGGTGACTCTGACAAGCCAATGGTTCATTTCAATTGTGATGTCGTCCATGGAACGGCCCGCGGCTTTGGCAGCAGCCCGGACCCAACCGATTTTCTCCTCAACCCTCTCTGCCGACAGATCTTCAATCGCATGGGTGCCGAGCTCTCCGGCCCCTAGATTGGCCACGATCCCGACCTTCTGGGCGTGTCGCCCGGCGATTCCGAGCACCCGCTGACCGCCACCACCCACAAAGAGAGGAACCGGTCTTTGCACCGTTTCCGGGAACAACTCCAGGTCGACTTGATAGTGATCCCCCTTGAATTGGAAGCGACCGCCGCCGAGCAAGCCCCGAACTACGCAAAGCGCTTCATCTAGGCGACTTACCCGAACACCGGCTCGGTCGAGCGGTATGCCAGCCGCCTCATAGTCAGACCGCATCCATCCAGCTCCGAGGCCAAGAGTTAATCGGCCCTCTGAGACGACATCCAGCGCTGCCGCCATCCGGGCGGCCAGAACCGGGTGGCGGTAGTCGTTGCCCAGAACACCAGTCTGGAGGCGAAGTTTTGAGGTTGCCATGGCCGCCGCGGTCAGGGCTACCACCGGCTCCAGGGTGTACCCATCGGTGAAGTGGTCGGCCATAACAACAGCATGAAAGCCGAGAGCCTCGATCCGGCGTAGCTCGTCGCACCAAGACGCCACCGAGCCAATCTCAAACGGCGCTGAGACAGTGAACTCAAACTCCCTGGTCATGCGGTGAATTCCCGCGCCCAGTCAGGATGCAGCCAAAACCTCTTCAGGTATGGTGATATGGGGAAACAACTCTTCGAAGGCACCGCGGGTAATTCGCTCTCGAACTTCGGGCTCAACGTCGTCGAACAACCCATGGAGCGTCTTCTGCGTATGACCGTAGGTGCCTTCAAGGTGGGGGTAGTCGCTTCCGAACATCACGTTCTGGTAGCCCATGGCCCACATCGCGGCCGGGGCCGACTCATCGTGCTGAAAGCTGGCGTACACGTTGTTGTAAAGGTATTCCTTGGGCAGCTTAGACAATTGTGGCCGCACGAACTCGGCGTGCTGTCGGTAGGCCTCATTCATGCGGTCACCGATGTAGGGAACCCAAGTGGCACCGCCCTCGGAAACAAGTACCTTGAGTTCTGGGCGGCGATCGAAGACGCCAGCCGAAACCAGGCACATGACCGCATAGATCCCGTCGCGGCCCGACTCCACATAGTTGATGATTGCCCCGCCTCGTCCCCGATACTTTACCGGGTCGCCGTTGGTTCCGATGTGGAATCCCACCACCATGCCGGACTCTTCGGCAGCGGCCCAAAGGGGATCCCACTCCTTGTGATTCCAATACTCCCGGCCCGGTACCTGTCCGGACGGAAGGCTGATGACGTGCAGGCCGATTTCGGCGGCGTGATACACCTCGGCCACTGAGTCCTCTACCTCCAACACTGGCATCAGCGCGGCCGGAACAAGTCGATCAGGCGCTGCTCCCTTTAGCTCGTCCACCATCCATTCGTTCTCGGCCCGGGCCGCTTCGGCAATTAGGGCGCGATCTTCAATAAGGGTGCACCAGAATCCGATCGACTGGTACATCACCTCGCCCCAAACCCCTTCATTATTCAGATCAGCCAGTCGAAGCTTGACATCGCGCGAACCGGGAGGGCGATGGGCCATCTCGGTCATCGTTTCGCCGGTGGATCCCTTGGCCGTCATAACCCTGGGCACCTTGCGGGTGAATGACTTACCATCAACCTCGACGAGCTCCTCGTCGTCGCTGATCATCCGAGTGCGGGGCATCCGGTCGGCCTGTGAGGAGGGCAGAATCTGATGCCAAAGGTCTTCGGGTTCCAAAAAGTGCGAATCACCGGAGTGGGTCCAAATCTTGCCAGTCATAGGCAAATCCTAGGAAAAATCCGCCAAATTGTCTAACGATTCTTTCGCCGAGACGAGCACGAAATTCTCATGAAGCCCTCGCGCGCTTCCTCCGCAAAGCGCGGCTAGAGCTCAAGCGATGGTGGAGCAATCGGATGGGCTTTGGACCGGGAGAAGCTATCGATGCGGCCGAGCGCCAGTCCGTGGAGGAACCTTCGCTGGAACCGCCAACCGTGCTCAGTGTGCACCACCTCGTCTTCATAGATCCCAAGAAATTGAAGCCCGCTCCCGTCGTGGCGCTTTGACCACTCGGTGGTCGGAAAACGGGCCCAGGCTCGGTCGCCGTCCACGTGTATGAGACCGTTATGGGTGGTTTGGAAAACGAATTCGAAGTCTTTGGTGTGCTCGCGGATCAAGGCCGCAATCGCGTCCGGGCCCACAACATCCTCAGTGATTCCAGACGACAACACGCCGTCCTCGGCGTATACCAGAACAGCTTCGTCAATGGCCGACCGGCATATTGCTTCGCTATAGGAGACCGCCAGCCGGCTGATGGCCACCATGTCGGCGGCCTGGGAGCTGTTTGGGTCGGGGAGAATCACGTTGTCACCTGGTACGTAATCTCGATACGGGAGATCACGTCTCCCAGCCCCTTGTCGTCAACCAACTCGGCTTGAATCCACACGATGTTCCCGGCGCGTCCGGTCCCCCGAGAACGAGTGGCAAACGATGGCCTGGTACCGCCCCTCAGGAAGCGGACGTCGAAAGTGCGCAGGCTTAGCACCTCTCCTGGCGCCGTCTGTTCGGCCGAATCCTTGGCCTGCCACTCCAGTGCCACCATTGCCGGCCCATGATGGAGCAGTTCAGCCCCAACCTCTGAGCGAAGCTCTCGGATCACATACCCGCCTTCTTCGAATGTCTCCGCGAAATAGGCCTCACTAAGCGGCGGCATTGGCGGCTCGTCGAGAATCCCGGGTCCGGGATCGAGGTATTCAAACCCAGGGGCCACATCGCCGAGGCTGATCCAGTCTGCCGAACCGTTTGCGATGACTCGTGAAGGATCGTCGAAGTCCACCATCTGGCACTCGGTGAACATTGCCCGCTTTGCCAACCGGGCCACCTCCCCGTCGACTCGAATCCTTGACACGTCCGCGGCACTCTCGTGGATTCGGATGGCCACATGGGTGAGGGCCCCAAATCGGATGCCGTCGATGTTGATACCCGCGGTGTCGAGCATGGCAATGGCCAGCGGCGAGCCCAACAGTCCCCCGCTCCACCGCATATCACTGCGCAGCTGCATCCTTCCCACCGCATGATCAGTGTCCGTGGCTTCAGATTGGCACCCCAAGTAGCGATAGGAGACAAGGTCGTCCACCGATGAGGCCCACCGACCCCTGATTGCCCTTTCTTCCGATAAGCCCGTTTCCGCTGCCATGGGGATTCTCCTGGTTACCGCTGTCTGGCTCCGCCGCCGACGCTAGGCCTGAGACCGTTTGGTAGCAGCAAGCCGGTATTGCCACCACGTTATAGGAATATCATCTAACCCTATGCGGTTCGACTGCACAGAGGAGCAAGACCTTCTCCGAGAAACGGCCCGCAACTTCGTCGACCAAGTCTGTCCTCCCGAGCAGGCCAAGAAATGGGACGACGAGCACCACTACCCGCCCGAACTTGTTGAGGGATTCGCCCAGCTCGGCTGGCTGGGGCTCGCCCTTCCTGAATCGGTCGGAGGGGGTGGTGGAACCGCAGTCGAGCTTGCCATCATCGGCGAGGAACTGGGCCGAGCCAGTCTCGACGTTGCCCAGACCTACGCCCTAACCCTCATGGCCGCGCTGGTGGTCGAGCGGCATGGCACTGCTGAAATGCGTGACGAGCTACTGCCCCTCATCATGGCCGGACGGCGTCGCCTTTCCATCGGCATGTCTGAACCTGACGCCGGGTCCGACATCGCCGCGCTACGGACTACAGCGATTCGAGATGGCGATAGCTTCGTGGTGAACGGTCAGAAGACCTGGTGTACCGGAGCGGGCCTTCCCGGTACCGACATACTCGCCTATGTGCGCACCTCAGTTGGCGGCAAGAAACACGATGGACTATCAGCGCTGCTAGTCGACCCTTCAGCTAACGGGGTGGAATTGCGCAAAATCCCGACTTTGGCCCGGCACATCCTCGGGACCTACGAGGTGTTCCTGTCTGATGTACGCGTGTCCGCAGGGCGACTAGTCGGACCCCTAGACGGTGGCTGGGACGTTATGTTGGGCGGGATCGATGTAGAGCGAGTGTTGATATCTGGAGGCTACGTTGGCGCGGCGCAGGCGACGCTCGATGAAGCCCTTGACCACGCTAAGACTCGAAGGCAGTTCGGCCGGCCGGTGGGCGAGTTTCAAGCTCTAACTCACGCGTTTGCTGACCTTCAGACCGAGATCGACGCGGCTCGTTTGCTGGTGTATCGCGCCGCCTGGCTTCACAGCGTTGGCCAGCCGTGCGGGCCGGAGGCTTCGATGGCCAAGCTGACGGGATCGGAGACCTACGAGGCTGCGGCCAGGCTTGGAATGCAGGTTTGCGCGGGAATGGGATTTTCCACCGAGAGCACTATGAGCTTCCGGTGGCGAGAATCGATCGTTGCCCCCATTTCCGGCGGCACCAGTCAGATCCAACGAAACGCCATCGCCCGATCGATGGGTCTGCGAGGGTATTAAGGTATGACTGACTCCCGACCTATCCAGCAATCGGTTAGATCATTTTGCGATATGCTCCGTCGCCACAGCACCGCCGAACTCCACAGACCAGTAGCGGGATCTGCTCTCGCTGTATCTACCGGGGGATAGATGCTCACTGACCTCATGCCGTTCATCATTACCGGCCTCCTGGCTGGGACGGTGTACGGCCTGATGTCGACCGGGCTGGTTCTCACGTTCAAGACCTCGGGAATATTCAACTTTGGACACGGGGCAGTCCTGACTGCGGGCACCCTGGCCTTTTACGGCATGACGATCAGCCACGGTCTGGACTGGAAACTGGCCTTCATTCTCAGCGTGTTCGTCCTCGGCCCCCTCATGGGTCTGGTCATGGAGGTTGTCGCCCGCCAACTGTCCGTGCGAAGCACGGCCATGAAGGTGGTCGGCACGGTCGGGCTCATCGTCCTCGTCCCCGCGGTGACCTTGATCTTCTACCCACAGGCCTACACCGGGCTGCGAGTGCAGCGGTTCTTGCCATTCAGCAACCGCCAGAGGTACCGGGTTCGGATACTCGACGTCAACGTATTCGGCGATCAGCTCCTGGTTGCCGGGATCGTGATTTTCTGCGTGATTGCGCTCTTCGTGCTGTTCCGATTTACCCGGCTCGGCTTGGCCATGAGAGCGGCGGTGGACGACGCCAACCTGCTTTCCCTCACCGGGACCGAGCCAGCGCGCGTTCGGCGTATCGCGTGGGCCATCGGCTGCACGTTCGCTGCGCTCTCGGGCGTCCTGCTGCTTCCGTTGGTCAATCTCCAGCCGTTCTCCCTCACCTTCTTGGCCACCTATGCCTTCGGTGCTGCTGCCTTCGGCGCATTTCGCAGCATTCCCCTCGCGTTTGCGGGTGGCCTTTTCCTAGGAGTTGCCGAAGACGTCAGTGGCTTTTTCATTCGCCGCCAGGGATGGACCAGCCTGGGTGGCTTGCCGGAGGCAATGGCCTTCGTGGTGCTCTTCCTGATGCTGTTGCTGTATGCCCGCAGGCTGGGCAAGGAGGAACGGCCCCGAGACCATCCGCCGCTCCAATACCGCGGCCCCATCGAACTCCGGCTTGGTACCGGAGTGATGGTGTTCGGCCTGCTGGCGCTGGTTCCGATGGTGTTCGAATCGAAGCTGTCGTTCTTCACCGTCGGCCTCTGTCAGGCAATTCTCATCCTCTCACTAGGTCTTCTAGTTCGCACCAGCGGTCAGATGTCGCTTTGCCATGCCACCTTTGCGGCAATCGGGGCGGTAACTTTCTCCCAGTTCACATCCGAAGCAGGTATGCCCTGGCTGCTGGCCCTGGCGCTGGCAATACTGGTCACCATCCCGGTTGGCGCCGTCGTCGCCCTTCCGGCCATCAGGCTCTCTGGTGTATACCTAGCGTTGGCCACTTTCGGATTTGGGGTACTTGTACAGCGGCTGATTTTCCCGCAGACGTGGATGTTCGCCACGTTTGCGGGGTCGCGCCCTGTTCCCGCACCCAGCGGGTTCGACTCAGCCAAGAGCTACTACTACTTGGTCTTGATAGTCCTAGCCATTGTGGCGGTCCTCATAGCTGCGATATCCCAAACGCGACTCGGCCGCATACTCCAGGGTATGGGGGAGGCCCCCACCGCGGTCTCGACCCTCGGATTGTCGACTTCTGTAACCAAGCTCATCGTCTTCTGCATATCTGCTGGCCTTGCTGCCCTCAGCGGCATCATGTTCGGAGGGGCCTATACCCGGATCGACTCGGGCACACCGGCATATCAAACATTCAATTCGCTCGTGTTGATCGCGATCTTGTCATTGGCCCCCTTCCGCGAGCCTTGGTACGGGATTTTCGCGGGCGTGACCGTGGTCATCCCAGGCTTTTTGACCGGCGACTCGGTTCCCGACTGGCTCAATTTCATGTTCGGCTTCTTCGCCGTGTTGGTGGCGATGCAAGGTGGTCATCCCGTCATGGCTCAGAGACTTCGGCAACGACTCGACCGACTGCGCCGCAGACGCCGACATGTTACCCCTATTCACCATCCCAGACCGACAATCAGCGGTGGGACTGGATTGGTGCTGGAAGACATCAGCGTGTCATTCGGCGGGATCAGGGCAGTTCAGGGATTGTCGCTGTCGGCACCAATCAGTGGTATCACCGGGCTCATCGGGCCCAACGGCGCCGGCAAGACTTCGACTTTTGATGTTGTTTCCGGAATCAATCGCAATTTCACGGGCAAAGTGACCTTCAACGACCACGATGTTTCTCGGCTGTCTTCGGCCGCCCGAGGGCGCCGAGGGCTCGGGCGCACATTCCAACTCATGGAGCTCGCTGACACACTGACCGTCTTCGAAAACGTGGCTCTGGGAGCCGAGTCCGGCCAGGCGGGCAGTCGGGTGGTGGGCCAGATGCTCGCGTCGACGAGCGAACGCAATCAGCGCGTGTCAGCAGCCCATGAAGCAATGGAACTCTGTGGCATCGCCCATCTGGCCGATAGACAGGCAGGCTCGCTATCCACTGGCGAACGGCGACTAATCGAATTGGCCCGCTGTTTGGCCGGCCAATTCGACCTCCTGTTGCTCGACGAGCCTTCATCAGGACTCGATCGCACAGAAACCGAGCGGTTCGGCCAGATCCTTCGCTCGGTGGTCGAATCCAGAGGCTGCGGAATCCTGCTGGTAGAGCACGACATGTCCCTTGTTCTCAACGTGTCCGACCACATCTACGTGCTGGACTTCGGGGTGCTGGTGTTTGAGGGATCCCCATCAGAGGTGTCCTCCAGCGAGCTGGTGCGAGCCGCATACCTCGGCGAGGAAGTCACCGAAATCCACGCCTTCGAGGAAGCGGTGTTGGAGGACGAGATGCTCAACAAGGAGGTCTGATGACCGCTGCCCTCCACGTCTCGGGACTGCGAGCGGGTTACGGCCGAACCGAGGTGCTTCGCGGCATCGATATCGTGGTGGATAGCGGATCGGTCGTCGCCTTGCTCGGAGCCAACGGTGCAGGCAAGTCCACCCTGCTTAAAACGATTTCTGGGCTGCTACCACCGACAGAAGGCACCGTGGAGCTGTTCGGAGAGAACGCTGCCAAGCAATCACCCGCTCGGCGCACGGCCCGAGGCCTTTGCCACATCCCGGAGGGACGAGGCATCTTCCGATCGCTGACCGTCAAAGAAAACCTGGAACTCCAAGGTGCCCCCGGCAAGAGGGCCGAAGCCATTGCCTCGGCTGTCGAGTCATTCCCGATCCTCGGAGAGCGACTGAGCCAAGTAGCAGGGACGCTCTCAGGGGGGCAGCAGCAGATGCTCTCGGTAGCCCGAGCCTACGTCCAGCACCCCAAGCTGGTGCTCGTCGATGAAGCGTCGTTGGGCCTCGCTCCGGTCATCGTCGACGACATCTTCCGGTTTCTGGCGTCGATTACCCAAAAGGGTGCCTCGTTGCTGATCGTCGACCAGTTCGTGGCCCGGGCACTGAGCATGGCATCTCGGGCCTATGTGCTCAACCGCGGCGTTATCACTTTCAACGGCACCGCCGACGAGCTCCGCCAAGAGGACGTGTTCCAGCGATATCTCGGCGAAGGCAACGAAGCCCCATAGCTCTTCACGGCATCTGGCGATACGCACCCCCATCGACCCGTATGTGCTCGCCGGTGACAAAAGCCGACGCCTCCGACGCCAGCCACAGACCAGGGCCCACGAAGTCCTCCGGATAGCCCGGCCGCTTCAGCGATTCATTCACCCCGATCTGCGCCTTCATTTCCTCGGGCCATGACTCGGCGATATCGGTCATGACCGATCCAGGCAAGATGGTGTTGCAGCGAACCTTGGGACCGAACGCATCGGCGATGGCCACGGTCAGCGCGTTCAAACCCGCCTTGGCGCAGGCATAGACAATTTCGGTCTTGCCCGGTCGCAGAGACCCAATGGTGCTGACGTTTATGATCGAGCCCCCTTCACCATCGGCCATGCGGCGCCCGAATTCAACCGCCAGCCGAAAAGGCCCTTTGAGGTTCACGCCGTGGACCTTGTCGTAGTAGGCCTCGGTGATGTCGGCCAGCGAGCCATAGAGCGGCGACATACCCGCATTGTTCACGAATACGTCACAGCGTCCAAAGGTCTCGTAGGTGGCTGCAACCAGATTGTCGCACTCATCCCAATAGGCGACATGGCATCTCACCGCTAGCGCCCGGCGCCCGGTTGAGGACTCCACTTCGGCGGCTACCGCCTCGCAGTTGTCGAGCTTGCGGCTAGCGATTACCACGTCTGCGCCGGCTTCGGCGAAGCCCTGGATCATGGCGCGACCGATGCCTCGGCTGCCGCCGGTAACCACTGCAACTTTCCCGGAAAGATCGGTCGGTGGAATCATGGCAACCTCAGCTTTTTGTCCCTGGAATTATGAATTGTTGAACTGTATAGGCAATGAGGCGATGATCTGCGAAGTAGCACGATGGGAGAACTAGATGGACTTGGCCAACAAGTGCGCAATTGTCACGGGAGGAGCCCACGGGATTGGCCGGGCCTTAGCCGAACGACTGGCCTCTGCCGGTGCCCGAGTCGTGGTCGCCGACCTCCACGCGGAACGGTCTGTCAAGATCGCCAACCGCGTAGGAGGAATGCACGTCGTGTGTGACGTCAGTGATCCTGGTGCCGTCGCCCATCTCGTCGCCACAGCCGAGAGCGAGTTCGGCCCAGTTTACGTGTTTTGCTCAAACGCCGGAATGACCGACCAAGGAGTCGACCTCGAGTCTACCGTCGAGCAAATCCATCGGATCGTCGACGTCAACATGCTGGCCCACGTTTGGGCCGCCCAAGAGGTCATCCCTGGCATGGTCGAGCGCAGCGAAGGCTACTTGGTCCAAACGATCTCGTCTGCTTCGCTCATCACTGGCCCATCAGGTATGGGCTACACATTCACGAAGCACGGAGCGCTCGGTTTCGCAGAATGGGTCGCGCTCAACTATGCCCATCTCGGCATCACCGTAACCTGCTTGTGTCCAAATGCGGTTGACACCGGCTTCTTGGGCCGCAACGAAGACGACGGGACCACAACCCTTGACCCCGCGCACCGGACCGCGCTCGGCGAGGTGGTCAGCCCGGAACTGTGCGCCGAGATGGCGTTTGACGCCATGGGCGAAGGCCGGTTCCTGGTTCTCCCCCATCCGCGAGTCGGGGAGTCTTTCGCCCGCAAAGCCAACGACTACGACCGCTGGCTTGACGGTACCAACCGCCGGCTGCGGAGGATGAGGGGCGAAGACGTCTGAGGGGGAGCGACTCGTTTTGGTCACTTCCTTTCGCCTACCACACCCTTGTCGATGAGCTGGTCGACCGCTGCGTTGTCGTAGCCGAGTTCGGCCAGGATCGATCGCGTGTGCTGGCCGAGCGCACAACCGGGCGCATTGCGACCCGGTGTTTCCGAAAAACGCAGTGGTGCCGCAGCCCGCAAGATAGGACCAAAGATCGGGCTTTCCACCTCGACGGTGAGCCCCGTCTCGCGCATGACCGGATCGCCGATCGTAAAGGCTGAATGGGGACCTTCGAATGCCTTGACTATCGCAATGCCCTGGGGAGCAAGCAGATCTTCCCAATCCTGGGCATCTCGGGCCTCAAGCAAGCCGCCGACCGCGGCGCTCAACTCACCATCATTGGCCCCGCGAGCCTCGTCGGTGGCAAAGCGAGCATCGCCAACCAACTCTGCACCTCCAATTGCCTGAGCCAGCGACTCCCATTCCCTCTGACTAGTGGCAGCCACGAATACCCAGCCCGACTTGGCCGGGTACAAGCGGTACAAAGCGCTGAGGCCGTTCATGTCGGGGTCGGCAACTGGGAGCGGCTGCTTGTCGGCGTAGGCAACGAAGTCGTCGGAGTAGGCCATGGCATTGCCTCCGATCATCGTGGTCGACATCCACGAACCCTCCCCCGTCCTTCGGCGGTGGAAGACGCCTAGGGCAATGGTTGAGAACACCGCCAGGGCGGCGTTGGCATCCCCGTCCACCGGGCCGCGAATGCGAGGCAGCACCACCGCTTGGGCTTCAGCGGTGGTGTCGAGCGACATTGTCAACTCGGGATCAAGCCAATTGCCGCCATGGCGCGTTATCTGTCCCGCTACCGCTGAGGCCACACCGGCGTAGATGGGCCGATGGGCGTAGGGGCCTTCGACGCCATAGCCAGATGCGTGGACGAAGAGAATGTTCGGGTTGATTGCTCGAATGGTCTCTTCGCCCAAGTCCAGCCGCTCGGCGACGCCCGGTCGAAAACCGTTGACGAACACGTCAGCACGGGCGGCGAGTTGGTGCATGATGCTGCGACCCTCTTCGGTGCTCAAGTCGATGGAAAGGCTCTCCTTGCCTTCCATCGTCTTGGCCCCGCCAACATCGGGAAACAAGAACGAGTCGCGCATGGGGTCGCCGGTGAGGGCTTCGATCTTGATCACCCGGGCCCCATTTGCCGCGATTAGCGTCACCCCATAGGGCATGGCGTAGAAGTAGCCGAGTTCGATGATCGTCGTATGGGACAGAGGATGTTCGGGCGCGATTGAACCGCCTTCCGGTTTGAGAGAGGCCTCGATCGGGCCACCAGATTCCCCCAATCGGGGCGATGATCGGAAGGGCCCATGAGAGCGGTCGCGCACCTGGGCTACCGGACCGACCTGGCGGATGGGGCCGAATTCGGGGTCGTCGAGGGTGACAGCCTCTCCGTTGGCAATGATCTGGGCGTGGTCGAGGCCCTCTTCGCTGGTTCGGGCCATCTCAAATGCGATGTTGTCCTCAGCGAGCAACAAGGGCTCCCACTCGGCATAGGTCTTGGTGCGAAGCGCGTCCCAACACATGTCCTCCCATGACTGAGCGATTTCGGGTGTCTCAAAGAATGGCTGAGGGGCGTATTTCGGATCTTCAATGCACTCAGCAATGCCCAGCACCTTGCTGAGGGCCTGGGCTTGTCTGGGCATCATGTGGGTGAAGTTGACCCAGCGTCCGTCTGAAGTCGGGCAGGTGAAATTGAGCCGGCTGGCCCCGGCTGCGATCTTCGAGATGGGGTTCTCATTGGCATCGCCTTCACCCGATTCCGCGGCCAGCTTGGCCATGTGCTGGACCATGGCCACACCGAAGTAGTCCTGGGCGACCAACCCTTGAACCATCATCGCTTCTACTAGCTGTCCCCGCCCAGTGTCCTCACGCACGGTCAGGGCAGCAAGCGAGCCGGCAAAGGCCAAATGACCCGTCCCCGTGCTGGCCATCAGGGCGTCGTTATAGGTCGGTCCGGAGCGGAAACCGAACTGGCCCAGGTCGAAGTGCCCGGTCTTGGCCCGCACCACGCCCTCATAGGCCGGAAGTTGCGAGTAGCCGCCGCTGCGGCCGAACCCGCTGATGTCGCAGTAGACCAGCGCCGGATTGCGGGTCGAGAGCGATTCGTAACCAACCCCCCAGCCGTCGGCCACGCCGAGGCCGAACCCCTCCAGGACAACATCAGCCTCATCGGCAAGCCCGCGCAGCTCATCTTGGCCTTGAGGCATGCGGAGATCGATGACCATGCTCTCCTTGCCACGGTCCCATACCAAATGGGCTGCTGGGCGCTGCGTGCGCAAACGATCGCCCTCCGGCGGCTCAACCTTGATGACGCGGGCGCCGTAGTCGGCAAAGAGCATGCCAGCGAAGGCACCCGGGGCACTTCCCGCGCCCATTTCCAGCACAACCAATCCTTCAAGCACGTTAGCGACTACCCCCTGGGCTCACTTTTGGTCTATTGGTTTGACAATCTAGAGGAATCTCTCATTCACTGCCCGACTCCGAGGACTCCTTCTCCTGTGGAATTGCCATCGTTTCGCTCAAGCGTCAATACAGCCTTGGAGGGCGCGTCGAATCCTGGCCATTAGCTCGGTGTCACGGTGGCGCTCGACCCGGTATTCACGGTGCTGCCCTCCGGCGGCGTGGATCACCACCCCGGTCACGTCGTCGGCGTCAGAACTGGCCAGCCAGGCGACGACCCGAGCTACGTGGCAGGGATCGAGGTCGAGGCTCGATGGCGAGTCTTCGAACATCGCCTCATTCATCCGGGTGAACGCGCCCGGAGATATCCCATTGACCGTGATGCCGAAGGGTTTTCCCTCTACGGCCAGGGCATGGGTGGCCGACCACACCGCCGCCTTGGCCGGACCGTAACCGAGACCCGAGGCCTGGCCCGCCGTTATCCGGGACGGGAACGCCGCCTCCGAAACGGTGTTGATAACCCTGCCCCACCCCCGCTCTTGCATGATGGGCCATGCCGCCTTGGCCGTACCGATCGCTCCGTAAAGGTGAACCGCCAATTGGCGGGCTACGAGGTCTTCGGTGACATCGCTGATCGACAGACTGGATGCAGTCCCCGCATTGTTGACCACAATGTCAACAAATCCAAACGCCCGGACTCCGGTCTCTACCGCAGCCGAGCCTCCCGAAAAGGCTGAGATATCGCTGGTGTCCGCGATGGCCTCACCACCCGCCGCGGTGACCTCTCGCACTACGTCGCTGGCCACCGAGACATCTCGGCCCGACCCGTCGAGTTCTACTCCCAGGTCATTGCACACCACCTTTGCCCCTCGTTCGGCGAGCAGCAGCGCGTGATGGCGGCCTATCCCCCGCCCCGCCCCGGTAATGAGCGCGACATGGCCCTCAAGCGAACTGGTCATTGTCCAGGTCGGAGGCTCACCGGCGCGGATCACCGAGCAACAAGTCGTCGACCACGGCCAACTCCACATCCGCCGTCGTCTTCGGGTCGAGCACCAACACCCCGGGACGCTTATCGAGTACCCGCACTCCGACGGCGGATAGCGCGGCGCGGGCCTGATCGAGTCCCGCCACCATTACTGCCATCAGCGAAACCCGTGGTCGGTCGAAAGCCCGTCCCCAAAGCGCCAAGCTCTCCTCATCACCAACCCGCGGAAACAGGGCCAGGGTACAGTCCCCTACCGATACTCCTGCCACTGGCTCACCGGGGCCGGCCGCAGGTCGTTCGAAGGTCACTTCGGTATCGAAAAGTGCCGCGAGGCGACGCCCGTCGGGCACCGGATCGTCGACAACTGCACCCACATAAGCCAAATGGGCAACATCCAGCACCGGTTGTGGGCCATATTCTGGGGGTTGCGCCCCAAACCGGGGATCCTCCTCGACACTGAACTCCGCCCATTCGAGTTGGATCCCCGCAGTGGTGCGGGGCGACGAAAACCCGAAGCCTTCAGGCATCTGCACCGGCATCGGAGTCCCAAGCTTGTCGAGGTGATCAATTGTGGCCGAGAATTCCTCTACCAAGAGAGCCACACCCTGCATCCCGCCGCCGGTTCGCCGGACGAACCTGTCGGGGGCGGCACCGTCGACAATCGGCTCGCATAGCTCAAGCGAACCGTCGCCGACCCAGGTCATGCCCCCTCGCCGCCCGATGAGGGGATCGCTCAGCTCGCTGTACTCCAGAACCCTGAGTCCGATCAGCTCTCCGAGTCGCTCAACGGCCGCGTCGTAATCTCTCACCATCGCGGTGGCGTGGTACATCGCCCGGGTCCCATGGCGGCCCATGAGAACTCCTCCTGCCGATTCCTCAGGCCCCTCGGAGCGCCTCGGTGGTCTCCGCCACCAGCGCCGGATCGGCCTTGTAGCTGAGATAAAGCGAGATCCGGTCGCAGGCATTGCCCCAGCGACTGGCCACTCCGGGGCCAACCGAAGCCGGATCGCCCACCACCGCCACGAGATGTAGCAGTCCATCGTCGATCACATCGGCCATCTCCGTCCATCGCCCCTGCTTTGTCATCCTGGTGAGTTCCGGTTGGACTTCTCCGTAGCCGTGGTGCTCAAGCACAGGGCGGTACGCTGGGGTCGACGCGTAGAAGGCAATCTGCTGTTTCGTTCCCCGAACAGCATCAGCCAACTCGTCATCGTCGCGCCCAATAACCACAAATGCACTTGTGGCTACGCTGAAGCCCTCAAGGTCTGGACTACCGGCGGCGCCCCGCCCCCGCAAAAGCGCCGGGAGGGTCACTTCGGTCAAGTACTCCCTTGTGGTGAACGGATGGACGACGAAACCGTCGCAGACCTCGCCGGCCACTACGGTCATCTTCTCCCCCACGCCAGCCAACCACACCTCTGGAGGCCCGTATTGATGGGCTGGTGGCGAAAAGAAAGGGGTCATCAGGGTGTGGGTGTAGAACTCCCCCTGGAATGACAGCCGCTCACCGTCGTTCCAAGCCGACCAGATGGCCCGAAGCGCCATGACATATTCCCGCATTCTCGCCGCTGGCCGGGACCACGGCATCGAGAACCGTCGCTCGATGTGCCCTTTTATCTGTGAGCCCAGCCCCAGCACGAAGCGTCCCTTCGAATATCGGGCCAAGTCGTAGGCCGAATGGGCAAGAGTCATAGGCGTGCGCCCGAATGCGATGGCGACCGAGGTTCCGATGTTGGCCCGCTCGGTTGCCTGGGCAATCTGAAGACAACGCATGAAGGGGTCGAACTGGGTCTCCCCAGTCCAGATCCCGTCATGGCCCGCGGCCTCAAGCGCAGCGGCCTCAGCTTGGGTGTGGTCGATGCTTTTGGTGAGGGCAGCGTCGATTTTCACGGAGATTCACTTTCTATTGAAAATTAGCCATGCCAGACCGGGGGCGAGTCCACAGTACGCCTGTTTCGGATGGTCGCGCCGACCGCGGGCGGTCGAGAGTCATTGGTCTGGTTCGTCGTTGAGAAGGCGTCTTAGGACTTTGCCGGCTTGATTGCGGGGTAGCTCGGGCACAAACGTCCAGCGCTCAGGTATTTTGAACCCGGCTAGCACCTCTCTGGCGTGGTGCCGCAATTCCGCCACATCGGGGGGGTTGGCCGGTTCCTGGGCCACCACGTGAGCTGTCACGACTTGGCCGAGTCGCCGGTTAGGAATGCCGACGACGGCAACATCGGCGACACCGGGATGGCGCCGGAGCACCTCCTCAACCTCGACCGGATACACATTCTCACCGCCTCGGATGATCAAGTCGCCCTTGCGATCCAAGACGGTTAGATAGCCATCACCGTCGAGGCGTCCGAGGTCACCGGTAAGCAGAAAACCATCGGCATCTGTCTTCATCATATGGTCGCCTCGGGCCCAGATCTCCCCAATCCCATTCTCGTCGGGGTTATCGATCACCACGATGACGCCAGGAGCGGCCCGCCCCGCCGACCGGAGCAAATGGTCTTTGCCCGCAGCCGCAGCTTGATGATCTTCGGGCATGAGAATCGTGATTGGACTTCCCTCGGTTTGGCCGTAGATCTGGCCCACCTTGAGCCCAGGGAGGGCGTCCAGCAACTTCCGCAGGGTGGTCGGATCGATACGAGACGCTCCATAGTGCAGGTACCGCAGATCGCCTCGAACGAGGCGTTTCTCGTCCATAAGGTGCTCGATCATCGATGGGACCAACAGGGCGTGAGTCGCTCCCCAGCCGATTACCTCCTCCCAAGATTCAGGCGAGAACTGCCTGAACGGGCACAGCGCGGCCCCTGATCCGAGGGCCACAAACAGCATTCCCAGACCGGCGATGTGGTGAAACGGGGAGGCCGTGGCATAAACCGAATCGGTTCCAATGCCCAGAACCCCACCGTTCACCTGGGTACGGACCAGCAACCGACCTTGCGGATAGGGCACGGGTTTGGGCAGACCTGAGGTTCCAGAAGTGTGGAGAATTGCCGCGATGTCGCCGGGTTCTGACGACTCAAGGTCGATTTCTTCGTTGCCGGGGTCGAACGCCGGATGGGTGTGTACACCGCAGCTCGAAGATTGGGCAGCCTCTTTGGCCAGCCCAGAAGTATCGGGCTCGGCCACAATTACCCCTGGTTCCAATGTGTGGAGAATTCGGCTGATCTCGGCCTCGGTAAGGCGAACGCCAAGTGGAGCTATAGGCCGGCGGCTGGCGGCACAAGCAACCGCCAAGGCGAATGCCTCGGTGGTGGTCGACAGCAGAGCGGCTACCGGTTGCCCCGGCGGCGCCCCGATCTCGTCGAGCCACCGAACAGCCGTGGCTGCTCGGGCGGTGAGCTCACGAGTGGTGAGAATGCCGTCGGCCCCGACCACCGCGGCATTGTCGTCGAAGGCCCGTGCGCCGTAAAGGTCGAGCCATGTTCGAGGATGCCCCCATCCTGGATCTGCTTTTCTGCGATGCTCGGCCTTGAACTCGTGGCTCATCTTCCGTTGCATTCCCCCGGCGGGCACCGTGCCCGGCCGCATTCCGCTGAATAATCTCACTAGTTTTGCTGTGGTCTACAGTCGGGGTCCATATGACCACCGAGTACGAACAGCTGTACCCCTCCTTCAAATACGACCGACCTGCTGAAGGCGTGCTCAGAATCACCTTCGACTCTCCCGGTCTCAACTCGGTGGGACCCGATGCCCACCGCGAGATCGCCGACATCTGGCTCACGGTGGACCGCGACCCCGACGTGCGGGTGGCAATCCTGCAAGGAGCGGGAAAGGGCTTTTCGTCGGGCGGCAGCTTCGAGCTGATCGATGGGATCATCAATGACTACGCCATGCGCACCCGGGTCTTGCGCGAAGCACGTGACTTGGTCTGGAACGTGATCAATTGCTCCAAGCCCATTGTCTCGGCCATGCATGGCCCGGCGGTTGGTGCTGGTCTCGTGGCCGGGATGTTGGCCGACATCTCTATCGTAGGACGAACTGCCCGCATCATCGACGGGCACACACGGCTGGGCGTAGCCGCCGGTGACCATGCCGCCGTGTGCTGGCCGCTGCTGGCCGGGATGGCCAAGTCGAAGTACTACCTTCTCACCAACGACACCCTCACCGGCGAAGAAGCCGAGCGCATTGGGTTGGTGTCATTGTGCGTGGAAGACGACCGAGTCCATAACCGGGCCCTGGAGGTGGCCACCCAGCTCGCCGGGATGGCGCAATCTGCCCTCCGGTGGACGAAGCACACCCTGAACCACTGGTACCGCCAAGCCGGTCCCGCATTCGACGCCTCCTTGGGGCTGGAATTCTATGGATTCGGTGGTCCCGACGCAGCCGAGGGTCTGATCTCTCTGCGCGATAAACGCGACCCGGTGTTCGAAGGCCCCACTTCGGAATGACTGGTTCCCACCTAAGGAGAATCGGCCTATGACTGGGGATCGAGGAGTTGCGATTGTCACCGGAGGCGCCCGGGGAATCGGAGCTGCCATTTGCGATGCCCTGGCCGCTGACGGATGGGACATCGCCGTATGGGACCTCGACCTGGACCAATCCAATCTGCGTGCGGCCCAACGAGAGGGCGAACATTCTATACATGCGCTAGGGGTGC
>JAJEEH010000297.1 GCA_022821105.1 Acidimicrobiia bacterium
GGCGAACTGAACCCTCACCGTCTCGGCCTCGCCGAGAACATGGGCGTTGGTCAGAATCAGGCCGGATGCGTCGTAGATGATCCCTGAACCCTGCCCATACCTTGGCGCACCTTCGGGGAGTTCAGACTCGAAATCAGGGGCGTCCCCCTCTGGTTCTGCGCCATCCTCCTCGAAATCGGGAAGGCCGGGATTCTCTTGACCCACCTCATCCACGTTCACCTCGATCAGCACCACCGAGGGGATGACCGCCCGGGCTACCGCCACCACAGGATCATCAGGCACCAAAGGGCTCATCGGCTGTTCAACGTCGGGGGACTCCCCTGACGGAGTCTGATCGGAGGGCGTCGCCGCAAGTGGAGCTTGCAGGTTCGGCCCTCCGGCCGGGGCACTCACCACCTGTGGCCCAGAAACCACCACGATCTCGGGAGGGGGCGCATCCCGATTGAAGAAAATGGTGCCCACACCGATTCCTATGCCGACCAGTCCCAATACGGCCAGCAGCACCGAAGCCACCAGCATGACCATGGCGGGATTGCGGGTTTGAGGCGGTGGGCTGGCTGGGGGCATCCACGCCACCACTTCCACCTCGCGCGGGGCAGGCAGATTGCTGGCTTGCTCGCTTGGGCCATCCAGCTCCCACCCCAGGGGATCCCACTCCGACTGGGGATCTTCGGGCTCGTTGCTCATGGTGTGTGCTGAGTCCTCAGCAGCTCGTTGCTCATCCTGTGTGCTGAGTCCTCAGCCCTGTTCGAGTAACACCTTCGGTTCTGAGGCTACCACCACTCTTTCGGAAAGCACCTTTGAGCTTCCCCCCGGCTTCATGGACACGCCGTAGAGGCAGTCGGCCGCCTCCATGGTGCGCTTTTGGTGGCTCACGATGAGCAGCTGGGCGTCTGCTCGGAACTCATCGATGAGCTGAAGGAAGCGGTGCAGGTTGACATCGTCGAGAGCCGCCTCCACCTCATCCATCACATAGAACGGCGAAGGACGACTGCGGAACACTGCGAACAAGAAGGCCAGTGCAGTAAGCGAGCGCTCCCCACCCGAGAGCAGGCTCAAACGCCTGATGTTCTTGCCCGATGGGCGGGCTTCGATCTCCACCCCGGTATCCAGCAACGCGTCAGGCTGGGTAAGCCGCAACTTGCCCTCGCCTCCGGGAAAGAGAGTCTGGAACAAATCGGCGAAATTGCGGGCCACGTCGGCATAGGCCGACGAGAACACGCTGACGATCTCCTCATCGATCTTGCGGATCACCTTGCGGAGCTCCCGGCGGCTTTGGCGGATGTCGTCGATCTGGCCCTGGGTGAACTCAAACCGCTCTGAAAGCGCCTCATATTCCTCCAGCGCGAGCGGATTCACCGGACCCATGATGCGCAGTTCTTGTTCCAGAGCCCTGATCCGATCAGCGGGAGCGATGCCCTGGTCCATTGGGGGGCACTCGGCGGCCACTGCTTCAGCGGGCTCGCAATCCAGCTCACGGCGACACCGATCTGTGGCTGCTTCCAGCCTGATCCCCGCCTCGGCCAGCTCGATCTCCGCGCTTTGGTCTCTCTGCCTGCATTGGCCCAGCCGCGCCTCGGCCTGGGCCCTCTGGCTGCGCAAGCCCTCCAGCCGTTGGGCGGCGATTCGGGCGGCCTCCGATTCCTCGGCCCGTCGATGGCGCAGCTCCTCAAGCTGACGGCCCGCCTCTTGGGTCCGCTCAGCCACCAAGCCAAACAGCTGGTCGACGATGGCCAGGCGCTGGTCGACGGCCTGCCGACGGGACGCGGCCTCGGCACGGGCTTGGGCCATTTGGCCCAACCGCTGCTCAATCTCGTTTCGCTGCGCGGTCAACAGCCGGCGTCGTTCGTCTACCCCGGCCGCCTTCACCTGGTAGTCGGAGCGGAGGCTGCCAACCGCCTGAGACTTCTGGGACAGCTCATCGCGTTCTCGATACATGCTCTCGGCGCGCGCCCGCTGCTCGACCTCTTTGGCCTGGTGCTGGGGCAACTCCTGGTGAAGATCGCTCAGCCGGCGGCGATCCTCGTCAATCCTGACATCCAACTCTGAGCGCCGGGGGCCCAGGGCCCCAATCCCCACCTCGGCATCGCGAAGCTCTCGCTCGACCGAATTCGCCCGAGCGCGAACGGCATCAAATGCATCGAGCTGGACGCGCGCCGCCTCACGGGCCCGGGCCTCTTCCTGCCCGGCTCCCTCCAACTGCTGTTCGGCCATAGCCAACTCGCGCTCGGCGGCATCGACCGCCTCCTTTGCCCCTGCTGACGCCTCTTTGGCCTCTTCGAGCAATCCTGTGGTGGCCCCGGAACGGCGAACGCCCACTCGCCAGCCAGAGGAGGAGAACCGGTCGCCCCGGCGGGTAACCACCACTGCGGCGGGATCGGCGACCGCCGCCGCCGCTGCCTGGTCGCTGCTCTCCAGCACCCCAACGGCGCCTATCAGCGCGTCCAGCAATTTGTCCACGCCGTCCACTGACGAGCGCACATGGGGACGCAAGGGGTCGCCGACGGATGGAATTGCCGCCATGGGGGCTGATCCGCCCAAAGCCAAGACGGCACCGCTCACACTGTCGGCCTCAAGGGTGGCGATGGCCCTCATGGCGACCTCGGTGTCGGTGGCGATCACCGCGGCAATCGCCTCCCCGGCGGCGGCCTCGAAGGCGGCCTCCCATCCCCGATCTACTTCCACCAGCTCAAGCAGAGTGCCGAGCACGCCTTCGATGCCAACCAAACGCTGGGCACCGGACTGATCGCGCGCCTCGTCCAATGCGAATGAAAGGGCATCCCGGCGGGCTTCCCACGCCTGAAGGTCGCCGACCGCCTTACCGAGAGCGGCCTTGTGCTGCTCGCATGCCGATCGAGCCTCCTGAGCAGCACGTTCTGCCAGCTCAAGCTCCTGCACCCGAGACTGCCGAGCTTTCTCGGCGTCATTGGCCTCGGTCCAACACCGGTCCAGCTCTTCAACCAGCTCCTGTCGGCGTTCTTCCAAAGCCTCCAAGTTCCGGCCCAGACGATCTGATTCGGCTTGGTCCCGTTGGATGGACGCCTCCAGAACTCTTATCTCGCCTTTGATTCGGGGCGCATCCGACACCGAGTCCGAAACGCCCTGGTCACCCCATCGCTCGTCGAATGCCAGACGAAGCTGCTCCAACTCTTCTTCGGCACCGGACACGGCAGCCGCCGCGGGCTCCAGAGCTGCCGCCGAATCCTCTACCTCGAGCAGTTCGATTGCCAGACGGTTGGACTCGGACTCAAGCGTGGCCACTACATCCTCGTCCATTCCGGCGTTGCGATCGCGCTGCAAGCGGAGTCGGCGCTCCGATAACAGGGCCTCCAGTCCACGCAGGCGCTCGGTGATCCCCTCGAACCGCATGAGTGCGTCGCTGATGTCCTGTCCGTCGGCGGCCGACAGTTGGGCCTCGGCTGCGGCCACGTCACGATCCAACGCCTCCGCCTGCACGGTGAGCTGTTGCATCTCGCGGCGGTCCGCGGCCTGGTCTTGAGTCAGCTGGCGAACCCGTCGCCGCAGCTGATCGATCTCCTGACCAGCGAGATAGCGGCGAAGACCGCTTAACTCCGCCAGCAAGTCGCCGTGGCGACGAGCGGCCTCAGCTTGCCGCTCCAGCGGCCGCAGCTGGCGACGGATCTCCCTAACCACGTCGGACAACCGGGTGAGGTTGGCCTCGGAGGCGGCCAGCCTCCGCTCCGACTTCTCCTTCCGGCGGCGATATTTCAATACGCCGGCAGCCTCTTCGATAACCGCCCGTCGGTCCTCGGGCCGAGCACTCAAGACCCCCTCGATCTGGCGCTGGGAGACGATCACATGCTGCTGGCGGCCTACACCGGAGTCGCTCAGCAGCTCTTGGATGTCAAGCAGGCGGCAAGGCACTCCGTTGATGGCGTATGTGCTGTCTCCGCTGCGAAACAGCGTGCGGGTAATGGTGACCTCTTCGAATTCGATGGGCAGGAGTCGTGAGGTGTTGTCGATGCTCAACGACACCTCCGCTCGACCCAGGCCCGCTCGAGAGGCGGTCCCGGCGAAGATGACGTCGTCCATCTTGGCCGAGCGCACCGATGTCGGGGCTTGTGCGCCGAGAGCCCAGGCCACCGCGTCGACCACATTGGACTTGCCGCTGCCGTTCGGACCCACGATCACCGTCACACCCGGTTCGAATACCAGCGTGGTGGAATCGGCGAAGGATTTGAACCCCTTGAGTGTCAACGCCTTCAAGAACACCTATGCGACCCTACCCATCGGAAGGCCGCAATTAGTGGAACTCGCGGCCCGTCGGTGCGTCGGGGTTCAGATCTGGCACTGCTCGCAGTAATACGTCCAACGACGGCGGAAGCGGTATTTCTGGATGGGACGGTGGCAGCGGGGACAAGGCCGTCCCTTCTGGCCTGCCTGCTTGAACACGTTTAGGTATTCGTCATAGCCGCCCGGCTGGCCGTGCACATCCAAATAGTGGCCATCCTCCAGCGTGGCCCCCCGGTGCTTGGCCGCATCGTGGAGGGTCTCCACCATCGCCCGGTGCAGACGCCTCACCTCCTGGGGTCCCAAGGAGTTGGGCAGGCGGTCGAATCGCAAGCCCGCCGCGAACAGAATCTCGTCGGAGTACACCTCGCCCAAACCGACCACAACGCGATCATCAGTCAGAACGGCCTTCAACTTGGCGTCCTGGGCCAGGAGGATCTGGCCGAACATGCGCCAGGGCACCGGCTGATCGAGGGGGTCGATGCCCAGCCCGTCCAGTTCGGGGACTTCCTCAACCAGCTTTTCGGAGTTGGCCAAGAAGAGCTCGGCATCGCCTGGCTCATCCACCAGCCGGAGCTGTCCGCTCTTGGTGAACGTGATCGACAGGGCGGTATTGGCTTCGACATCGTCTCGGTTGGCGTGACGCCGCAGCTGGCCGCCGGTGCCCAAATGAGCCACAACCACATCTTCACTGTCCAGGCTCATGATCAGAAACAACCCCCGACGCCGCACACCGGTGATCTTCATCTTCTCCAGCCGGTTGACGAACTTCTTGGGGCCTCCGGACCGCTTGGCATACCCCGACTCCATGACCTCCACCGACTTGATGCGAAGACCAGACAGCTCCCTGTCCAGATCGCGACGGATGGTCTCGATTTCCGGCAATGCGATCATCGGATCACTCCTACTCGTACTGATGAGATCACGAGGCGGCTCCGGTGGGAGCGGCAATCGCCTCCGAGTCCAAGGTCTGCCAGGTTGAGGCCGCCGCGGCCTGCTCGGCCTGCTTCTTGGACCGTCCCTCACCTCGACCCCGCTCCGCGCCGTTCATGTACACAACGGCGAGGAACTGCTTGGCGTGATCGGGACCCTTCTCCGACAAGCGATACTCCGGGGCATCGAATCCGCTGCGGGCGCAGTACTCCTGCAATCTGGTTTTGAAATCTCGGATACCGGGACCCTCAGCCGCCCCGGAGATGCGATCGGCCAGCCATCCCCGGACCAGGTCGATCAGGACTTCCCAGGGAGCATCCAGGTAGACCGCCCCGATCACGGCCTCCATGGCATCGGAAAGAATCGACTGCTTCTCGCGCCCTCCAGACGCCTCTTCGCCCCGCCCGAGGCGAAGGGCCTTGCCCAGTTGCAGCTCAACGGCCAAATCGGCCAGCGTTTCAGCTCGAACCACCTCTGCACGCAAGGGAGCCAATTGGCCCTCGGTCATCTGGGGGTAGGCGGTGTAGATGTGATCGGTCACCACCAGGGCCAACACGGCGTCGCCCAAGAACTCCAATCGCTCATTGGAGGTAGCCCCGGCGTGGTCGGCGCACCACGATCGATGGGTCATCGCCTCGACCAGCAAGCTGGGCTGGGTGAAGCGATAGCCGAGACGTTCGGCTAGAGCGGCGAGGTCGGGGTCAGAAGTCAGGAGCTTCGGCTCAGACGGCCGTGGACATAGTCGACGGCATCTCGCACCGTCTTGAGATCCTCCAAGTCTTCGTCGTCGATGCTGAATCCAACCGTCCTCTCGCTCAATTCCTCTTCCAATGTCTCGACCAGCTCGATGAGCGCGAGTGAGTCGGCATCAAGATCATCGGCAAAGGCCTGGCCCTCGGAAATTCGATCAGGAGAGATCTCCAAAATGTCGGCCAAACACTCGGTAACGAGGCTCAATACCCCGTCGCGATCCAGCGGACTCTGTTCGACATGGGTTTCGGATGGCACGTCATCTCCGGGCAGTTCAGCAACACGGCGCGCGAAAAGTATATGCCAGCCAGCCGCGGTTCCCACCCACCGGAGGCAGATGAAACCCCTATTCAGAAGACAGAATTCGCCGCAATGAACCCACGGTGTCGCGCTCGGCCAGCTCATGGGCAACCTGTATGGCGTTGGCCAATGCCGTAGGTGAAGAGGCTCCGTGGCTGATGATGCTGACACCGCTCACCCCGAGCAGGATGGCGCCGCCTACCGAATCGGGGCTGAACTCCTCATACAGCGGTCCAAGCGCCGGAGCCAGCAGCTTGGCCCCCTTACGGGCCTCATCAGAGGAGTCGAACGCACCCAGCAAAGCGCCGATCAGCTGTTTGGCCACCCCCTCGGCGGTCTTCAAGGCCACATTTCCGGTGAAACCGTCGGTGACGATCACGTCCACGAGGTCTTCCAACAGGTCTCGTCCCTCGACATTGCCCGCGAACACCGCCCCCGTCCGGGCCTGCCATTCCCGGGCCTCCAACAGCTCGAAAGCCTCCTTGACCAAGGGCGAACCCTTGCCCGCCTCCTCCCCGTTGGACAAGAGCCCGACCCTGGGCTCCTCCACGCCCCACCGGTCGCGGCAGTAGACCGCGCCCATCTGGGCGAACTGCACCAACCAACTGGCGCTGCACTCGGTGTTGGCCCCCGAGTCCAGCAGCACATTGGGCCAGGGGCGGCCGGGAACGAGGATCGGGGTGGCGATAGCCGGCCGGGACACCCCCCGGATCCGGCCCATTCTCAACAGGGACGCCGCCATAGCGGCTCCGGTGTTTCCGGCGCTGACCATGGCCGCGGCCCGGCCGTCGCGGACAGCTTCGGCCGCCCGAACAACGGAGGAGTCCTTCATCTTGCGGACGCTGGAAGCGGCCTCGGCCCCCATGGCAATGGTCTGCGATGCGGGAATCACCTCGAATTCCCCAGACCCGGTCAGCTGCTCTGGTTGTCCCACCAGCAGTATGGGTATGCCCCGCTCAGCGGCGATCCGGACACCGGCCAACACCGACTGCGGGGCATCGTCACCCCCCATTGCGTCCACGGCGACGGGAAGCGATGTCAATTGACGCCCCTTATGTGATTGCAGAGGACGGCTTAGGCCACTTCAACCGCTTCACGCCCGGCGTACCAGCCGCACACCTTGCACACTCGGTGTGGCCGCTTGACTGCTCCGCAGCGGGGGCATGTGCTCTGCGCCGGCGCGGACACTCGCCAGGCCGCGGCCCGGCGGCTGCGCCCCTTGGCTTTGGATGTCTTCTTCTTGGGTACAGCCATCGAACGGTCCTACATGTGAAGGGAAAAGGCCGCGCCCTGATCAGAAACGGCGCGAACGCAACGAACAATTTTACTTCCCGGTGCGCAGCGCGTCTAACGCAGCCCAGCGGGGGTCTTTGGGACGGTCTTCGGGAGAGGGCTCAGGTCGGTTCATGGGGTAGGAATCAGGTGCCGGCCCGACACAGTCTTCGGAGCAGAGTGGGGCGATGGGCAGAGCGAGAACAAGGCAGTCTCGCACCATCGGGGTCAAGTCCACCTCTCCGTCATGAATCGGATACGTCTCCTCATCGGTCGGTGCGGTGGCGTACATCTCCCGCAGGTCCTGTTGCACTGTCTGCTCTATGGGCTCCAGACACCGCCGACATGACCCGCGCCATCCAGCATGAAGCAAACCGCTGACCTCCAGGCCGCTTATGGCCGACTCCAGATGAATGTGGAGATCAACCGGCCCGTGTACCGCGGCGTCGGAATTGGACAGGTCGTCGAAGTGGGCCTGGAGCGAGATATCCCGTTGCGAGCCGGGACGGCGCAGCAATTCTGCCACCGGCACGACCAGCTGGCTCGACATGGTGCCTCCTCCCGCGGCTCAGCCCAAGGTGTCCTGATCGAAGAAGCCGTCGTCGGGCTCCGGTTCCGGCTCGGGACCATAGGCCCGCACCAGGTCGGCCAGCGGGTCGCCTTGAAGTCGGGTGCGGGCCTCCTTGACGGTATTCAGGATTCGCTCCAAGGCGTTCTCGAAGCTGCCCAGCTTGGTGTCGCAGTAATCCTCGGTCTCCAAGCGAAGACGTCGAGCGGTGGCTTCGGCCTCTTCCACCATTCGCCGGGCCCGCTGCTCGGCCGCCTTGACCACTTCAGTCCGCTGCACCATGGCCTCGGCCTGGGTTCGAGCGGCCACCAAGATCTCGTCTCCTTCCCGGTGGACCCTCTTCAAGAAGTCCTCACGTTCTTTCAGGAGCCAACGGGCCGCCCGCATCTCCTCGGGAAGACGGTTCAGGCAATTCTGAAGTAGCTCGAGGACTTCTTCTTTGTTGATCATGGAGGACGCCGACAAGGGCATCGGCCGGGCGGCGTCAATCAACTCGATCGCCCGTCGCAACAGCAGATCAAACTCGGGGTCCACAAACGTCCCGGCAGATGTTTGGTGCGTTGCCGTTGTGTTGGGGTCGATATCAGTCATCTGGGTACCTCTCGATCAGTCGTTTGGCCACCGGCGGGGGGACCATTGAGTCAATCTGCTGGCCGAAGCGGGCGAGCTCGCGTATCAGCTTGGAGGCCAGAAACGAGTGCTTGCTGGCTGAGGGGATAAACAGGGTGTGAACCCCGGAGACGGCCTGGTTCATCTGGGCCATCTGAAGCTCGTTCTCGAAATCCGATACCGCCCTGAGGCCTTTCACGATGAAATCCACACCCTCCCTCCTGGCCAAATCCACGACCAGGCTGGCGAACATGGTGGTCCGCACATTGGGCAGGTGGGCGAAGCACTCCTCCAGCATCGCCTCGCGCTCATCCAACTCGAACAGGGGGGTCTTCTGCGGGTTGGCGACCGCGGCCACGATCACCTCTTCGAACAGGCGCGCCGCGGTCTCAACGATCTCCATATGACCGTTGTGTATGGGATCAAATGATCCGGGAAACAGGACACGCGTCACGAAGGGTCTCCTGGGGTCTTCGGTTGCTATCGCCGGGTGGCGATCACCACAACGGTACCCGCGTAGCGCCGCTGTTTTACGACATCCCAGTCGGGTCCGAGCTCTACTGCCCGTTCGGACTCGGCCACCACCGTGTCTGCGGGGATCCGGGACAGCAATTCCGGCCAAGCGTCGAACCGGTAGGGCGGATCGCACAGCGCCACGTCATAGCCATCGCCCAGCCCAGGAAGCTCCTTCATGACATCTCCGGGCACCACCCGGCAGCGGTCGTTGAAGCCGGTGGCTTCGATGTTGGCCTTCAATGCGGCCAGCGCAGGCGGCGCCGACTCAACGAACGTGGCCGAAGCAGCTCCTCGGGACACGGCTTCCAATCCCAGCGCCCCCGATCCGGCGTACAGGTCCAACACATCGGCACCTTCCAGGCAGCCTTGGCTGTGCAGCGAGTTGAAGACCGCCTCTCGGACCCTGCTAGTGGTGGGCCGCACGTCCGAGCCCTCCGGGGTGCTCAACCTCCGCCCCCGGGCCTCCCCGGCGATGATCCGAAGGGTCATCGCTGTCCGGGGGGGCGCGGTTCTCGAACCATGGGTGTGATCAGCACCCCGTCACCCAAAGTGAACTCGCCGATCGATTCGAACCCATGGCGGCGATAGAAGCCCACGTTGGCCGGGTTGCTGGACTCCAGGTAGGCCAGCTCTCCCACCCGATCGCAGCGATCCAGCATCGGGGCCAGCACCTTGCTTCCCAATCCCTTGCTCTGCTGGGCAACAGACGTGCCCAACACCGCCAAATACCAATGGGGCTCGGCCAGCCGGGCTTGGTGCATCTGGCCCAGAGCCTCCATGCGAGACGGGGCCAGATCCCCCAAGAGATCGGTCATCATGGCGACGAACGCCTTTTGGCCTTCAGACTCCCCTCGATCGGCCTCTTCGGATCCCGTTGACGAGTTCTCCTGGCCCTGAGGGGGCTGCCAGTAGGCCACGCAACCATCGATCCGGGTGCCATGGAGCTCTGAACCGGGCGGCTGTCGGTCGATGGCGAACCCCCACCAGCGCGCCAGGGAGCTAAAGCGGGCGGCATCGTCGGGAAACACCCACTTCATCAGCGGATCCTGCTCGAAGGCATCAGCCCAGATCTCTGCGATCTGGTCGCGCCGCTCCATTCCCATTCGCACGATCTCCAACACGGTGCCTCCCAGGGTTTCAGCTCTTCAACAGGTAGTCGGCATCGTCGTCTACCAATAGCAGCTCGACTTCGGCCCGCAGCTCCGCTTTTTGTTGAAGGTCGGGGTCATCGTCCAGCATCTCTCCGGCCGCCTCACGAGCCCACACCACCCAGTCCTTGTCCCGGCGCAGAGAGGCGAGGAGCAGATCGTTTCGGCCTTTTTGGCGCTCCCCCAAAATGGTGCCCTCTCCCCGCAGCTCCAAGTCGGCTTCGGCCAGCTCGAACCCATCGGTGGTTTCCACCAGGGCCCGAAGCCGCTCAGCGGCCACCCCCACCGCATCGACAGCCAGCAGGCAGCAGGAGGATTCCTGGTCACCCCGTCCTACTCGACCCCTGAGCTGGTGAAGCTGGGCTATTCCGAACCGATCAGCATCCACGATCACCATGACGGTGGCGTTGGGCACATCCACCCCCACCTCGATCACGGTGGTGGCGACCAGCACATCTATGGCCCCGCTTCGGAACAAGTCCATTACCGACTCTTTCTCGGCTGGGGTGAGCCGGCCGTGGAGCAGACCGACCCGCAGGCCGGCCAGCTCGCCGGCTTGCAAGCGCTCGTACGTCTCGGTGACGGAGCGGGCCTCGATGCTGTCTGACTCCTCGATCAGAGGGCATACCACATACGCCTGGCGACCCTTGGCCACCTCGGCTCTGACCTGTTCCCACACCTCGGCTTCCTCGGCGGCGGATCGGGCCCAACTGGTGGAAATCGGCGTACGTCCGGGGGGCATCTCATCGAGCGTGGACACATCCAGATCGCCGTAGACAGTCATGGCCGCGGTTCGCGGGATGGGGGTGGCCGTCATGACCAGCACGTCGGGAGAAGCCGCTTGGGCGCCCTTGGCCCGCAGTGCGGCCCGCTGCTCCACGCCGAAGCGGTGCTGCTCATCTACCACCACCACTCCCAGCGAGGAGAATTCCACCCCCTCCTGGATGAGAGCGTGGGTGCCGATCACGATGTCGACGACCCCTGAGGCCAGGGACTCCTGGATGTGAGCTCGCTCGGCGCCCGGCGTCTGATTGGTGAGAAGGGCCACCTTCAGAGGCCGCTCGGCCAAAAGCGTCCCGGATGCGGGCACTGTCAGATCTTGCAACAGAGAGCGAATCCCCAGGAAGTGCTGGGTGGCCAGCACCTCGGTAGGGGCCATCAACGCCCCCTGGTGCTGGCCTTGGACCGCGGTGAGCATCGCGGCCACCGCGACCACGGTCTTGCCCGCCCCCACATCGCCCTGCAAGAGGCGGTGCATGGGCACCGGACGGGCCAAATCGGCCACCACTTCGGCGATCACCCGGCGCTGGGCATCGGTGAGGGGAAACCCAAGCGAGGAGGTGAACCGGTTCACGAGCACTCCGCTGGTGTCGTGGCAGATCCCGTGTGCGGCCCGCTCTACGGCCCGCTTGCGCATGATGAGCTTGAGTTGAAGGCGGAGCAGTTCGTCGAACACCAGCCGATTTCGGGCGGTGAACTGGGCGTCTATGGAGTCGGGGCGATGGATGCCCTCTATGGCCTGATGGCGGTCGATCAATCCGTGGCGCTGCCGCAGGGACTCGGGAACCGGGTCGCTGATCCCCCGCGGCTCGGATCGCCGCAAGGCCTCGTCCACCCACCGCCTGATCTCACGGGTCTGGAGTCCGGCCTTGCCCGACTGGGGGTAAACCGGCACGATCCGCCCGGTCTCGTCGCCCACCAGATCGACTATGGGATTGGTCATCTGGTTCTGACCCCTATATCGGTCCAGTTTCCCAAACACCACCACCTCTTGGCCCTCGGACAACTGGCGATCCCGCCACGGCTGGTTGAAGAAGATCAGGCCCAACCGGCCGGTGTCATCGCGCACCGTCACTCTGACCATCGTTCGGCTGCCTCGGAGCCTCTTGGAGAACACGCTGTCCACCCGGGCCATCACCATGGCCTCCACACCATCTTCCAGGTCGGAGATGGCGGCTCGGTTCGTACGATCGATGTAGCGGCGGGGGTAGTAGGTCAGCAGATCCAGCACTGTTTCCACCTCGACTGAGGCCAGCGCCTTGGCCTTGGCCCGTCCCACTCCGCTCAGCACTTCTACCTTCATGGCCTCGAAGTCGGCCATCGTGAGCGGAGGCCGACTGGCGGCTCCCTGATCAGGGCTAACCGAGGACGTCGTGGTCACTCCACTCCGAAATAGAACGGATAGAGCGGCTGGCCTCCCTCGTGGATCTCCACCTCGAGCGCCGGATGATGCTCGGCCAGCCAGGCCGATACTTCCCCGACCTCCGCAGTCGCAGCATCGGCGCCGGAGATCACCGTCACCAGCTCATGGCTGTCGTCGATTATCTCGGCCAGAAGCCCGGTGGCCGCTTCTACCGCGCTCGGGGCCACTACCCGCAATCCTTGGCGATCCAGTCCCAGCCATTGGCCGGAGGCAATAGGACCCAATTCGCTCTCGGTGTCCCTCACCGCTTGGGTGACTTCCCCGGTCACCACATCGGAGGCGGCGTCGGCCATGGCCTGCTGGTTCTGATCAGCGGTGGCCGACGGGTCATAGGCCATCAAGGCTGCCAACCCTTCGGCGATCCCCTTGGTGGGCACAACCCTCACATCCGCATCGGTGCATTCGTCCACCCGCTCGGCCACCGGCACGATGTTCTTGTTGTTGGGAAGCAGCACAACCTCGGCAGCGTCCAGCTGCTCCACCGCCTGCACGAAGTGCTCCGTGGAGGGATTCATGGTCTGCCCACCGGCGATGACCGCTCGAACCCCGAGCGACTCGAAGATGCGGCGAACCCCCGCCCCAACCGACACAGCCACCACCGCGGTGCGAACCGGCTCACCGGCCACCGTGGTGACCGTCCCGCCGATCTCGGCCTCGACCAGCGACTCGACGTGCTCGACCTGCTCGAACAAGTCGGTCACCCGTATGTCATACGGGCGGCCTACGCCGATGCCTGCCTCGATGCTTCCACCGATGTCGTTGCTGTGGATGTGGCAGTTCCAAAGACCGTCGCCGCCCACCACCACGATGGAATCGCCCAAGGCCTCCCAGGCGGAGCGGAAGTCGCCAATGCGGTCGTCATCGGCCTCCAAGAAGAACATGACCTCATAGCGGGTGCCGTCGGCGTCGTCGACACCGTGGGCGTCGTCGGCCCCAGCCACGGCCGCGCCCACCCCCGCCGTTGGGTCTACGGGCGGCGGGTCGGGCAACGGACGGCCGTCCATCGCGGTGGCCAGAGCATCCAGGAACAGCAAGAATCCCGCTCCCCCGGCGTCCACCACATTGGCCCGGGCCAGCTGGGGAAGCAGCTCCGGCGTGCGATCCAGCGACGCCCGTCCGGCCTGCTGGCATCCCTCAACCATCTGGACGAGGCCGTCGACTCCCTCTTCGACCGCTTCAGCAGCCGCAGCCGCCACATCTCGCACCACCGTGAGGATGGTTCCCTCCACCGGGGTAGACACGGCCTCGTCGGCCGCGGCCGAAGCCCTTTGCAGCGCACCGGCCAACACCGGCGGGTCGACGTGGCCGGCAGCGGCCACCGTGTCGGCCAGGCCCCGGAGTATCTGCGACAGAATCACTCCGGAGTTTCCCCTGGCCCCCATGAGCGAGCCGTGGCTGATGGCGTGGCAGACCTCGGCCATCTCCTGCCCGGCACCGGACACCTCGGTGACCACCGTTTCCAGGGTGAGCGCCATGTTGGTGCCGGTGTCGCCATCGGGAACCGGGTACACGTTGAGCTGGTTGATTACGTCTCGGTGCAGGGCCAAAGCGTCGCGGAACCACTCCATCGTGGCCCTCAACCCATCAGCTCCCAGTCGGTCTCCCGTCATGCCCCGCGATGGTAGTTACTCCACGCTTCCCGACTCGCGAACCGCAAAGAGCAGCCGTTAACCTGCCATTACCCCCGATCACCGACAGAAAGAGTCCCTGTGCAGGGTGTGATCAAGGCTTACGATCCCGCAACCGGCCTCGGCGTTGTGGTTTGCGATACCGACTTGGCCGAGTACGACTTGGCCTCCGATGCGCTGGAGGGATCGGTGTTCCGGATGCTGCGCCAGGGCCAACGGGTGCTGTTCGATCTGGCCGAAGGGCAGGCCACTCGGCTGCGGTTGGGGTCGGAAGTGGACTTGGGCACCCCTTCGTTCCTCACCGCTGCCGGTGATTCGGAGCCCGCGTGAGCGGCTCGGTAACCGAACAGCTTCGCGTCCGCTTTGGCTTGGACTCGGTTGATGTTCGGGCAGGGCTAACCCAGGATGAGCTATTCGCCGCAGCCGTCGCTGGAGATCGGGGCCGCACCCGCATTGACGGCGGAGAGCGAGACCAGAAGGCGTTTCCCACCGCACTCGGCACCGACGGACCGCTGATCTTCTACTCCGACCCGACCTGCACCGGCCGTCCGGTGCAGGACACCTTCGCAGTGGCCTGGCCCGAGGTAGTGGACGATGTGTGGTGGAAGTCGGATTTCAACCAGTTCGACGCCGACCGCTTCCCGGCTCTGCTCGAGCGGGTTCTGGCCCACCTCAACAAAGAGCAGGCCACCCTCTACACCGCTGATGTGTTTTGCGGTTGGGACCCGGAGTTCGCCATCCCCTATCGGCTGGTCAGCGAGTACGCCACCCACGCCTTCTTCGCCAACATCATGTTCCCCAAGGGGGTGCGCGACGACGCCGACCGCGAGTCGGTCGGATGGACGATGATCAATGTGCCCAGCTTCCGGTGCGATCCCGATCGCGACGGCACCCGCACCGACCGGGCCGTCATCATGGACCTGCGCAATCGGCTGGGACTGGTGCTCGGGCGGGCTGACTACTGCGGCGTGGTCAAAAAGACCATGTTCACGGTGATGAACTTCGTGCTGCCCGACGCCAAACAGCTCACCATGCACTGCTCGGCCAACGTGGGCCACGACGGCAACAGCGCCATCTTGTTCGGCCTGTCGGGAACCGGGAAGACCACCCTTTCGGCCGATCCCGGCCGCAGCCTGATCGGCGATGACGAACATGTGTGGACCGAGTCGGGAATCGCCAACTTCGAAGACGGCTGCTACGCAAAGCTCATCGACTTGAACAAGCAAGCCGAACCGGTGATCGCCGCCGCCCTTTCGATGGGGGGCACCCTGATCGAAAACGTGCCTCCTCTGCCCGGAAGGGATCTAGCCGACACCGATCCCCAGGAACTCGACCTCACCGACAACTCCATCACCGAGAACACCCGATTCGCGTATCCGCTGGACTGCAATCCCGACGTGGCCCCCGGTGCCAAAGGGCCCCATCCCCGCACCATCGTGCTGCTGACCGCCGATGCCTTCGGCGTGCTGCCCCCAGTGGCGATCCTCGACCGCGACGAGGTGATGTACCACTTCGTGATGGGCTTCACCTCCAAGCTGGCCGGCACGGAGGTAGGTGTGGTGGAGCCCCAGGCCACGTTCAGCGCCTGCTTCGGAGCGCCGTTCATGTCGCACAAGCCATCGGTATATGCCGAGCTGCTCGCCCACCGCATGGATGCCCACTCGGCCCGCTGTGTCTTGTTGAACACCGGCTGGTCGGGAGGGCCGTATGGGACGGGAGACCGCATGTCCATTGCCCACACCCGAGCGTTGCTCGACACCGCCCTCAACGGCGACCTCGACACTGTGGACACCGTCAGACTCCCCATTTTGGGATTGCGAATCCCCGTGTCGTGCCCCGGAGTTCCCGATGAGGTACTGAACCCCCGCAACACCTGGAGCGATCCCGAGGCCTACGACGAGGCCGCTGTTCGGCTGCGCGACATGTTCCGCCAGAACTACGAGGAGCAGGACTACGCCTCGTTGGGCATCAAGGCGATGCTCTAGGCCTTACCGCCCCGAAAACCCTGGGGATGGGTTGACTGCCAAGCCCAGGCGTCTCGGCACATGTCGGCCAGTGTTCGGCTAGCCGACCAGCCCAGTTCCTTGAGAGCTTGGCCTGGGTCGGCCCACAACTCGGGCACGTCGCCGGGGCGGCGGTCCAGCTCTTCATGGGGCAGGGGATGGCCGGTGGCCTCCCGCATGGCGGAGACAACCTCGAGCACAGAGACCCCCTGACCAGTGCCCAGGTTGTAGGTGTGCGTTTGCCCTGACGAGGACCTCAAGTGTTCGAGCGCGGCCAGATGGCCGTCGGCCAAGTCCATAACGTGGATGTAGTCGCGCACCGCAGTGCCGTCGGGAGTGGGATAGTCGGTCCCGTAGAGCGGCAGATGGGGATGGCGGCCTACCGCCACTTGGAGCAGATAGGGCATCAAGTTGCCGGGAATGCCCTCAGGATCCTCCCCGATCAGCCCGCTGGGGTGGGCACCCACCGGGTTGAAATAGCGAAGCAGCGCGGCCGACCAGCGAGGGTCGGCCCGAACCAAATCAGCGATCATCTGCTCGATGAGGAGCTTGGTCCAGCCGTAGGGATTGGCCGGGCGGGTTGTGGCGGTCTCGGATACCGGCAGCTCATCGGGCAGCCCATAAACGGTGGCCGAGGATGAGAACACGATCTGGCGAATTCCGTTGCGTTCCATCGCGGCCAGGAGAACGGCGGCCGAGTCCAGATTGTGGCGGTAGTACCGAAGGGGATCGGCTACTGAGTCGGGCACCGACTTGAGCCCCGCGAAGTGGAGCACCGCATCGGGGCGGACTTCAGCCAATACCGTCTCCAGCGAGGATTCGTCCCGACAGTCGGCAATATGGAGGCGGGGACGGCGGCCTGCGATCTCCCCCACCGCGTCGATGGAGGCGGCCGAGGAGTTGGCCAGGCTGTCCAGCACCGCTACCTCGTAGCCGGCCTCAAGCAGGGCGACGCAGGTATGGCTGCCGATATAGCCCGCTCCCCCGGTCACCAGCACCGTTGCCATGTCGGGCACGTTAGCGGTGCGTTGTCGGAGTAAAGCAGCAGACCCTTGCTAGCCCGGTCCTCGCAGGACGCGGGTTTTGCCGTACATGGAGCCGAACAGCAGCCGGCCGTCGTCGTCCACGGTGACCCCCGCACCGATGGTGTTGAACTTGGAGCCCCCCAGCACGTAGTGAAACTGCGACTCCCCGGTAGCCCAGTCGGCGGCCTCGATGGTCCAGCGGCCGTCGCGGACGCCGCAGGTGTACACAAGCCCGCTCTCCTCAGCCACGAAGGGCACCGAGTTGGGCGAGGAGATGTCGAGGTTGACCCACGCCTCCTTCAGCTCCCGGGCCACTGGATCCCACTCGTATTTGTGGAGGCCGCGGGGCTGGTACTCCGGCTTGTGGCCGAGCATGAAGCACAGCATCCGAGCCGCTTGAGCGGGAAAGCCGTCGGGGATCGAGGCCGGCTCGTTGTTCACCGTCATGGCGCCGTAGCCCGACACCGTGATCGACTGTTCGGTCTTGATCTCGGCCAGATCGGGATTTCCCATGTTGGCCGGCCCAATACCGGCGATGCGCCGGTCGGGCGCATTGGGCAGCTGCTCCCAGTCGTCGGGGATCTCGTCTCGCCACAACAGGGTGATGTTGACAACGTCGTCGCCGTCGCCGATCACCACGAACTTGTCCTCGTCGGGGCCGAAGCCCATCAGCGAGGGCGTTGTTCCCGAACCGCAGCCGCCGCCGTTGCGGTAGGGCACGGTCCAGCACCCGTGGGCGGGGTCGTCGGTGAGCTCGGATCCCGTCCAGCGCAGCTTGTGGTGGTGGTCGTTGGACGACACGTAGATGCCGTTGTCGCTGTCCACGCAAATGCTGGTGCGGACCCAGCCGTACCCCGTATTGCCCCGCTCTGCTGCCCGCTGGGCGCAGTACTCCGCGGCGGTCTCGGCCCCGCCGGGGAGCTGGAGGGCGTGGTAGGCGCTGAAGTCGCGCTCGAGGACCACTACCCAGCCATGATCGGTGGACATCACCAGCTTGCCGTCGAAGGTCATGTTCATCCCCACAAAGAAGCCCTCGATGTGGACGGGCTTGTTCCACCGGCTCCGCTCCACAATGGGCGACGCCGGGTCGGACGGATCGGTCTCCACATAGGCCACCGCGTGGTCCTTGCGGCCCAGAAACAGGGTGTGGTCGCAGTCCAGCAGCGCATAGACCCCGTCGATGCCGGTCATGAACTTCATCGACATCTCGATGGCGTGCTCGATGGCCTCCCAGCCGTCCTTCTCGTCGAAGCCTCGGAGATATCCCTCCAACTCGGCTACGGGGGTGCGCCCCTCCCCGCCGACGATTTCATGGTCGGCCAGCACCTCAAGGGTCTCGTAGTCGAGCTTGACGATGTTCTGGCGGCCGTTGCTCCACACCACCCGGCGGCCGTCGGGATAGATCCCAGACGTCAGGGGGCCGAAGTGGCACGGGCCGAGCCACGCGTATTGCAGGTCGGCCTCCTCGTCGAGCACTTCGGTGGGTCCCTCTGGCCCCCGCCAGGGAACGTTGTCCTGCTGATCGCACCGCCCATGGGCGATGCCATAGGAAGATGAGGCAAGAAACGGATTAGCGGGGGCGCTGGTCATAGGCCTACATCATTGCGCCGGTTCAAGCCCGTTATCCCACCGAAGCCGATCTTTGGTTACGATGCGGGATAGCCAACCGGAGGTGTAGTCACGTGGGTGTCAGCTCTTATGTTCTGATCCAAACCGAAATGGACAAGGCCCGTCAGGTGGCCGAGGCCATCCGCGAGATCGATGGTGTGGTCATTTCTGAGATCATGACCGGCCCGTACGATGTGATCGCCAAGGCCGAGGCTGAATCCATGGATCAGCTGGGTCGCCTGGTGGTGAGCCAGATCCAGATGGTTGACGGCATCACCAGGACCCTCACCTGCCCCGTCGTAAACCTCTAACTCAGCTCGTGGTCCCCGGCTAGCTGAGGATCATGGCCCGGATGGCCAAACCGGCCAGAAAGAAGCTGCCGCCGGCATAGAGCAGCTCACGCCGGTGGGCGAGCTGGATTCGATAGGCGTAGACAATGGCCACCGCGGCAATGGCCGCAAAGCCGTAGAGGCGGTGCAGGTCTCCAGGATCGGCCCCCGAGCGGTTTTCCAGCACCACGCCCACGATCACCTGGGCGAAGATCGCCCCTTGGGCCACGGCGATGAACGCCCACAACGGCCAACCGCGCAACCGCGGTCGAAAGTGGGCGCCCAGAGCCCATCCGCCGGCAGCGGCGTTGGCCAGCATCACCACCCAGGAGAACCAGTCGTGGAAACCGGCCAGTTGCGCGGCGGCGAGAACCGAGGCGGTGCTCACCTGAACAAGTCGGTGGCGAAATCGCCTGTCCGGGGCGGTCCGGGAGCCACGAACCACTCAGTGCTGAATGCGTCGGCAAACTGCTCGTCGGTCATGGTGCCGAAGAAGGACTCGGCGGTGATCTGGCTGGTATGGGCCAACATGGCGGCCCGCTTGCGCTCCAGATAGGCGCTCACGTCTACTGCGTGGGTTATGTCGGCTTCCTCGGTGCCGAAATCATCGCCCTCGAACCGCTCGATCTGCTCAGCGTCCATCTCCTCCATCGCCTCGGCAAACGACTCAACCTCGGCCATCTGGCGCTTGATCTGAGTGCGATTCATGGTCACATAGAACACTCTTTCAACCCCGGCCTGGCGAGCGGCTTCCACCCCCACCCGATGAACTTGGATGTGGTCGGGGTGGCCGTAGCCGCCGTGGTCGTCGTACACGGTGAGCACGTCGGCGGACTCCTCGGCCAGGATCCTGGCCACCCGCTCCACCGCCTCGCCAAAGTCAGCTTGCCAAAAGCAGTCCGGGTTGTCGTTGGCCTCGTCGCCGGCCATACCCGAGTCCTCATAGCCCGAGAACTCCACCCGATGGGCGCCGATGATCTCGGCCGCGTCAAAAGTCTCTGCTGTTCGCCGCTCGCCCAGTGTTTCGCCCGGGCTCAGCGCATCGGGAGCCACCTCGCCTTGCTCTCCCTTGGTGGCCACCACCAGCACCACCCGGTGGCCCTCGTCGGCCGCCTTCATCATGGTGCCCGAAGTGGCGATGGCCTCGTCGTCGGGATGGGCGTGGAAGTTCACCATCGTGCCCACTATCTGACGGCCCCCGATTCTTGCAGGGCGGCCACCCCGGCGGCATCGAAACCCCAGTCGGCCAGCGCATCGGCAGTGTGTTCACCAGGATGGGGGGCAGGACGGGCAACCTGGGGCCGGGTGCGGCTGAACCGGGGTGCCGGGCCGGGCTGGGGAATCCCCCCCACTTCGACGAACGTGCCCCGGGCGGCATTGTGGGGATGCTCGGGAGCCTCGGCCAGGCTGAGCACCGGCGCGAAGCAGACGTCGGAGCCGTCGAGGATCTCGCACCACTCGTCTCGGGTCCTGGCCTTGACTGCCTCGGTGATCCGGACCCGCATTTCCGGCCATGTGGAACGGTCGTTCTGGTCGATCCCTTGAGCATCTATTCCCAGCTTCTCCACCATCTCGGCGAAGAACTGCGGCTCCAGCGAGCCCAGTGAGATGTACTCGCCGTCGGCGCACTCGTAGACGTCGTAGAACCAGGCCCCGGTGTCCAGCAGGTTGGTGCCTCGAGACCCCCACGCTCCCAGGGCGTGCATGCCATAGATCATGGTGATGAGCAGGGCCGAGCCCTCCACCATGGAGGCGTCCACCACCTGGCCCTGGCCCGAGGTGCGGGCCTCCAGCATTCCGGCCAGCATCCCGAGGGCCAACAGCATCCCTCCCCCGCCGAAGTCGCCGGCCAGGTTCACCGGCGGCACCGGCGCCTCCCCTTCCCGGCCGATGGCCCCCAGCACGCCCGACAAGGCGATGTAGTTGATGTCGTGGCCGGCCATAGACGCATACGGGCCGTCTTGGCCCCAACCGGTCATGCGCCCGTAAACCAGCCGGGGATTGCGGGCCAGGCATTCCTCAGGGCCGATGCCCAAGCGCTCGGCCACCCCGGGGCGGAAACCCTCGATCAGCCCGTCGGCGCTCTCCACCAGCCTCAACACCGTCTCCACTCCGTCGGGGTGCTTGAGGTCGACGCCCACACTGCGGCGCCCTCGGTTCAGCACGTCGAAATGGGGGGTGTCGGGAATCTCGTCTCGAACCCGGTCGGCCCGATCCACTCGCACCACATCGGCTCCCAGGTCGGCCAGCATCATGGCAGCAAATGGCCCTGGCCCGATGCCGGCGATCTCTACCACACGAATGCCTTTGAGCGGTCCCATGCTTCCTCCTGAGCTCTCCACCGCTGGGACAGTACCCGCAATACCGGCAAACGGGGCAGCCCGAGATAGCGCTGTCCTTGCTCGACCAATCAGCCCCAGCCCAATTCGTCCAGGCGGTCGTCCTCGATGCCGAAGTGGTGGGCAATTTCGTGAATGACGGTGATGCCTACCTGCTCTACCACCTCGGACTCCGTGTCGCACCCCTCGCAAATCGGCAGTCGGTAGATGTAGATGCGGTCGGGGAGCACCATCTCTCCCCCGCCGTAATCGCCCCGGTCAGTGAGGGGCACACCGTCGTACAGACCCCAGATATCCGGATCCTCGCCCTCGTCCTCTACCAATACGGCCACGTTCTCCATCAGCTCGGCCAGATCATCGGGAATCATGTCCAGCGCCTGCCCCACCAACGCCTCAAACCGCTCCCGAGAAACCGCAACCATCCCCGCCATCCTCCCACAAGACTGAAGCCCTTTGACCTGGTGCAATGGAAGTGTCACCAGGATCGATACCTTGGTGGTGTGACCGGGTTGGAGGGGCTCTTGGATGGGCTGAACGAGCGGCAGCTGGGTGCGGTAGAGGCACCGGAGACTCCGCTTTGCATCCGGGCGGGGGCGGGAACCGGCAAGACCAGGGTGCTCACCCGCAGGATTGCCCACCAAGCCGACATCGGCGCTATCGACCCCAAGCGCACGCTGGCCCTCACGTTTACCCGTAAGGCGGCCGACGAGCTGCGAGACCGCCTGGCCAGGCTAGGACTTCGGGATTCAGTGAGTGCGGGCACCTTCCACAGCGCGGCGTTCGCCCAGTTGCGCACCCGCTGGGCCGAGCGGGGAGTTCGGCCCCCAGATCTCATCCAAGACAAGCGAGGCCTCGTGGCCCGAGTGGCAAAGCAGGCCGGGATGCAACTGGCCAATACCGAGGTCCAAGATGCAATGACCGAGATCGAGTGGGCCAAGGCTCGTCGCATCACCTCCGACGACTACCCCGAGGCGGCTACCAGTCTCCGCCGGTGGCCAGCCTTGAATCATGGCGCGATTGCCGACCTCTATCAGCGATACGAAGCCGAGAAGACCAAGCGAAGGGTGGTGGATTTCGATGATCTGCTCATCCTGGCTCTGCGCGACCTCACCGACGACGCGGACTACGCCGAGGCCCGCCGATGGAGCTACCGGCACCTGTTCATCGATGAATTTCAGGATGTGAACCGGCTCCAGTTCGACTTGCTCCGGGCCTGGCTGGGAGATCTCAACGACCTGTGCGCGGTGGGCGACCCCAATCAGGCGATCTACAGCTGGAATGGCGCGGACTCTGACTACATTGCGCGCTTCACCGACTGGTTCCCCGGTGCTGAAGTACTCGACTTAGTAGACAACTACCGCTCCACTCCGCAGATTCTGGCCGCGGGCCGGGCGGTACTGCCGGCCGGCGCGGCCACCTTGATCTCCCACAGCCTGGACGGTCCCCGGCCGACGGCGAGCACCCACGTCGACGATTTCGACGAGGCGGCCACCATCGCTCGAGCACTGCGCGATGCCAAGGGCCCCGAGATGGCGTGGTCGTCGATGGCCGTGCTGGCCCGAACCAATGCCCAAACGGCCAAGCTGGCCACTGCTCTGGACAAAGCGCAGATCCCCTGTCGAGTTCGCATCGACTCCCACCGCGCCGTTTACGGCGCCGAAGCAGTCACGCCCGACGGCGCCGACGCAGTGGATGTTGCCACCTTCCATGCGGCCAAGGGGCTGGAGTGGCCCATTGTCCACCTGGCCGGCATGGAACAGGGCCTGGTGCCGATCAGCCGGGCTCAGACACCAGCCGAGGTCGCCGAGGAGCAACGGTTGCTCTATGTGGCCATCACCAGAGCCGAGCGGGAGCTGCACTGCCACTGGGCTGCTGAGCGGGCCTTCGGCGACCGGATTGCCGCCCGCTCCCCCTCGCCCTACCTCAACGCCATTCTCAGCGTCCCTTGAGCCGGCTACTAGAGGTCGAACGGGATGAGCACCACCACCACGGTGGCGTCGCAATCTCGGAGCACCTGCTCCACCCGATGACCCAAGAACGGGCGGTCGCCGACGCGGCGGAGGTTGGCACCCATTACCACCAGATCGGCCTCTATGTCTCGTGACAGCTTCAAAATCTCATCGGCCGGCGAAGTGCCATCCATGACAATCGTCTGGGTTGTTGCCCCGAGTTCGATGGCAAGCGTCTCCGCTTGGGCTACCACTTGCACGCCGACGATGGAGCCGCTGCGGGCAATCATCCTGCGGCTGAACAGCGACGGCAGTCCGGCGGGTTCACTCCTAACGGTGTTGACGTGGGTGAGGTGCAACTCGGTGCCGAGCTGGGCGCTGAGGTTGAAGGCCACCTCCTGGGCGGCCCGCGACACCGGGCTGCCGGTTACCGGCACCACCGCCCGGCTGTACGCCCCGGGCAGGGGCCGGTCGAGGTTTCTGGCCCGGCGCACCACCACCACCGGGATTGGGCTCTCCGACAAGACCCCGTCAACCAGGGGCGAGATCACCTGCATAGTGTCGGCGTAATCCTGAGCGCCCAGCCCTATTACCCCGAATCCCAGCCGACTCTCGTCGATGATGGCTCGAACGGGGTCGTCGTGACGCACCCGCCGGTGCTCCAAAGAGCGGTCGTGCAAAACGTTGCGCAGTGGCGTGATGTCCACCTCGGCATCGCGGTCGGCCACCGTGAGCACAGTGGCCCCGGCCTCGATCGGCCAGGCGAAGTGCAGAACTTGGGCAGCAGCGATGGACTCCGGTCCGCCCCGGCTGGGCAGCAGAAGCCGGGAGGTTCGCACCACCAGATTGCGGCTCAGCGCCTGCTCCCGGCCCAGCCGCTCCTGCTCATCGGGAGTGCCCTGCCAGTTGTTCACCACCCCTCGCAGCGTGGCCGAGGCGAATAGCGAAGTGAGCACCGGCACCAGCACGATCACCGAGAAGGCAGTGGGGCTGAACACCCCGACAGACAGTCCCACGGTGGCGATGACGATCTCAAGGGTCCCTCGGGCGTTCAGCCCTGCACCCAGGGCCAGTCCTGCCCGGTGGGTGCGGCCCGCGAGGCGGGCGCCCCCATAGGCCCCGGCAAATTTGAAGACGATCGCCACCGCAAGCACGATCAAGGCCCACCAAAGGGCTTCGGCGTTGTTCAACAAGCGGAGATCTACCTGCAAGCCGGCGGTGGCGAAGAAGACCGGCGCGAACAAGGCGTTGGTCAGGCCTTCGAGGTGATGGATCACGTCGTCGTGCTGGAATCGGGACCGGTGCAGCACCACCCCGGCGACAAACGCCCCTAACACCGCTTCCACCTTCAGCCACTCAGTGGCCACTCCGAATCCCAGCATGGTCACCATGGCCACGGCCAGTGCCGCGGCCAGGCTGCCCCCAGTGCGCCGCACCTGCCGCAACAGCAGGTCCACCAGACGCTGGCCCACCGTCAGCGCCAGCACCCCGAATGCCGCAATCCCCCCCAGCGTGACCAACACCTGCCCAGCCGACACTTCCCCTGAGGTGGCCAAGCCGGTGAACACGCCCAACAAGATCCAGCCGACTACATCGTTGGCCATGCCCGCGGCCACGGTGATCTGGCCGAAGTCCCGGCGCATCAGGCCCAGCTCGCTCAGGATCTTGGCCACCACCGCCAAAGACGACACGGCGAGCGCCAGGGCCACGAACAGCGTGAATGTGAGCCGCTCAGCATCCTCACCCAAGAACAGGGAGGGCAGCAATAGGCCGACCACGATACCCCCGATGAGCGGCACCAACAGGCTGCCCGTGGTGACCAGCAGCGCGGACCGCCCCAGCTTGGTGATGAGCCCCAAGTCGGTCTCGAATCCGGTCACCACCAAGAGCAGAACCACCCCCATCCAGCTGACCGCGGCCAGCAGAGTCCATTGCGAGCCCTGGCCGATCTCAGGCAAGAACCACTCGAAGCCCGACTCCCACACCACCCCGAACACCGACGGCCCCAGCACCAGACCGGCCAGCAACGCCCCCACCACCGAAGGCAGCCCCACCTTGCGCATGACCGCACCGAAGAGATGGGAGACGGCCACCAGCACCAGGATGTTGACCCAAAAGATCAGCAGGTTATGGCCATGCCCCGCCGGATCAGTCGCGGTCGAGGCCGCCCACAACCCCGTCACGCCTCAATCTCCCAATCCGCCAACCACGCCCCCATCATGCCTCACCCGTCGCTGACGTCGTCCCAGTCGAAGTCCACCACCACCGGGGCATGGTCCGACGGCTTTTCCCCCTTGCGGGCGTTGCGGTCCATGATCGCCGTGGTCACCTGCTGGGCCAGCGGCTCGGTGGCCATCACCATGTCGATGCGCATTCCCTGGCGCTTGTGGAACCGCCCGGCCTGGTAGTCCCAGAATGTGTAGAGGCCGTCGTCGGCCCACCGCTGGCGGAACACGTCTACCAATCCCCAGTCCTCCACTGCGGCAAAGGCCTCCCTCTCGGGCTGGCTTACGTGGGTCAGCCCCTCGAATGCGGCGATGTCCCAGACATCATTGTCGGCCGGGGCCACGTTGAAGTCTCCGGCCACAACCACCGCCGCCCCGGCATCAGCGTTGGCCTCCAAGTGGGACCGGAGCCGGCCCAGCCAGTCGAGCTTGTAGTGGTAGTGGTCATGGCCCAGCTCGCGCCCGTTGGGTATGTAGGCGCTCGCCACCCGCACACCGGCGCATGTGGCCCACACGATGCGGGCGTCGGGGTCGGCGTCGCGGCCGTCGGCGAATCCGTTGCCGGGATCGGCCAATCCCACCCGGCTCAAGATGGCCACCCCGTTCCACCTCCCCTGGCCGTGATGGACCCACTCGTAACCCATGGCCTCAAAGGCCAAGCCGGGAAAGGCGTCCTGCGCCATTTTGGTCTCCTGCATGCACAGCACATCGGGGTCGGCCAGCTCCAACCACTCTTGGACTCGGGGCATGCGGGCGTTCAGCGAATTCACGTTCCAAGTGGCCAACCGCACCAGCAGAACCCTAGTGCTTCAGAAGTCCATAGACTTTCCCCATGGCCCCGGATGCCGAGCAGGTCGTCGGTCAGAACGCCTGGCTGGTTGATGAGATGCACCGCCAGTTCCTGGCCGATCCCAAGTCGGTCAGCGAGAGTTGGCAGGACTTCTTTTCCGACTATCGCCCGGACCGGATCTTGGCTGAGCCGGCCGCCCCAACGGAGGGTCTCCAACCCGTACCCGAGCCAGACGAGCCTCGGGAGCCCTCGCCCGGCGATCCTCTGCGAGGGGCGGCCGCCCGCATCGCCCGCAACATGGAGGCCAGCCTGGCCGTCCCCACCGCAACCAGCTTCCGGGAGGTTCCGGCCAAGCTCCTCGACGTCAACCGCCGGATCATCAACGGTTATCTGGGTCGCACCGATGGGCGCAAGGTGTCGTACACCCACTTGATCGCCTACGCCGTGGTGCAGGCCATCGCCCACCACATGCCGGTGATGAACTCCACCTTCGTCGATGACGACAGCGGCCCCCGGGTGGTGCGCCATCCCCACATCGGCCTGGGCATCGCCGTAGACGTGGAGAAATCCGACGGGTCACGCTCGCTTCTGGTGCCTTGCCTGCCTGAAGCCGACACGCTGGACTTCCCCAACTTTGTGGAGCTCTACGACACCATGATCCGCAAGGTGCGGAGCAATGATCTGAGCCCCGACGATTTTGCGGGCGTCACTGTCAGCATCACCAACCCCGGCACCCTGGGCACGGTGCAGTCGGTGCCCCGGCTCATGCCCGGCCAAGGGGTCATTGTCGGGGTGGGCACCATTGACTATCCCACGGCCTATCAGGCCGCCGACTCCCGCACGTTGGCCGACCTGGGGGTGTCGAAGGTGATCACCCTCTCGTCCACCTACGACCACCGCATCATCCAGGGTGCCGAGTCGGGGATGTTCCTGGGCGCGGTTCACGAACTTCTGCTGGGCAAGCACGCCTTCTACGACGAGATATTCCGGGCGGTGGGCGTGCCTTACGAGGCAGTGCGCTGGCGGCCCGACATCTTGCCCATCGATCGGGAACAGGCGGTGATCACCAAGCAGGTGCAGGTGAACGCGCTCATCAACATGCACCGGGTTCGGGGCCACCTGATCGCCGACCTTGACCCGCTGTCGGCCAGCGAGCCCGAGATGCACGCCGAGCTCGATCCGGCCACCTATGGCCTGACCATCTGGGATCTCGATCGGGAGTTCCTCACCACCGGGCTGGGGGGCATCGACATGGGCCAGCCCGACGGCAAGATGCCGCTGGGAGAGATCTTGCACGTGCTCCGCAATGCCTACTGCCGGACAGTGGGCGTGGAGTACATGCATATTCAGGATCCCAACGAGAAGCAGTGGATCCAAGAGCAGGTGGAAGGGGCAGGCGCCCCGGCGGGACTGGGAGAGAAGCTGCACATTCTGGATCGGCTGAACGCGGCCGAGGCCCTGGAGCGATTCTTGGACACCAAGTACGTGGGCCAGAAACGGTTCGGAATCGAGGGGGCCGAGAGCGCCATAGTGGTGCTCGACGCAGTGCTGGGAAAGGCCGCCGACCTGGGCATGGCCTCGGCCATCATGGGCATGGCCCACCGGGGACGGCTCAATGTGCTGGTGAACATCGTGGGCAAGGACTACGGACAGCTCTTCGGCGAGTTCGAGGGGAACCTGGACGAGTCGTCCACCCAGGGGTCGGGCGACGTGAAGTACCACCTGGGCATGACCTCGGAATTCGAGAGCATGGCCGGCAACCGCATCACGGTGGAGCTGGCCGCCAACCCCTCTCACTTGGAGGCGGTGAATCCGGTGGTCGAGGGCATGGTCCGAGCCCGCTTGGACCACATCGGCAACGATCAGAGCGAGCACAGCCCGGTCAGCGGGCTGGTGCGGGGCCAGGCTGCCAGCGAGGAGAACCGCTATCCCGTGCTTCCCCTGCTGGTACACGGTGACGCCGCTTTCGCCGGCCAGGGTGTGGTGAGCGAAACATTGAACCTGTCGCTGATCCAGGGGTACCTAACCGGAGGCACGGTGCACCTGGTGATCAACAACCAGGTGGGGTTTACCACTACCGCGGAGGCGGCTCGCTCCAGCTACTACTGCACCGACGTGGCCAAGATGATCCAGGCCCCCATCTTCCACGTCAACGGCGACGACCCCGAGGCCTGCGCCCGAGTGGCCCTCTTGGCGCTGGCCTACCGCAACCACTTCCACAAAGACGTGGTGATAGATATGTGGTGCTACCGCCGCCAGGGGCACAACGAGGCCGACGACCCCAGCTACACCCAGCCGGAGATGTACCGGAGGATCGAGAGCCACCGCTCGGTGCGGAAGCGTTACGTGGAGTCGCTGGTCAAGCGGGGGGACATCACCCTTGATGAGGCCGAGCAGGCCATGGACGAGTTCCGGGCCAAGCTCCAGAAGGCGCTGGAAGAAACTCGGGACCGCACTTCCGACGAATCGCTGGGGGAAACCGTTGGATCTGCGAATGCCGCCAGCAGAGAGCTTCAGCTGTCGATCTCGGAAGGACTGGCCGACCCCACTCCCCACGTCGCGCCCCCCGTGGACACCGGCGTGTCGGAACGGCAGATCAGGCGTGTGTTCGACGTGCTCACCTCGGTGCCCGACGGGTTTGTGCTCCACCCCAAACTGGCCCGGCAGTTCGAGGCCCGAGACAAAATGATGGCCGAGGGCATGGTGGACTGGGGGCTGGCCGAGGCGCTGGCCTTCGGCACCCTGCTCGATGAGGGAACATCGATCCGCCTAGCCGGCCAGGACTCTCGCCGGGGCACGTTCTCCCATCGCCACAGCACCCTGGTGTGCAACCAATCGGCTCGGGAGCACTGCCCGCTGGCCGAACTGGCCCGCAGCGGGGCCAGGTTGTGGGTGTACGACTCACTGCTCTCGGAATATGCCGCACTGGGATTCGAATACGGCTACTCGGTGGGCGACACCAATGCACTGGTCCTCTGGGAAGCCCAGTTCGGCGACTTCGTCAATGGCGCGCAGATCATCATCGACCAGTTCGTCATGTCGGCCGAGGACAAGTGGAACCAGCGCTCAGGGCTGGTGATGCTCCTTCCCCATGGTTTCGAGGGGCAGGGGCCGGAGCACTCATCGGGGCGGATCGAGCGGTTCTTGCAGTCTGTGGCCGAGAACAACATCCGAGTGGCCAACCTGTCTACTGCGGCTCAGTACTTCCATCTGCTCCGAGATCAAGCCAGGCGCTCGAAGCGCAAACCGCTGGTGCTGTTCACCCCCAAATCACTTCTGCGCCATCGAGACGCCCGATCACCGGTGGGCGATTTGACCGACGGCTGGTTCTCCCCGGTGCTGTCCGATCCCGGGGATTTCGATCCCCGGCAAGTCACCGGTGTTGTGCTGACCAGCGGCAAGATCAGCCATGAGGCCATCGCGGCGCGAGACCGAGGCGGCGCCCCTGTGGCGGTTGTGCGGGTGGAACAGCTCTACCCCTGGCCAGCTAGCACCTTGGCCGAAGCACTCGGCCACTACCCCCAAATCAACAAAATCGTCTGGCTCCAAGAGGAGCCCCAGAACATGGGGCCGTGGAACTACGTGAAAGGCCATTTGCACGAGGCGTTCGGAGACCGATGCGACATCCTTAGGGCCAGCCGCAACGAGTCGTCCAGCCCGGCCACCGGCAGCGCCGCTGTTCACACTCAGGAGCAGTCGGAGCTAATCACCCGAACCTTTGACCTGCTGAATTCCTAGTGCTCGAGGAGCCGCCTGGCTACCTCTCGGGCCTCGTCCAGATTTCCGACGATCCGGTCTTGGGGAACCCGCTGGAGGACGTCGAGGGACCGCAGGGTCCGGGCGGGCAACCCGGAGAGGGCCATCACAATGCACTCGGTGTCTTGGTCGATGGCCGCGTCGATGAGCTGCTCAAGGACCAACGCCGCGCTGTCGTCCATGTAGATGGTCTCGGAGAAATCAAAGATCACCACCTCATGGTCCCGGATGTCCACGCTGACGGTGTTGATGATCTTGTTGGACGACGCCACCGAGAAGCTGCCCCGGAAAGCAACCATGCCGACTCGGGCGGCATGGGGATCTGCCTCTCCTTCAGATGGAGTGATCTCGCCTTCGAAGAACACCTGGTCCAAAATCGGCACAGAAACCACGTTGTCCATCTCCAGGCGCTCGAACTGCCGAGAGCGGGTCATGCCGGCGATGATCAGGCCAATGGCCACCGCGGTGGTGATACCCCCGAACGAGTCTTCGCGAAAACTGTGCAGGTTGTAGCTCATATGCCAGGCCTCTTGGGCCTGGCTGAGCTTAGGACATTTCAGTCAATGTCAAGATTGAGGAGGCGGGCGGCGTTGCCCCGCACCAGCTTGTGGACCACGTCGGAGGGCAGGTGGCCCATCATGTCCTCGGCCACCTTCTTGGTGTGCGGCCACGTTGTGTCGGTGTGGGGATAGTCGGTCTCGAACGTCACGTTGTCCACCCCCACCTCGTCCAGCGACTTCAGCCCGTGGTTGTCCCGGAAGAAACACCCGTAGATCTGCCGGTAGTAGTAGGTGGATGGCGGTTCGGGGACGATGTCCCGCACGCCACCCCAGGCTCGGTGCTCGCTCCAGACGTCGTCGCAGCGCTCCAAGATGTAGGGGATCCACCCGATCTGGCCCTCGGAGTAGGCCAGCTTCAGTTCGGGAAACCGCACCAGCACTCCGGAGAACAGGAAATCGCTCATCGAGGCGATGGCGTTGTTGAAGCTGAGCGATGCCGCCACCGCGGGCGGGGCGTCGGGAGAGGCCGCCGGCATCACCGAGGAGGAGCCGATGTGCATGCACACCGCAGTGGAGGTGTCCTGGCAGGCGGCAAAGAATGGATCCCAGTAGTCGGTGTGAATGCTGGGCAGGCCCAGATTGGGAGCGATCTCCGAGAAGCACACGGCATGGCAGCCCCGGGCCGCATTGCGCTCCACCTCGGCCCTTGCGAGCTCAACATCCCACAGCGGGATGATGGCCAGGGGGATGAGCGCCCCGTTTGAGTCGCCGCACCACTCCTCGATCATGAAGTCGTTGTAAGCCTGGACACAGGCCAGGGCCAGTTCCTTGTCTTCGGCCTCCAAGAAGGTCTGGCCGCAGAACCGGGGAAACGTCGGGAACGAGAGCGATGCCTCCACGTGGTTCATCTCCATGTCCTCCACCCGGGCCTTGGGCTCGTAGCACCCTGGACGCATCTCGTCGAAGGTGATGGGCACGGCTTCCATGTCGTCGCGGTCGAACCCCACTGCGGCCACATGGCGCTTGTTGGGATACACCAGGTCCTCGTAGAACCACACGTCGCCCCACGGACCGTCATCCACGTCCAGCTCGTAGGTGTACATCTTGGGCCCGCCGGTATAGGTGATCGGCCCCACCCGGCGCCGCTCGACTCGCGGGCCTCGCTCTTTGAACCGCTCCGGCAGCCAGCTCTGCCACAAGTGTGCGGGCTCTACGAGGTGGTCGTCCACGCTGATGATCTTGGGAATCTCGGTGCGCACGGGCAGAAGCCTACCGGCATCGGCGGGCGGTGGCCGGATCGGTGGGCGAAGGCCGAACCGGCTCCCCTATTGGTCTGCGGCAGCCAAAGCAGCGGCCACTTCAGCGGGAAGGGAGGACTGGCGCGGAGAGAGGTGGTGCTCGGCAGCCCAGGCCACTGCCAGTTCGGGGCTGCCTGCGTCTCGCAGCATCTCCGCTCCCAAACGGGGATGATCCCGATATGCGGCCCATCGGCCTTTGAGCAGGCCGGGAACAATCGCTCCCGCCAGCGTGGCCCCCACTCGGGCCGCCGTTCCCAGTTCGGCTTGGATCTTCCCCACGTCGTGGAGGGCGGCGGCCACCCGCTGGTCATCGTCCACAAGGGCAGGGTTTCGGGCCGAACGCAGTGCATGGCTGCGGTCAGCAGCGCTCATCTGGGCGTAGAGAGCGGCCTCGGCATCACTGAGCAGGCCAATCAGCCAGCGCTCCCCGGCGGAATCGGGGTCTCGATCGAGAATCGACTGGAAGAAGCGCCGAACCAGGTGGATCAACGCTTCAACACCGCCCGCGGGTGAGCGGCTCGATAGGCCTCCCACAGCTTTTCCTTGGACACCATCGTGTAGACCTGGGTGGTGCTGATGGAGGCATGGCCCAAGAGCTCCTGCACGGCTCTGATGTCGGCGCCGTGGTCCAGCATGTGGGTGGCGCAGGAGTGGCGGAACACGTGGGGAGACACTTTGGCGCCCAACCCCACCTGCTGGGCTCTCTTCTTCACCACCCCCCAAGCCCCCTGACGCGACAGGCGGCGTCCCCGCTGGTTGAGCCATACCGCCTCTTGGTCGTGCTGGGACTCCCAGCGCTCGGGCTCCATCTCCCCCCGCCCGGCGGGCACCAACCAGGCGGTCAGCGCCTCGAGGGCGCATCGTCCCAGCGGCAGGATCCGCTCCTTTTGCCCCTTTCCCAGAACCCGCACCGTGGCCCCGCCCACGTCCAAGTCGACCAGCGACATCCCGACCAGCTCGCTTATGCGCATCCCCGTGCCGTAGAGCAGCTCCAGCATCGCCCTATCCCGTCGAGACACCCGGTCGGCGCCCACCACGGCGTCCAAGATGGCATCCACCTCGGCTTCGCTCAGCGCCCTGGGCAGGGCCCTTGGCACCGTGGGAAGCTCCACCTGGGATCCCGGGTCGTCAGCCCGGCGACCCTCGATGACTAGGAACTGGTGGAATGTCCGCACCGCGGTCATGGCCCGCTTGACCGTAGAGGGGGCCAACCCCCGGCTCTGGAGGTGCCGCAAGAACGCCAGAAGGTCTTCTTCTCCAGCCGTCTCAGGGCTGCTCTCCCGCGAGTTCAAGACCTCGCAGTAGCCGGTCAGATCCCGACGATAGGCCTCACAGGTGCGGGGGGCGCGGCCCCTCTCCAGCACCAACCAGTCCAAAAACTCCTCTACCCCGCTCCCTGCGCTCACCGCGGGCGGCACAGAGAATTCACCCCAGACGCTCTCGGGCCAGCATCAGTCCGACGATCGACTTGGCGTCGGCCACCTCGCCGGAGGCCACCAAATCGGGGACTTCGGCCAATTTGATGCGCTCGATGGCCATGTGCTGCTCCTCGATACCGTGGGGACGGCGGTCGGTGTCGGTCAGCTCAGTGGCCAAGTAGCAGTGGGTGATCTCGTCGCAAAACCCCGGAGAATTGTGGAACACGGCCAGCAGTTCCAAGTGCCCAGCCCGCTTGCCGATCTCCTCTTCCAGCTCCCGCTGGGCAGTCATCTCGGGAGGCTCGTCCTCACTGTCGAGCTTCCCGGCGGGAATCTCCAGCAGTTCCCGATTCACCGCAGGACGATACTGGCGCACCATGATCACCTCTTGGCCGTCGAGGGGCACGATGACCGCGGCACCGGGATGGCGGACGATCTCCCGCTCATAGACAGAACCGTCGGGTGCCATTATCTCGGCAACGCTCACTGAGACCACCCGACCCTGCCATCCCTGCCGCTCTCCTACGGGGGTGAATCCTGCCCCGCCTTCGGTTGCCGTCACTCGGCTGCCTCTCAATGAAGGGCTGGGGTCGAGGCCTCGGATGCTGCCTCATCCTGATCCGGGGCCACCGCCTCAGACGGGGTCTCTTCACCCTGTTCAGCAGCGACCCCGCTTTCCCGGCGATCCAATGCGGCCTTCACCAAACCGCAGAACAGCGGAGCGGGCCGATCGGGACGGCTCTTGAACTCGGGATGAGCCTGGGTTCCCACCCACCACGGGTGGCCGTTCAGTTCGATGAATTCCACCAATAGCCCGTCGGGCGACTCCCCGGCGAGCACGAAATCGGTGCCCTCGAATCGGCCACGAAGCTTGGGGTTGAACTCGTAGCGGTGACGGTGGCGCTCCGACACCACCTCCGCGCCGTACACCTCAGCCACTTGAGTACCCGGCCGAAGCTTGGCCAAACATGCCCCCAGCCGCATTGTGCCACCTTTGTCGGTGATGCCCCGCTGCGATTCCATCAGGTCGATAACCGGCCACGGCGTGCTGGGGTCGAACTCGCTGGAGTGGGCGTTGGCCAGGCCCAACACGTTGCGGGCATAGTCGATGGTCATCACCTGGAGCCCGAGGCACAGGCCCAGGCAGGGCAGGTTGTTCTCCCGGGCATAGGAGGCGGCGTTGATCTTGCCCTGGATCCCACGCTCTCCGAACCCGCCGGG
>JAJEEH010000147.1 GCA_022821105.1 Acidimicrobiia bacterium
ACACCCACTACGACGCGCAGCTCTTTTGGGATCCGGCGGCCACACCTTCTCCAATGCACGGGGTGACCACTGTTCTGGGGGGCAATTGCGGGTTCTCCCTGGCCCCGGTGAACCCCGACGACGCCCGCTACCTGCAAGAGATGATGGCCATGGTGGAGGGGATGCCGCTTTTGGCGCTGGAGCAGGGGCTGCCGTGGGACTGGGAGACGTTCGGGGAGTTCTTGGACAGCCTCGACGGCAACACCGCGGTCAACGCCGGATTCCTGGTGGGCCACTCGGCCCTGCGCCGCTATGTGATGGGGCCCGACGCCAATCAGCCGGCCAGCTCTGAGCAACTCGACCAGATGGTGCGGGCCCTCCACGATGGGCTGGCCGCCGGTGGCATGGGGTTCTCCACATCTTTGGCCCACACCCATTGGGACGGCGACAACGAACCCGTGCCCAGTCGATTCTCCACAACTGAGGAGGTGCTGACGCTGGCCGGAGCGGTGGCCAACCATCCGGGCACCTGGCTGGAGTTCATCACCTCTGGATGCCTCAGCATGTTCAGCGACGAGGAGATCGAGCTGATGAGCCAGATGTCGGCCCGGGCTCAGCGGCCGCTGAACTGGAACGTGCTCACCGTCAGCGCCGACGCCAAAGAGCGCACCAACCACCAACTCGGCGCCGCTGATGCGGCTGCTGAGGTTGGTGGGCGCATTGTGGCATTGTCGATGCCCACCATCGGCGGGCTGAAGCTCTGCTTCGCCACCTACTGCCCGCTGTACAACATGCCGGGGTGGAAGGACACCATGAACCTTCCCCATGAGGAGAAGATGGCCGCGCTGGCCGATCCGGAGACCCGGCGGTGGCTTAACGATCAGGCCCAGACCGGGAGCGGCGGCTTCTACCACATGGCCCAGTGGCAGAACATGGAGATCGGCACCACCTATTCCCCGGAAAACGACGGGCTCACTGGAAGGCGAGTGGGCGACATCGCGGCGGAGCGGGGACAAGAGCCGTTCGACACGCTGTGCGACATCGTGCTGGCCGACGATCTGCGCACCGACTTGTGGCCCATCAATGCCGACGACTCGGCGGAGAGCTGGGCTCATCGAGCCGAGCACTGGCGAGACCCCCGGGTGATCGTGGGCGGCTCCGACGCCGGCGCCCATCTCGATCGCATGTGCGGCACCCGCTACTTCACCATCATCCTGGGCGACATCGTGCGCAACCGGGGGCTGCTGCCGCTGGAGGAGGCGGTGAGGCTGATGACCGATGTGCCGGCCCGCCTGTTCGGGCTGAAGGGGCGGGGCCGGGTGGCCGAAGGCTGGCATGCCGATCTGGTGGTGTTCGATCCGGCCACGGTGTCCTCCGACCCCATCGAGGCCCGCACCGATCTGCCCGGCGACTGCATGCGCCTGTTCGCAGGCGCCCAGGGCGTCCACCGGGTGCTGGTGGGCGGAACCGACATCGTGGTCGACGGCCAGGTGACCGGCGCCACCCCGGGTACCGTTCTTCGCTCCGGCCGCGACACCGAAACCGTGCTTCCCTAGCGACCAAGACCCCGTCCGCCCCCGACCGCGCGGGGGTGGGACGCAGTCGGGGGCAGAGGCTTGGGGTGGGGTTAGGCGGCGAAGTGCTCGTCCTTGGCGCGATAGTGCTCGTCAAGGCCACTGAGAGCGGGGTGGCGCAGCTCCGATGGTTTGAATCGGACGGCTCCACCGATGAAGTAAGCGGGCACGAAGCCATCGTTGATGCCCCTCAGCAAATTGTGCTGGTCGACGCCGAGCATCTGGCATGCCGCGGCCGGTCCGATGAGGTTTTCCACAGGGTGATTCATGTGTCTGCTCCTTTCAGTGGCTGCGCCTTAGCCGCTGAATACGACCTAGGCGGAAATGGAGCGGGCATTGTCGCGATTCGAACTCTCGAGCCATTCCTCCCTGGACTCACCTAGTGTCGAGATCTTTCCCTTGGCTCCGCTCCGTCTCCTGTGGAAAATTCTGTGGATAAACCATGACACCCACCGTGAACTGGGAATTTATGGTTGAATTCTGAGGAGTTCCGGGCCAGGGAGCCGCTGGCAGGTTATTTTGAAAAATTAACTTAATTTTTGTGAAATGAATTGATTTCTCGCCCTGTTTGTCGCGGGCGGTGATCAGAATCGGCCAATTACCTCGTCGGCGAAGCGGTCCAAAGTGGCCTCCGCGGAGGCTAAATCGGGATCGTGGGTGCTGTAGATCATCCGGGTTGCCCCCAAATCGGCCAAGAAGCGGGCATCGTCGAGGGAGGCGCCGAAGCCCTGAAGGTCGCAGGACCCAGCGCGTCCCGCATCGGCAGCCCAACGCTGCACTTCTGCCCACATCTCAGGCCATCGACTCCGGTTCTGTGAGGCGGAGAAGGCGGGCAGAAACGAATCACCGCGCTGGCCGGCACGGCGCAGTGCCGGCGGCGAATGGCCTCCCACGATGATGGGAACGCCGCCGGGCTGGCGAGGGTGGGTGGTGAGCTGGACGCGGTCAAAGGCAACGGTCGGCCCGGTGAAGCTGGCCACCGGGTTGGCCCACAGCTCTCGCATGACGTCGATGTACTCGTCGGTGCGGGCGCCTCGGTCGTCGAACGAATAGCCCAGAGCGTCGAATTCGTCGGCCAACCATCCCGCGCCAATGCCCAGCTCGGCCCGACCTCCCGACAGCACGTCGATGGTGGCCAACTGCTTGGCCAGCAGAATCGGGTGGCGCTGGGGCAGCACCAGCACTGCGGTGCCGAACCGCAGCGACTGGGTGACGCCGGACAGAAAGGCCATCAGGGCCAGCGGTTCGGGCAGTTGGGTGTGCTCGTTGTCCCACGGGTAGTCCCCCGAATCCGCGTAGGGGTAGGGCGCCTGCTTGGCCGCGGGGAACACGATGTGATCAGCGAAGAACAGCGAGTCGCACCCCACGGCCTCGGCATGCTGGGCAAAGCCGGCCAGAAACTCCGGATCGGAGATCGGCGCCGCCGGCGGCCCCGCCATCCCGGTCGCGCTGCCGATCAGATAGAGCCCAAACTTCATTCCCGTAGCCTCCCACGCCTAGTCCACACCTACCCTGGTATGGCCATGTCTGCTCCGTCGCCACTCGGTGATTTCATGCCCGCCTCGGGCGATCCCGACGTGCTGCTGGGGGCTTTCTGCGACTGGGCCGAAGCGGCGGGGCTGGAGCTCTATCCCCACCAGGAGGAGGCGGTGCTGCGGCTTTTGGGGGGCGACAACGTGGTGCTGGCCACTCCCACTGGCTCGGGGAAGTCGCTGGTGGCGCTGGCTGCGGCGTTCGCCGCGCTGGCCCAGGGTCGGCAGGCGGTGTACACCGCGCCGATCAAGGCATTGGTCAGTGAGAAGTTCTTCGAGCTGGTGGCGGCTTTCGGAGCCGAGCAGGTGGGGATGGTCACAGGCGATGCCAACGTGAACGGCAACGCCCCGGTGATTGCCTGCACCGCGGAGATCTTGGCGCTGCGGGCCCTTCATTCCGGCAGCGAGGCCGACGCCTACGTTGTGGTGATGGACGAATTCCACTACTACGGCGACAGAGATCGGGGCTGGGCCTGGCAAGTGCCGCTGCTGGAGCTGAGCCGGCCCCAGTTCCTGTTGATGTCGGCCACGCTGGGCGATACCGCTGTCCTGCGTCAAGACCTGAGCAAGCGAAACGGCCGGCCCACCGCTCTGGTGGCCTCGGCCGAGCGGCCTGTGCCCCTCGACGTGGAGTATCGGGAAACCCCGCTGCACGTGTCCATTGCCGAACTGCTGGGCGCTGACAAGGCGCCGGTGTACATCGTCCACTTCACCCAGCGTGAGGCCACCGCCCAGGCCCAGAGCCTGACCAGCCTCGACGTGCTGGACGCCGAAGCCAAGGCCGCGGTGAAGGAGGCAATCGGAGGCTTCCGCTTCGACACTCCATTCGGAAAGGACCTGCGCCGCTTCGTGCTGGCCGGGGTGGGGGTGCACCACGCCGGGCTGCTGCCCAAGTACCGGCTGCTGGTGGAGAAGCTGGCGCAAGAGGGCCATCTCAAGCTGATCTGCGGCACCGACACCTTGGGAGTGGGGGTGAACGTGCCCATCCGCACCGTGCTGTTCACTCGCTTGTACAAGTACGACGGTCGCCGCACCCGGGTGCTGTCGGTGCGGGACTTCCAGCAGATCGCGGGCCGGGCCGGCCGCAAAGGCTTCGACGAGGAGGGCAGCGTGTGGGTGCAGGCTCCCGAGCATGTGATCGAGAACCGCCGGGCCGAGGCCAAGGCCGCATCCGACCCGGTCAAGCGGCGCAAGCTGGTGAAGAAGAAACCGCCCGAGCACAACTACGCCCACTACGACGGCGACACGCTGAACCGACTGTGGCACGGCCGCCCCGAGACTCTGGATTCCAGCTTCGCGGTGAGCCATTCCATGATGCTCAACGTGCTCGACCGACCCGGCGACGGCTGCGCGGCCATGAAGCGCCTGCTGGTTGACAACCACGAGCCCCGATCCCGCCAGCGAACCCACATTCGCCGGGCGGTGGGGGTGTTCCGGTCGCTCATCGACGCCGAAATCGTCGAGGTGCTCGACGAGCCCGACGACTTGGGCCGCCCGGTGCGGGTGAACCTCGATCTGCAAGACGAGTTCCGGCTGAACCAGCCGCTGGGGCTGTTCGCGGTGGAGGCGCTGGAAGCGCTGGACATTGAGGTGCCCGACTATCACTGGCAGGCGCTCAGCGTGGTGGAGTCGGTGCTGGAAGACCCCACGGTGGTGTTGTTGGCCCAAAGGGACAAGGCCCGCGACGACCTCATGGCCCAGCTCAAAGCCGAGCGGGTGCCCTACGAGGAGCGCCTCGAGCGGCTGTCGGAGGTCACCTGGCCCCGCCCCGAGGCCGAGTTCATCGATCCGGCCTTCGCGGTGTTCGCCCGCTACCACCCCTGGGTGGGCCACGACCGCCCCAGCCCCAAGTCGGTGGCCCGCGATCTCATGGAAGTCGGCGACACCTTCAACCAGTACGTCTCCCGCTACGGCATCAAGCGCTCGGAGGGAGCGCTATTGCGCTATCTGTCCGACTGCTACAAGGCCCTGGTTCAGACCATCCCCGCAGCCGCAGTCAACGACCCCCTGGCCAGCCTCACCGCCGAGCTCCGCAACCTTCTCCGCACCACCGACTCCAGCCTCCTCGACGAATGGGAGAGCCTCCGCCAACGGTGAACTGCCGCCTGCTTGCCGGGGTGGCACACTGGGCTGGTGATCGCCGACCGGATCGTGTGCGTGGACTGCGGGGGGTGGTGCCACCGGATTACGCACTGGCCTGAGGATGATCCGCCTGTGCCCGGTGACACCGTGGCCTACCGCTGCTCAGACTGCAACGACCGCTGGGACTTGGTGCTGGATCAAGAGGATTTCGACGACTGAGCAGACTCAGGGCAGCAGCGAGGCGATCCAGGAGTTGAGGCGGGTGGCGTGGGTTTTGGCCATCTCGGAGGGGAGCGCCATGAAGCCGTGGGGGGAGTCGGGGTAGACGGCAAGCTCCACCGGTGATTCCGCGGCGGCCAGGCGGGTGGCGAAGAACAGCGAGTCATCCAGCAGGTGGTCGAAGGTGCCCACCGACACCAGGCAGGAGGGCAAGCCCGACAGGTCGGCGAACAGGGGGGACACGTCGGGATCTCGCCGCTCGGCGTCTGACATTCCGGGGGTGAACGACTCGATCATGAATTGCAGTCCCGGCGGGTTGAGCATGTCGGGGTGTCCGCCGTTGCCGAAGATCGACGGGGTGCCCCGCAGGTCGTACCAGCCGAACACCAGGTTGGCCCCCAGCACCCGATCGATGGCGCCAAGGCGGTCCCGCACCCGCAGCAGCGTGGCTGCGGCCAGATGCCCGCCGGCCGACTCGCCCCCGATGAACATCTTGTCGGTGCCCCAGCGCTCGGGGCCGTGTTCCAGCAGCCAGGCCGCGGCCGCCTCGCAATCGTCTGGTCCGGCGGGGTAGGGGTGCTCGGGAGCCAACCGGTAGTCCACCGACAAAACGGCCAGCCCGTGGCGATTGGCCATGTCCTCGTTGCCCAGGTCGGACATGTGAGGCCGGCCCAGGATCCAGCCGCCTCCGTGGATGTGCAGGAACATGGCCTTGGGCTGGTCGGGCACAAACAGCCGCACCGGGATATCACCGGCCGGTCCTGGGATGGTCGACTCGACGGCCATCGGCGATGGTTCGGGCTCAAAGGCCAGCATGTTCTCCCGCAGGATCTGGGCCCGGGCCACCGGGTCGTCAGGCAAGTCGGCCTCGGCGTCGCCGGTGGAGGGCAGGTGTTCCAGCAAGGCGTTGGCCTCGGGGCGGTAACCGTCGATCGTGTCGTCCCAGAGTTTCATCGCCGTCTCCTGTCTGTTTCGTCTCGTGCCATACGACTGAGCGGTACTACGTTGCCCCTTTTGTGGGCGACGATGCCATTTTCTACGTCGAAGGGGACACCGTCGTCCCCACCATCAACGCCCAGGGGCCGTGGGATCCCGGTGTCCAGCATGGCGGCGCAGTGGCCGGGGTGTTGGCCCGGGCCGTTGAGCACGTGCCTACCCCGGTGCCCATGCGAGTGGCCCGATTCACCCTGGATATGCTTCGCCGGGTTCCGCTACAGCCCCTGGCCATCTCCACTGAGGTGCTTCGCACCGGCAAGCGAATACAGACCGTCAGAGCGGAACTGCACGATGGCGACCTGCTGGTGGCTTCTGCGACAGCGGTATCGGTGCGCACTGGAGCTGAGATCGAGTCCTTCCCCGACCGCCAGCCCGATGCTCCGCTGCCCCCACCGCCGGGCAGCGCCGGACGGCCTCTGGGGCTCAACCCCCGGGCGCCGATGCCTGAGGGCTTTCCCCACGTGGTGGAGTTCGACCGGGTAGTCGGGAGCAACCGGGGAGGAACCCCCAGCAAGACGTGGGTTCGCCTGTTGGTTCCGTTTGTGAGGGGCGAGGAGACCTCGCCGCTGGTCAACCTGATGGCAATGGCTGACTTCACCAGCGGATTGGGCTCGTTTTTGCCCTTCGATCAATACGTGTCCATCAACACCGACTTGACAATCCACCTTGTGCGTTATCCCACCAGCGAGCACATCGGCATTGATGCCGAGACCTGGGCCGACGCCGACGGCATCGGCCAATCCCGAGCCCGACTGTTCGACGAGACCGGACTTTGTGCTCTCAGCAACGCCACCTTGTTCATCGAATCCCGCAGCAACTACTGAACTGCGGGAGGGCCGGGCTCTGGGCCCCCGAGGGCGGCGATGTCGTCGAAGCCGACCACGTGGCCGCTCCAATCGTCGGGCTGGCGGATCATCCAGTCGGCGCACTCTGCGGTGTACTCGGGGGTCTTCAGGGTTTCGAGGCCGGCGCCGCCGGTGGCGATCTCGGCGCCCTGGGTGTTGTAGACGTGCCACCACCCCTCGGTGGACACGATGTGGTCCACTCGCAGCACGTTGAACGCCACCCCTCGGCCGCCCAACTCCAAATGCATGGAGGCGTTCCACCGCTCCATGGCCTGCTTGGATGTGGAGTAGAGCGACAGGTTGGGGCTGATGGCGGTGGCCGACCCCGAGCTCACGCTCAGCACCCGGCCCGACCCCCGCTCCAGCATCCCCGGCACCAGCCCCTGGCAGAGCTGCAACGGCCCAACCACCTGCACCCGGAACGCCCGCTCCCAGCGAGACGATGGCACATCGATGATCGGGCCGTTGGAGGTGTAGCCCGCGTTGTTCACCAAGATGTCGCAGCCTCCGTACCACTCCAAGGTGCGGTCCACGATGCGGGCCGTGTCGTCGGACGAGGTCAGATTGGCCTGCACGCTGCGAGCCTCGATTCCCTCGTCGCCCAGCGCGGCCACCACCTCGGGCAGCGACCCCGGCAGCACGGCGTCGGGGTCGTCGGCCCCGGTGCGGCCCACCACCACCAAGCGGGCGCCGGCCCGGCCCAGCCGGAAGGCAATCTGGCGGCCGATGCCCCGGGTGGCCCCGGTGACCACCGCCACTGAGCCCTCTACAGCAAAAGACACGCCCGGACCCTATCCCGGTACCGATTGCATGCGGCGGTCGGCCAGTACCAGCAGACAGGGCAGGATGATCGCGGCGGCCATCATCGACAAGATTCCAGTGATGGCTATGAGAATCCCCAGTTGGCTGACCACCAGCAGTGGGGCGAAGGCCAGCACGATGAAACCCAGTGCCGTAGTGGTGGCCGACCCGAAAAGAGCCCCGCCCACGCTGTTGGCGGTGGTTGTCAGAGCTTCGGTGATCGGTGCCCCCTGCTCGCGCTCATGCAGATACCGATGGGCGAAGTGGATGGTGTAGTCCACGCCAATACCGATGGTGAGCGACGTCAACAGCGCGGTCAGAGCGTTGTAGTTGATGCCCAGCACCCACATCAGTCCCAGCAGCAACATGAGCACCACAACGATGGGGGCCACGGTGACTACTCCTAGCAGCGGACGGCGGTGCGCTCGCCAGAAGTAGGCGGTGAGCAGGGCGAGCGCGGTGAGCACGGTGATGAACGTGGCGGTGGTCTGGCTGCGGGCCACCGCGTTGGTGGTCACTCCCGGGTTGATCTGAGCCCCTGTCACCGTGAAATTCCCGGGCGCCCCATCAGCCCAAAGGTCGCCAGAGGCGTTGTAGAGATCGCGGGCGTCGCTGTCGCTTCCGAAATAGGCCTGAATCGGGATGATGGTCACGTCATTTCCCGACGAATCGGCTAGCGAGGCGACTTTGGCAAAGTCGTCGGGGGCGGCCTCCGACACTTGGCGGTACAGCTCAGCCAGGTCGTCGGATGATCCTTGGGTGAGCACTGCTTGGGCGTTGGGCACCGTTTCGGCGGCCAGCGATACCAGCGTGCTGCCGCCCACGCCGACCACATGTATGGGCTGCTCCAAACCCGAAGGCGCCGACCCGCCCGACCCCGGCCATGGCCCCCGCAGCCGGTCGTCCAACGCCACCAGGGCTCGGGCTGCGGCCGGATCATCGAGGTCGGTGATGACCACTCCGGTGATCGTGGTGCTCAGCCCGCCTACCTCGTCGCGGGCCAGCCGGATGTCTTGCACCACCTCGGAGTTCTCGGGCAAGAACTCGTCCTCCTTGAACTCAGTGTTCACGTTGATGCCTCCCGCCACTGCCGCACCAGCCAGTACGGCCACGGCCAAGAGTGTGAGCTTGGGATGACGGGCGCAACGGACCACGGTCGGCACCAGCAGGCGGCGCACGCCGGGTATGGAGTCGATCACCGGCCGGGTCCTCAGCGGCCACCCTCGGAACATCCGCCGGCGGTCGCCCAGGATCCTCACCGCGGGCACCAGAGAGGTCATGATGAAGAACCCGGCGATGATCCCGCAGGCGGCCAGAATCCCGAAGTCCCGGATGGGAGACAGGGGGCTGGCCAGGTTGGTCAAGAAGCTGAGGGCGGTGGTCAGCGCCCCCAAGCCTATGGCCGCGCCGGTGATCGACACTGCCCGGCTGGTGGACCGGCTCGGGTCGGCGTCCCGCTCTTCGCGGCGGCGAGACACGATCTGGAGCGAATAGTCCACCGTCAGCCCCACCAAAAGAACAGGAACAATGATGCTGATCGGCGTGATTCCGTTGATCTTGTCCAAACCGTCGGGTCCGAGATAGCCCGACAGTCCGATCTGCCACAAAGCGGTCAGGATCACGCCGACGATGGTGACCGCGGTATCGGCCGGAGAGCGGAACAGCACGGCCAGCACGATCACCATCACCACCAGCGCCAGGGGGAACAGGAACCCGCTGTCGGTCAGCGCCTGCTGGGCCCCCTCTTGGAAGCGGGCGTTGGACAGGGTACGGGCCGAAGCGTTGGACCCGTAGTCGCCAGCCTGGATCACGTCGTTTACGGCCAAGAGGGCGTCGAACCAGCCCAAATCGGGAAGGTCGATCTGCTGCAGTCTGACCTGCCCCAAGCCGGCGTTCTCGCCGAGCAGCTGTTCGAACCCGGCTGCTCGGGGGTCGTCGGCTGGATCGATCGCCAGCGCCCGGGTTACATCCTCAGCGGTGAGCTGAGCTGGGGGCACGCCGGACAGCGCCACGATCAAATGGGCATAGCTGCGGACTACTGGTTGTCCGTCTTGGGGAACGAAAGGCGCGACCTCGGGGTGAGCCAAGGCCATTTCTGAGCGGGCTATGAGCTCCCGAATGACGTCGGGAGAGGTGACGTCGCCCCGGGCCACGATCTGCGCGCTGGTGAATGCTCCCGATTCGGGGAATCGAGCCTCTAGCTCCTCCACCGCTCGAGCCAAGTCGCTGCCCGCGGGCACGAACGACCCCATCGCGTCGGGCTCTTCGGTGGTCAACGCCACCCCCGGCAGCATGGCGACGGTGATGAGCGCAACCACCGCAATGGTGCGCCACGGCGAGCGGGTGACCAGGTGGGCGTACCAATTCAACATGTAGTGGGGTGGTTATCTGTTCAGCGGAGGACTCAGGTGGTCCCCGATTCGGCCACGCTTGCGCCGACTGACGCCATGGCTGCGCCGACAATTCCGGCGTTGTTGCGCATCTCGGCGACAGCGACTTCGGTGTCGATATCCAGCAATGGTCCCCAGGTATCGAAGTCCTTGCTGATCCCACCGCCCAGGATGAACAGGCCAGGCGAGATGATCTTCTCGAGGTGCTCCAAATACTGCTTCACCCGGCCCACCCAGGTCGGCCAGTCCAGATCTTCCCGGGTGCGAACCTTGGCCGCGGTCCACACCTCAACATCGCTCTCGTGTCCGGCCAGATAGAGATGGCCGAACTCGGTGTTGGGTACCAGATTCCCGTTCACAAACACCGAGCTGCCGATTCCGGTGCCGAAGGCGGTGAAGCACACCGTCCCCTTCCGGCCCACTCCGGCACCGTGGGTCATCTCCGCTATTCCGGCGGCGTCGGCGTCATTGATGATCGTCACTTGAGCGCCGATCCGATCGCTCGTCGTCTCAGCGATGTCAACCCCGGCCCATGAGTCGTCCAAATGGGCCACCCATTTCACGGTGCCGCCGACGATAGGGGCAGGAAAAGCGCAGCCCACTGGCCCGGTCCACCCGAACGACGTCACCAGTTCGTAGACCACGTCTGCCACTTCGTCGGGCACGCCCGGTTTCGGGGTGGGAATTCGAAGTCGCTTTTCGAGCAGTTTGCCGGTGTCCACATTTACCGGCGCGGCCTTCATTCCGCTGCCCCCTATGTCGATCCCGAATGCTGCGTTCATAGACGTCACCGGTTTCCCGCCCGATGAAGGTACCAGCGGCCCTCCTCAGCAGGGGAGTCGGGCGCGGGGTGCGCGAAGCTAGGGCGCACACCGCGAAGCCGGGTCGAGCCCGGCGCCGCACTGCGGGAAACGGAGGAGAGCGATGGGCGACATGCTGGCTGGACGGGTGGCACTGGTGTCGGGGATCGGTCCGGGCCTGGGCATTGAGATTGCCCGGCTCTACGCCCAAGAGGGGGCCGACATCGTGATGGGCGCTCGCCGCACCGAGGTGATGGAGTCGCTGGCCGCCGAGATCGAGGCCATGGGCCGCCGCACGGTGTGGCAGTCCACCGATATAACCGACCCCGCCCAGTGCCAGGCGCTGGCCGATGCCGCAGTGGAGCAGTTGGGACGGCTGGACATCTGTGTGAACAACGCCTTCAACGACGGCTTTCCCGTCATCAACGTGGAGGACGCCGACTTGGACCGCTGGCGGAACGTGTTCGATGTGAATTTCTTCGGGTCGCTGAACATGACCCGGGCCTGCATTCCCGCCCTGCGGGACTCGGGGGCCGGGCGGGTCATCTTCGTCAACACCATGTCCATCCGCCTCCGCCAAGCGGGATGGGGGGCCTACAGCAGCTCCAAGGCCGCATTGGAGAACATCACCAAGATCCTGGCCAAAGAGCTGGGCGCCGACGGCATCCGGGTGAACAGCGTTCTGCCCGGCTACATCTTTGCCGACGCGGTGCGCAACTTCCTCCAGGGCCAGGCCGACGACAGGGGGGTGGACTATCAGGTGGTCTATGACGAGACCGCGGGGGAGACCGCGCTCAAGTACCTCCCTGATGCCGCCGAGATAGCGGGAGCGGCGCTGTTCTTTGCCTCCGACCTATCGCTGCCCATTACCGGGGCCTCGCTGGATGTGAACGCCGGGCACTGGATCGGCGGGGCATGACCGCCAAGATTCTCCTCGCTGTCTGATGAGCGAGGGGACTCCCGCGGGCATTGCCATCGCCGAGGTGCTGGCCGACGCAGGCATCACCCATGTGTTCGGGGTGCCGGGGGGCTACTCCATCAAGGTGTTCGACGGGCTGCGCACGGTGGCCGACCGGGTGCAGAGCGTGCGGGCGGCCCACGAGCACCAAGCGTCGGTCATGGCCGAGATGTACGGGCGGCTCACCGGCCGTCCCGGCGTGTTCACCGGCCAGGGGCCGTTCGCGGTCTCATCGGGCGGGTTCGGGCTCATGGAAGGC
>JAJEEH010000211.1 GCA_022821105.1 Acidimicrobiia bacterium
ACGGCATCTCAAAGGTCTGGTTGGTGATATTGTACGGTTCGAGATAGAGACTCAGGTCGTATCCGTCTTGGGTGCGGACACCGTACTGGATGCGGGCGTTCACCAGGACGTACCCGTTGAGGGGATCGGAGTCCTTGTTGATATCCGAGTAGATGCTGCTGTAGGACTGCGCCGTGATCGTCGCCCGCAGGCCGTTAGCCAGGGTCAGGTGGACCCCGAGGCCGATGGCGCTCTCGGGCACGAAGTTGATCTTGGCACCGACCTTACTCGGATCCACCTCGTTCTCCGTCACCTCCGCGTTGGTGTAGGTGTAGTTGGCGAACCACTCCACCCTGTCGTCGAGGCGGTGGGAGACCTCCAGCTCGGCACCGTTGGTCGTGGTGTTGCCGGCGTTGATGTCTTGCGACTGAGGGGCGTCAGGCACTTCCCGCTGCACGATCTGGTCGTCAATGACGATGTTGAAACCGCGCAGGCCGACTTGCAGGCCCTCCATCGGCCGGAAGTTCACACCCGCGTCGATGTTGATCCCCGACTCCGGCTTGATGTCCGGGTTCGGGAGGTGGCCGCTATCCGTGCTGCCCACAGGGACGGTACCGCCCACCGACTTTTGAGAGGGTGCCTTGAAGCTGGTGCCTAGGTTGGTATATACGGACAAGTCGTCGCTGTGGTTGTAGCGCGCCCCGGCGCTGTAGAGCAGCTTGTTCCAGGAGTTGCTCTCTTCTGCCGGAGGAGCGCCACTCAGCAGCGCGATGTCATGGGATATGCTGGTGTAGCGCAACCCAGCCCTCAAGGTGAGGCCGTTCAGCCGGAACTCCTCCTGGGCGTAGAAGCCGAGGGCGTTGGCGGTGCCGTCGTTGTTGGTGGTCAGTACTCCGGACTCTGACGTGTTCTTGTACGAGGCGTGCTGGTAGTCGGCCCCCACGGTGAGCACGTCCGACTCACGGGTGATGACCGAGACGGAGAGATCGGCCGGCATCACCGACTGGTCGACGCCGTCCTCTGAGCGCAGAGCGAGGCTTTCGGGGATGACCACCCCAACAGAATCGCGAGCGAAGTTATCCTCCTCCCAGCGGCGTACGTAGTCTCGGTAGCCGACCTTGGCGCGGAGGGTGGCCTTGTCGGAGATTGGGTTCGTGTATCCCGCGTTCAGGGTGGTGTAGGTGTGGCCGAAGTCCCGGTTCGGGCGGCCGCCGTCGCCGGTGTGCCAGGTGCGGTGGGCGTAGATGGAAGCCCGTTGGCCGCTGTCGTCGAGGAAGTAGGTTCCCCGCATGTACATCTTGGTTTTCTCGTAGTTCGGGGAATCGTCCTCGAGCATGTTGAGCCAAGAGTTTCTATTGCCGTTCTCGTCAAAGGTCCCGTAGTAGGTGTAGTCCGAGTCCTCGTGGTGCCCCCCGAAGAAGAGGTGCAAGTTACCGGCGGCGCGCTGGTGGAAGAAGCGCCCGCCGATGGTGTTGTAGGAGCCGTAGTACGCCGAGGCACTGGTGCGGGTGCTCTCGACGCGCTCTTTAAGAATAAAGTTGGCCGTCCCCGCCAGCGGCGACTGATTGCCGGCGAAGTCCATGGCCAAATAGGTCGGATAGAGCACCGAGGCGGAGCCGCGCTGGTCTTCGACCCGCTGGAAAGCCCACGAATCGAGGCTCTGAAGATCGACAAAGGAGTCGATTGGCAGGCCGTCGAGCATGTACCCTTTGTAGGTGTGCGCCAGGCCGCCAGACGACCCCCAGTTGGCGTCGTTGCGGGAGAGGACGTTGGCGAAATTGCCCGGGCTGTAGGAGAGAACCTCCGCTAGGTTGCCGTTGCCGAGGACTAAGGAGCCCATCTCATCGGCGGTGATAATGGAGATTTTCTGGGTCACATTCCCCGGCGTCTGCGGCAGCTTGGAGCCGGTGATGATCATTTCTCCCATTTCATAGACATTCGCTTCATCCGCTTCATCATCAGCCACCACTGGTGCGCCGACGAGGACGAGGGACAACGCACTGACAAGTAAGCGCTTCATAGAGCGACTCCTTTGGGGATAGGTGGGGTGGGTGGGGAGATAAAGTAGGATGTAAGAGAAAAAGCGATCTAACGCAAATTTTTCTTAAAGCCCTAAAATGTCGAGGCTGTCGCGGTGGATTAAGGCGTCGATCTCGCGCTCGTCCAAGCGCGGCAGAGCCGTGCCATCGAGCATTTTGTTCAATCCGTACAGCCCCTCAATGGAGGCGTCGATCGTCGTGAAGGGATAGTCGCTGCCAAAGAGCAACTTGTGCCAGACGCCGTATTCCTGCACTAGCATCAGGCTGTGGTAGAGTTGGAAAGGCCGATAGTGGAGGGCGCTGACGTCGGCGTACACGTTGGGATGTTTGCGGATGACGGCTACGCACTCGCCCTCGTAGGGATGGGCTAAGTGGGCCATGATAATTTTGACCTCTGGGAAGCGGATGGCCACTGGGTCGAGATGGCGCGGCAAGGTGCAGTCGAGCGGGGCTTGGGCGACGAAGGTGGTGCCGGTGTGTAGCAGCACGGGCAGGTCGTGCTCGGCGGCGTAGTGCCACAGCGGGTCGAGGCTTTGGTCGTGTGGATAGAAGCCAGCGTACATGGAGAGCAGCTTGATGCCCTTGAGGCCGAGTTCTTGATGCCCGTAGGCCATTTCCTGCTGCCAGCCGTCTTGGGTGGGGTCGAGTGAGAGGAAGCCGATCAGTGACTCTGGGTGAGCGGCGACGTAATCGGCGACATAGCGGTCGTCAACCCAGATGCCGGAACGCTGGGCCTTGCCGCCGAAGACGATGGTTTTGTCGCAGTTTTGCGCGCCTGTGCGATAGGCGGCATAGGTCACGGTTAGGTCGAGGGGGCCGTCTGCTTTGGCCACTTGGGTAGCTTGTTGGCGGAATTGGTCGGTGAAATGCTCGGGGTATTGCCAAGCGTGGCTGTGGACGTCGATGATCATGCGGCCGCCAGATTGCGAAAAAGTGCTTGTGATTATTATCTTTTATCTTTATAGTACTAACTGATGTTACGCAGTTTTGAGGGTTTGTAGCTCCTCAAAGGCGGATCGAATCGCCTTGAGATAGAGTCTTGCTCGCAGCGCGAAGTGCTTGAGTCGGTGCTTGCTGCGCAAGCCCTCCAAGCGCCCGGCGGCATACAA
>JAJEEH010000265.1 GCA_022821105.1 Acidimicrobiia bacterium
CCGCCCAGGGGCCAATACACCGCATTGTCGGCCGGTTTGAACCATGCGTGCGCCATCAGAACCGACAACACCATCACCTGCTGGGGTAGCAACGAAGAAGGGAGCACCGATGTGCCCGACGGCGAGTTCACCGCCGTGTCCGCCGGCACGAGCCATTCGTGCGCCATCAGAACCGACAACACCATCGAATGCTGGGGCTACAACGGGGAAGGGCAGACCGATGCGCCCGACGGCGAGTTCATCGCCGTTTCCGCCGGCTTCGCCCACTCGTGCGCCATCAGAACCGACAACACCATCACCTGCTGGGGCTGGGAATTGCTAGAGGTGACCGATGCCCCCGCGGGCCGCTACTCCGCCGTCTCAGCCGGCCACACCCATTCATGCGCCATCGCAACCGACAACACCATGGAATGCTGGGGCTCCAACCAGTCGGGACAAACTGACGAGCCCGAGGGCAAGTACTCAGATGTGTCCGCCGGCAGCGGCTATTCGTGTGCTATCCGAACCGACAACACCATCACCTGCTGGGGCAGAGATATGAGAGGGCAGGCTGATGCGCCCGACGGCCAATACACCGCCATCTCAGCGGGCGAGGGCTACTCGTGCGCCATCAAAATCAACGGCACCATCGACTGCTGGGGCAACAACACGAGAGGGCAGGCCAACCCGCCCAACGGCCACTTCACCGCCGTGACCGCCGGCGAAGACCATACGTGCGCTGTCACAACCGAAAGCACCATCAAATGCTGGGGTCATGACGCTTTGGGGCGGGCCACCCCACCCCCGGGCCACTACACAGCCGTGGCCATAGGCGAAGCCCACTCGTGCGCCATCAAGATCGACAGCACCATCGAGTGCTGGGGCAACAATTTGGACGGCCAGACAGAAGCCCCCGAGGGCCACTACACCGCCATCTCAGCCGGTTGGGGCCATTCGTGCGCCATCAAAATCGACAGCACCATCGAATGCTGGGGCTACAACCGAGACGGTCAGACCAACGAGCCCCGAGGCCACTACACCGCAATCTCAGCGGGCGAGGGCTACTCGTGCGCCATCAAGATCAACGGCACCATCGAATGCTGGGGCAACTTCCGGGACGGTCGCACCGATGCGCCCGTTGGCCAGTACACCGCCATCTCTGCCGGCCAGGGCTATTCGTGCGCCATCGCTACCGACGGCACCATCGAATGCTGGGGCAGTGGAAACCGCTACGGACACGGGCTGGCGAACGCGCCCGCGGGCCAGTACATCGCCGTGTCCGCGGGCGACGCCCACTCGTGCGCCATCAGAATCGACAGCACCATCGAATGCTGGGACTGGACCGACGTTCTTCCCACGGGCATCTCCTGGATTACCTCTGCCTGAGCCGCTTGCCCGGGCCAAGGGAGTCCCGCTGCTGACTGCTGGGGGGCGGGGTCAGGAATCTGGGAGTTGGGTGAAGGGGACTACTTGGGTTTCCGCGGTGGGAAGCGGTGCGGTGGAGCGGAACCAGCGGAGGCTTAGCGAACCCGCGGGGTGGCCAGCGGTGTCCAGCCAGTTGGGCAGGCCGGGGTCTTCGTGGGCCACCACCAGCCGTACGGAGCCGTCGTCGCGGCGCACGGCACGGTCGCCGTTGATGACCGCAGTGCGGGTGCGCCAGTCCACCGTCTCGCCCCAGTGGTTCAACAGGACCCACGCCCAGTAGTCGGCCCCGCCTGAGGGGTCGAAGTCCACCAGCAGCGCCTCATGGGGCGCCAGGCGCCATTCGCCGGACAGGTAGCGCACATTCTGCGGGGTGTGCATGTCGCCCTCATCCACCAGGGGCGGGAAAGTGTTGATGGGCGTACCGCTCAGCTTCTCCAGCTTGTGGTTGACCCACCAGCCGAATGATCCCGCGGTGTGCAGGGCGGCCAGCCCCAACCCCCGCTGGAGCTGATCGGGGGTGAGCATGGGGGTTCTTCCGGCCGGTGGAATGGCCTCGATGGTGGGGCGGGGATGGGCCAGCCGAACCGACAAGTCGGTGAAGTAGGTGCGGATGAGCACCGAACTGGAGTCGGGATCGAGGCGGAGCTGGTTGGGGTTGTCGGGCTCGGGATCGGGGGTGAGCAGCAGTTCGTAGCCGCCGTCGGCATCCACCCGCAGCGTGGTGTCCTCCACCGCGTCCACCAGCCGCCGGCCGCCGTCGCCGCCGAAATTGCCGGCGTACACCCCGATCTCCACCGCCACTGCGCCGGCCATGGTGGCGTTGATCCGATACGACCGGTCGCCCCGCACGGCAGCCGAGAAGTAGGTCTGGTCGGGGTTGTCGCCCATGAACTTGCGAATAGTGGTCTGCACATCCACGAACTCGGGGCGAGCCGGATCGGCGCGCTCCAGGCACTGCTCCAATCCGAAGGCCATGTACCGGCTCAGTGCCCGAATCCCCTCCGCCCTCACATCGGGATCGTCGGGTGCCCCGGGTGCGAACACCATCTCCCCGGCATCCGCAATCGACTGGCAATATGCCCGCCAAGCCGCAACCGAAGGATCTTGCTCAGCCATCTCGTCCCCCACCCCACATCAACCCCCGGATCATGCTCGCCATGGTCCCCAAACATAAGGCATTGGGAGCAACCGTGGCGGCGACGCTGCAATTCCCAGTGTATGCAATTCTGATAACTTATCTGCATGCAAAGCACCAGTGTGCGTATCGATGTGGCGACCCATCTGGAATTGAAGAGGCTCGCGGCTTCTCTCGGCACAACAGTGGGCGACACGGTTGCGCTGGCGGTTCGACGACTGCGACAAGACGAGATCGGAGATGAACTGAGGGGCCAACTCACCGAAGACGAGATGGGTTGGCTCGATGCTGACCTCGGGTGATGTCGTTGAGTTGGACCTTGGGCTTCCGTTTGGCCGAGAGGCGGGGTTTCGCCATCCGGCAGTCGTCGTGACAGCCCAGAGGGTGCTCGACGCTGGACCCAGCGTTGTTCAAGTGGTACCTCTGACTTCGCAACTTCGAGGGTTTGCGTCGGAGGTAGAGATCGAAGCCGATCCCGAGAATGGTTTGGATCGAGCCTCAGCCGCTCAGTGCCAGCACATCCGTGCCATCGCGGCCAGCCGAATCGAAGGCGCAAGGGGCAACGTCGGAGGGGCAGCGCTCAGCCAGATCCGCGAGGTGCTGGGATTGGTCCTCGATATCCCCGGCTAACGCCTCACGAAGTGCTCGCGAAGGCAGGCGGCTAGCATTTTCGCTGATAGCGACGGCGGGCCGCGAGGGGGAAGAGATGCGTCGAAGGAACTGGTTGGCCCTTGTAGTTGTGATGGTTTTGCTGGCTGCGGCGTGTGGGGGGGATTCGGACGGGCCTTCTTCGGAGCCGGCTGGCGCAGGCGAGCCCACTGCGGCAGCTGAGCCCGCCGCCGCCCCCGATCGCGACAGTGCCGACGCAGAGGACGCGGGCGATTCGGCCGCCACCGACGGTGGCTCTGAGGAGAGCGACACCGTACCGAGCGATGGCTCTGGGGAAGCCAGCGATGCCGCTGACGGAGATCCTGAGGAAGGCGACACCGAACCGAGCGAAGAGGCCGACGATGTTGTCGTCGAGCTGACGGCGACCGCTCGGGGTGTGACGGCCGACACGATCACGCTGGGCGTAGCCATCACCGATGTGACCGTTTTCGCCCAGGTGGGCGACATTTTGGCC
>JAJEEH010000025.1 GCA_022821105.1 Acidimicrobiia bacterium
AGCCCTTGTTCACCAGGCGGCGCAGCCGGGTGTGCTCGGGGGGGTCCATCTCCATCATGGTGCGCCGGGCCTCGGTCTGCTCGGCGTCCATTTCCTCGAGGCGGATACCCAGCGACGAGGTGAACGTCTCGACGTCGCGGCTCACCGCCAGGCAGTCGTCGTAGCGCAGGATCGACCAGAATCCGGCCCCGTCGGCCTCCTCGGTCCAGTGCACCGGGTCTTCCGCCCGCAACCGGGTGAACGTGGAGTGGGGGACGCCGGCCACGTAGGTGTCGTGATCGGTGATGTCGGCGTCGTCGGGACCGAGGTCGGCCAGGTAGTCGTCAACGTAGGACGGGATGGCCATCACTCGGATTCCATCGGGTTGGGGGCGGCCCACAGCGTGGTGCCCCCGGCCATGGAGTTGCCCACCTGCCGGTAGTAGCCGCCGATGATCTCAAAGGGCGCCAAGCGGGTGAGCTCCTCGGTGGGGTTGTCGGGCAGCACCAGTTCGGCGTCGCCGCTGAACACAGGGCCGAGGTCGGCGTCGTAGCCCCGCATGGTGACCAGCTCGTCCAGCGAGTCGCGCCCGTCCATCTCGATGGCGGGCATCTGGCGGCTGTGCAGCATGGGGTGGCTGTTGACGAATCCGGGCGCGTCAGCAGTTCCCCGTATGGTGAACCGGGCCTCGGCGATCCGCCGCCCCCATGTACTGAGGGTGGCGCCGAACTGCCCGCCGGGCTCGAGCCGGGGTCCGGCCTTGCCGTAGGCCACCGGGCGGGTCATCCAGATCTCGCTCATCTTCTTGGGGTAGCCCTGGATGTGGCCCCGGGCCATGGCAAAGTCCTTGTCCACCCAGATGTAGGCCGCCCGGCTGTAGACCTGGCCCTGGTAGGTGCAGCGAACCACCAAGAACACCTCTTTGTACTGGGACCGGGCCGGGTCGAGGATCTCCTCGAAGGTGTCGCTGCAACTCTGCCAGTCGGCCCAAATGAGGGCCACGGCGCCGGGATCGTCGTCGGCCAGCTCCAGCGGTTCGGGGAGGAGCTCGGCCACGTTGGCCGGATCGGTGCGGAACTCCACGGTGAGCATCTCCCCCGAGTAGTGCCAAGGAGGACCCGGCAAGATGCTGCCCGCGCCGGTCGGCGTACGGGGATACATGAACCCTTGGAGGTCGGCCACGCCGGCAGTATATTCGTTTGGTACCAAACGACTCAACTGGGCTAACGCAGACAAGCGCCGTGGAAATAGAGTCGAGGCTGTGAATAAGGGATTTGTGCCTGCCAAGCGCCGAGTGGCGCCATGACGCTCGCCGATCTCGCCGCCCAAGATGGAGTGCTCACCCCAGAGCGAGCCGCCCTCGTAGAGCGGATTCGAGCACTAGGCCCGGGGCTTGCAGCACGCGCCGCCAAAAACGACCGGGACGCCGCCTTCCCCTTTGACAACTGGCGCGAAATGGCTGACGCGGGATTGCTGGGCATCTGCGTTCCCGAGTCGGCGGGCGGCTTGGGCGCCGACTTCGTGGGCTATGCCCTGGCGTCCGAAGAACTCGGGCGACACTGTGCGGCCACCGCATTGACCTTCAACATGCACGTGTGCACCACGCTGCTGGTGGGACAGATCGCCGACGATATGGATCTCGACTCCCAAGAGCAGTCCGCACTGCACACACGCCGGGATGGGCTGTGGCAGGGCATTGTCAAGCAGGGGCACATCCACAGCCAGCCCTTCTCGGAGGGGATCGCCGCCGGGGCCACCGAGGGATATGCCACCACCGCCGTGCCGGTGGACGGCGGCTACCGGGTGAGCGGGCGGAAGATTTTCGCCTCGCTCAGCGGGGCGGCGCACATCCATAACGTGGTCTGTGTCGTCGAGGGCGACCCCCGAGTCCGCCTGCTGGGCGTGGCCGCCGACTCCGAGGGCCTGCACATCGAGGGCGAGTGGGACTCGCTGGGGATGCGGGCCACCGACTCCCGCAACCTGCTGCTGGAGGATGTGTTCGTACCCGCCGAGCGCGAGTGGATCCCGCCGGGGATGTTCGACCAAGCCGCGGCCCGGTGGCCGTACTTCTTCATGACCCTGTCGTTCGCCTACATGGGCCTGATGGGGGCCATCATGGACGCCACCGCCGAGTACCTCATCGGCGACGGTGGGCCGACCGCCCGGCGCTCCCACCCCATCAAGCAGCAGGGCTGGGCCGAGATGAACCTCATCTACGACCGGGCCCAGGCGCTGTGCTACCGGGTGCTGGGCGAGTCGGGCGTCGATCCCGAGCCTGTTGCGGTGCGGCGGGCGTGGAGCTCGATGGTCTCCACCATGGACGGCGCTCCCCAACTGGCGTCTCTGGCGCTGCGGGTGTGCGGCGGACGAGCCCTGCTGCGGCCGTCTCGCCTGGAGCAGTTCTACCGCGACGCCCGGTGCGGCGCGGCCATGCACCCCTGGAGCATGGATGTGTGCCTCGAACGCCTTGGCCGAGCCGGCCTCTTTGACGACGCCACCGACACACCGGTGTGACAAAGGGACGGCCACCGATGATCGAAAGCACCTGGGTGAGGCGGTATGCCGAGCAGTTCGAGGCGTGCAAGCTGGTGCCGACCGAGACTGCGGTTGTGCTGTCGGAAACCCGGAGCCGACCCGAGATCGTTCAGACCGCCCGCCTGGCCCTGTCGCAATGCGGGGTTGACCCCGTGGACGTGGTGGTAACCACGCCGCCCAACGCCGGGCCGGTGCCGATCCGCTCCACCGGGGCGTCGGTGGCACTTGCCGCCAATCCGGCAGCACTGGGGGCTCTGTCCAATGCCGAGTTCATCGTGGACTGCACGGTGGAGGGTCTGCTCCACGCTCCCGAACTCGGCCCGATCCTGGCCAGTGGGGCCAGGGTTCTGATGATCTCCAACGAGCACCCCGAGAACACCGAGCGGTGGTCCCACGACCCGACCCTGGCCGATCGGGTGGCCACCGGTGTGGCCTGGCTGGAGCAGGCCGAGAAGATGGAAGTGGTCTCCGATGCAGGCACCAACCTGACCGTCGACCTCACCGGCGCAGTTCGGGCCGGGTCGCACGGCTGGTGCACCGATCCGGGGACCATCGCCCACTGGCCCGGCGGACTGGTGCTGGCATTTCCCGCCGCGGGGACGGTGAACGGCACGGTGGTGCTGGCCCCCGGCGACGTGAACCTCACCTTCAAGGAGTACGTCCGGGATCCGGTGACGCTGACCGTGGTGGACGACTACATCACCGCCATCGAAGGCAGCGGGGTGGACGCCGAGCTATTCCGCTCCTACTTGGCTGCTTTCGAGGAGCCCGACGCCTACGCCGTGAGCCACGTCGGCTGGGGAATGAACACCTCGGCCCGTTGGGAAGCCATGGCGCTGTGGGACAAGGCCGACCACAACGGGACCGAACTCCGGGCTTTCGCCGGCAATTTCCTGTACTCGACCGGGGCCAACGAGGGGGCCGGAAGATTTTGCCGGGGCCATTTCGAATTGCCTATGCGGGCCTGCACCGTGACCTTGGACGGCGCTCCGGTGGTGGAGGCGGGCGAGTTGGTTGCCGATCTGCTGCCAGATTGACGCCATCTGCTCAGACTGACCATTGACAGCTCTGAGCAGAAAATGTATTTTGAATTTTGTATACAAAGGTCGTTTGCTCCCAAACGATCTTTCCCGTAAGGTTCGCGGAACCTGACCGAGGAGGGGGAGTTCATGAAACTCAAGTTCAAGTTCTTGATCGCTTTGCTGGCGGCTTTTGCCCTAGCGGTATCCGCCTGCGGCAATGACGACGATGACGGCGGAGCCACGTCGGCACCCGATGGCGCCGAGGTTGACATCAACGCCGTGTTGGCTGCCGATCTGAACAACTGCGAAGACGCGCCGACAGGCGATCCCATCCGAGTGGGCATGGCCATGGACTTCAGCGACGTGGTGGGGTTCGTGGACATCCCCGGTTCCAAGCTGGTGCCGTTCATCGCCGAGAAGGCCAACTGCATCGGTGGCATCTTCGGCTCGCCGGTGGAAGTCCGGGTCGCCGAGGTCGGCGACGACGCGGTGCTGGCAACCCAGGAGCTCCTGGATTGGGGCGCCCACTTCCTAATCGGCCCCCCGTTCGCCGACTTCGCGCTGCCGATCCTCCAGACCACCGAGGGCCAGGTCCCGCTGTTCGTAGCCGCCTCCACCGAGCCCACACTGGCCGACGCCTCCAACAACTCATACCTGGTGACCTTCGACGACCACGGCATGTCGGGCGCCGCCGCCCAGTGGGCCTGGGACCAAGGCATCACCCGGGCCATCGTCTTCACTGAAGGCGAGGGCATCCCCTACACCGGCGTCAACCCCGACGCCTTCATCGCCAAGTTCGAGGAACTCGGCGGCGATGTAGTCAGCGTCCAGACCTACGTGTGGGCCGCCGACACTGACTTCTCCGCCCAGGTCAACGAAATCGCCGGCATCTCCCAGAACAACGAGGTGGTCTTCTCGGCCGCCCTCGGCTTCCAGGTCACTGCGCTGCGAGGCCAACTCGAGGGCCAGGGTCTCGACGGCTTGACCTATATCGGCACCGACGCATTGGACGCCACCGGCATCCAGTTCGAGGACAACAACGAGGGCATCGCCCACACTCCGCATACCAGCATCTCCCCCGGTGACCGCATCGACACCATGCTGGCCGACTATGAGGCCGCCAAGGGCGAGGCGCTGGAGAGCCGGGGCTTCATGGCGCTGTACGTGGACTCGATGTTCCTGGGCATCCAGGGCATCTTGGACTGCGGCTGCACCAACCCGGCCGACATCGGCGCTGCGGTGGCCCAGATTGAGGGCTTCCAAGGCTTGACGGGTGAGATCACCTTCGCCGGCACCAACGGCATCCCGCCCAAGGCTGTGCCGATCAACCGGATCGTCGACGGCGTGGACACCCTGGTTGCCACCATCGGGTAACCGCAGGCCGGAATATTCAGGCCTGTTGCTCCCATACGATTAGCACCATGCTCGAAGTTTCGAGGTTGACAACCAGATACGGTGCGATCTCAGCGCTTCGAGACGCCGGTCTGCGGGTTGGGTCTGGTGAGGTGGTCGGCCTCATCGGACCCAACGGCGCCGGAAAGACCACGCTTCTGGGGTCGATCGCCGGTCTCCTCTCCCCCGCGGCCGGATCGGTCACCTTTGAGGGAACCGACATCACCGGCAGCTCGCCGGAGAAGTTGCTGCGCCTGGGTGTGGCGCTGGTGCCCGAGCACCGGCGAATCTTCGGCGATCTCACCGTTGAGGAGAACCTGAAGATCGGCGGAATCACCCAGTCCCGCGAGGAACGGGCCGAATTGCTCGACGAGATGGGCGAGCAGTTCCCGGTGCTTCGGGAAAAGCGAACGGTGGCCGCGGGCTATCTCTCGGGAGGGGAGTCGCAGCAGCTGGCCATCGCCCGGGCGCTCATGTCCAAGCCCCGGCTGCTGATGATGGACGAACCCTCGCTCGGTCTGGCCCCCGTGCTGGTGAATGTGGTGTTCGAGTTGATCGAGACCCTCCGAAACCAAGGACGAACCCTGCTGGTGGTGGAGCAGAACGCCACCCGCATGCTGGAGGTGGCCGACCGGGCCTACGTCTTGCGATCGGGAGAGATCGTGGCGGAAGGGACGGGAGCCGAGTTACGGGAGCGCCCCGACCTGTTCGACACCTTCGTCGGAGGCAACGGGCAATGACCGAACTGCTCCAGAACCCGGGGAGACGCGGCCCATGACCGAGCTTCTCCAAAACCTGATCGACGGCCTAGGTCGGGGCAGCATTTATGCGCTTTTGGCGTTGGGCGTGGCGGTGATCTTCGGCGTCATGCATCTGCTCAACTTTGCCCATGGCGAATTGATCACCGTTTCGGGCTACGTGGCGTTTTGGACTATCAGCGAGGGCTGGTCGTGGTATTTGGTCACCCCGGTCATCATCGGCACCGCCATCGTCACCTCGCTCGTCATCGAGAGGGTTGCATTCAGCCGGGTCCGAGGCAGTTCCGATTTCACGCTGTTGTTGACGTCTTTCGGCGTCCATTTCGTGGTGTCGGCCATCTTCTTGCTCTACGTGTCCGCGTCGGTCAAGACGTTCTCGGAACCGGGATGGGTGGCCAACACCTTCCCAGTCGGCTCGCTGAACATTGAGGTGTACGACGCGGTGGTGATCGGGGTGACGCTGGTAACCCTGTTGGCCACATCCTGGCTCATCCAGCGCACCATGTTCGGCCTGGCCCTGCGGGCGGCGGCGGCCGACTTCGATACCGCCCGGCTCATGGGCGTGCGGTCCGACACGGTGATCCGGGGGGCATTTGCCCTGTCCGGCCTGCTGGCCGGGATTGCCGGCGTGTTTTGGCTCATGCGATCGGGGCACACCACTCCAACTGTCGGGATCACCCCCATGCTCAAAGGGGTGTTGGCCGCGCTGATCGGTGGCTTGGGAAGCCTGCGGGGAGCAGTGCTGGGTGGCATCGTGCTCGGTCTGGCCGAGGTTCTCTTGCGGTCTCGGCTGCCCGACTCGGTGGCCAGCCTCACAGAGGGATTCGTGTTCTTGATGATTGCCCTCTTGTTCATCTTCCGGCCCCAGGGCCTTATCCGAGTAGCCCACGCGGAGCGGGTGTGATGGCCGAACCGCGCGGCCCCAACGCCGCCCACGCAGGGATGTTCCCCAACTTGCGCCGCGACGTGGCCTTCCCCATCGTCGGGGTGGGGCTGCTGTTCGGCGTCTTCGTTGCCGTCGGGCTGTTGTATCAGAACTCTTTCGGCGGGGCGGGCGAGCGCCTGGTCACCACCGCCATGATCAACGCAATCATTGTGCTGGGTATCCAGATCTATGTCGGGAACACGGGGGTGCTGTCGTTTGGCCACATCGGGTTCGGGGCCATCGCCGGCTACACGTTCGCCATCTTCGCCATTGCGCCAGCCGAGAAAATCAAGCGCATTCCCGATGCGCCGCTGGGGCTGACCGATGTGGACATGGGTTCTTGGGGGGCAGTGGGCGTCGCCATCGCCGTCACGGTGGTGGTGGCCGTCTTTGTGGGCATCGGCCTGGCTCGCTCCGGGGCTGAGTCGGGGGCGGTAGCCGCCACCGTCATCACGCTGGCGCTGTTGTTCGTGACCCACGAGGTGGCCCGTCATTGGCCGGAGTTGACCGGTGGAGAGCGCGCCGGCCTGTCGTTCCGCATCGGGGGCAAACTCGACACCCGAGTACCCATCTATTTGGCGCTGGCCGGTGCCCTGGTGCTGGCCCGCCTCTTCGCCCAGAGCCGGCGGGGCCGATTGGCCAAGGCGGGAAGGGAAGACGACTTGGCGGCCCGGGCCATGGGCGTGAACCCCATGGTCCAGCAGATGATTGCGCTGTTGACTTCGGTGGCCGTGGTGTCGGTAGGGGCCAGTTTGAAGGTATACGAGACCGGCTCGCTCCTCCCCGAAGACTTTTTCTTCTTCTTCACGCTGTTGACGCTGACGATGCTCATTGTTGGAGGCCGCAACAGCGTCACCGGCGCGCTGTTCGGCGTGGCGGTGATCACGGTGGGACGGGAGTTGGCCCGCCGAATGGGTCAAGACGGATTCGAGGTGTTCGGGCTCGGACTCGACAGCGAGCCACTGGACTGGATCTTCCGAGAGAATCTTCAAACCGTGTTCCTCGGCGTCGCCATGCTCGGCTTCATGATCTGGAGGCCCAAGGGCCTGCTCAGCGACTGGGAGTTCGACGACTGGCTCTATCGACGGTTCACTCGGACCCAGAGCGCCCCCCCAGTCCCGCAGGCCACCATGAGCGACGAAAACGAAGCCCGGCTCGAGGTGAGCAACGTCAGTGTGGTTTTCGGCGGATTCCAAGCGCTCTCCCAGTCAGGCTTTGAAGTGAGCAGCGGTGAGGTGGTGGGCATAATCGGCCCGAATGGGGCGGGCAAGACCACCATGCTGAACGTGATTACCGGGCTCGTTCCGGCCACCTCCGGGCAGGTGCGGCTGAACGGCAAAGAGCTCATCGGCACCCCATCACATGAGGTAGCCCGAGCCGGCCTGGTCCGCACCTTCCAGAACCTGCGGCTGTTCGGGTCGCTCACCGTGCGGGAGAACGTGGAGGTGACCCGCCTGGTGGCCATAGCGGAGCACGACGACCGCTCCACCCCCGAAACCGATGTGCTGGTGGCCGCCGCCGGACTGTGGGACCACCGGGACCGGCGGGCCAGCGAGCTCGACTACGGCAATTCCCGCCGACTGGAGCTGGCCCGAGCCGCCGCCGCCCGGCCGCTGTTCTTGCTGCTCGACGAGCCCACCTCGGGCATGAGCGACACCGAGTCGCTGGCCATGGTCGAGCAGGTGCAGACAATGGCCGCGCTGGTGGGCGCCGGCGTGGTGGTGATCGACCACGACTTGGACTTCATCATCGGGATCTGCGATCGCATCTACTGCCTCGACCGCGGCTCGGTCATCGCCTCCGGCACCCCCGTGGAAATCCAAGCCGACCCTGCGGTGCAGGCCGCCTACCTCGGATCATCGGCGTCATGACCGAGCTGGCCGTCTTCCCCGATCCCTACCAGGGCACCCGTCCACCGACTCGGCGGCGGGGCGGACTGGCTGATGAGGTAGTGCTCTACGTTAGGGAGCAAATCCTGACCGGAGCCCTGAAGCCGGGGACCAAGATCGACCAAGAGGCTCTGGCCGCCGCGCTCGACGTCAGCCGCAGCCCGATCCGGGAGGCCCTGGTCATTCTCGGCCAAGAAGGGTTGTTGGACCTGATCCCCAGGCGGGGTGCAGTGGTGGCCGACCTGACCCCAGAAGACATCGTCGACCACTACGAGCTGTTCGGCGTAGTAGCCGGCCGGGCCGCGGCAATCGCGGCGAACACACTGGATGAGGAGGAGATCGAGCAGTTGCGGGCCATTCACGATCGATTCGTCGATGGCACCAACGACGACCTATCGGCGCTCAACTGGGCCTTCCACCGCATCATCAACCGCACCGCCCCCCGCCGGACGCGTTGGCTGCTGCGGCTGCTGGAACGCTCAGTGCCGGCCGACTACTACGAGTTCACCGACGGCTGGGACGCCCAGGCCGTTCAACACCATGCCGACATCCTCGAAGCCATCGTGGGCCGCGACGCCGAAGAAGCCCGCCGCCGTATGGAGCACCACCTCCACCAGTCGGGCATGGCGGCGGTGGACCACTTGGCGCGGCAAGGATTCTGGGAGGACTGAGTGGCTGCTGTCGCCGAAGACTTCGAGTTGATCCGGACTGAGGTCCGGCGGCTTTGCGACAAGTTCGGCAACGAGTATTGGCGCGAGCTGGAACCCAGCGGCTATCCCGAGGAGTTCGTAGCCGAGCTGACCGCTCATGGATGGCTCGGCGCGCTCATCCCCGAGCACTACGGCGGAGGCGGGCTGAGCCTGGCGGGGGCGTCGGTGATCGTGGAGGAGATCTCGGCCAGCGGCGGCAACCCCAGCGCCTGCCACGCCCAGATGTACGTGATGGGCACACTGCTGCGCCACGGCTCAGAGGAGCAGAAGCAGCGGTACCTCCCCCTAGTGGCCGACGGGCGCAAGCGGTTGCAGGCCTTCGGGGTGACCGAGCCCGCCGCCGGATCGGAGACCACCGCCATCCGCACCCGGGCCGAGCGCGACGGCGACACCTGGCGCATCAACGGCCAGAAGATCTGGACGTCGCGGGCCCTTTACTCCGACCTGATGATCTTGCTGGCCCGCACTACTCCCGCCGACGAGGCGGAGAACCGTATGGACGGCCTGTCGGTGTTCCTCATCGAGTTGCGAGGCGACGACGGCGATCTGGTGCCGGGGCTGACCATCAACCCCATCGGTACGATGATGAACCACAACACCACAGAGGTGTTCTTCGACGATGTGGTAGTGCCGGGTGACGCCCTCGTAGGCGTCGAGGGCCGGGGCTTCCGCCACATCCTCGACGGCATGAACGCCGAGCGGATCCTCATCGCCGCCGAGTGCATCGGCGACGGCCGCTTCTTCTTGGAAAGGGCCAGCGAGTACGCCAAAGGGCGAGAGGTGTTCGGGCGGCCCATCGGCATGAACCAGGGGGTGGCCTTCCCGCTGGCCCGGGCCTACACCAACCTGGAGGCCGCCGATCTCATGCGATGGAAGGCGGCCAACATGTTCGACGCCGGAGAGCCGTGCGGGGCCGAAGCCAACATGGCCAAGCTGCTGGCATCGGAGGCCTCTTGGGAGGCCGGCAATGCCGCGCTCAACACCCACGGCGGGTTTGGCTTCGCTCAGGAGTACGACATCGAGCGCAAGTTCCGCGAGACCCGGCTCTACCAAGTGGCCCCCATCAACAACAACCTGGTGCTGGCCTTTGTGGCCCAGAAGTGCCTCGGCCTGCCCAAGAGCTACTGACATGCGCGCCGTCGTACTCGAAGCCCGGAAATCACCCCTGATGGTGGTAGACGACTACCCCGAGCCCGGTGCCGACGGCACCGAGACCATCGACGTCATCGCCTGCGGGCTGTGCCACTCCGACCTGCACGTGGTGGACGGAGAGTTCCCGAGCCCGCTACCCATCGTGTTGGGCCACGAGGTCACCGGGTTCCATTCCGATCTGGGGCCGGTGATGGTGTACGCCCCCTGGGGATGCGGGCAGTGCCGGGAGTGCGCCGACGGCAATGAGATGATCTGCGCTGATGCCACCGAGGCCGGTTTGGTGGTCGACGGGGGCTACGCCGAGCGCATGGCCATAGCCGACCGGGCGTACCTGTACCCCCTTGGCGATCTCGACCCGGTGGCCAGCGCGCCGCTGGCTTGCGGGGGCCTCACCGGCTATCGGGCGGTGCAACAGACTTTGGAGACGCTGCGCCGTCCCGGCCGGAAGCGCCGGGTGCTGGTCATCGGCGCCGGTGGGATCGGCCAGTTCGCGCTGCGCTACCTCAAGCTGCTGTCCGACGCCGAGGTGCTTGTCCTCGACCGGGCCGCCGACAAACGGGCCACGGCGCTGGCCATGGGCGCCGACGGGGCGCTCGACGCCGACGAGGAGCTGCCGCTCTGCGATGCGGTGGTCGACTTTGTGGGCAGCGACGCCACCCTGGCCACGGCGGCCGGCGCGGTGGCCAGGCAGGGCCTAGTGGTGGCCGTCGGCCTCTACGGCGGACGCGTACCGTTCGGGGTAGGAGCTGTTCCCCACGAAGCCCGCTTCATGTCCAGCATCTGGGGCACCCGGCCGCAGCTGGGCGAGCTCCTCGACCTAGCCCGCCGGGAACCGTCCATCGTCGCCCCGGTAGAGACCATGCCCTTCACCGACGCCCAGTTGGCCCACGACCGATTGCGCGCCGGCGATGTCGAAGGTCGCCTGGTGCTCCTGATCAACCAAGCCCATGCCAATTAGCCCGTCAGAGAGGTATTCGAACCATGGCTGAGCCCACCAGCATCGATGACTTCCGCACTGCCTGTGAACAGGCGGAAGTCCACACCGTCGAGGTGGCCGCACCCGACACTCTGGGCCATATCCGGGGCAAGCGGGTACCGGTGGAGCGGTTCTTCTCGACGACCATCGATGGCGGCCTCAACATTGCCGATGCCATTTTCGCGTTCGACATGCAGAACGACCTGCCCGACCACCCCTACATCAACATGGAGTCGGGCTTTCTCGATTGCCACCTCGCCCCCGACGTCTCCACTGGGCGCATCTTCTCCCATCGTCCGGGTTATGCCCTGGTGTTCGCCGACACCTTCGATCCCCACGGTGAGCCCCATCCTGCCGCCCCCCGCAACGTGCTGGCCGACCAGATAGAACGGTGCCGCCAGGCTGGGTTGGATCCGGTGGTGGCCACCGAACTGGAATTCTACATCTGCGCCCCCGATTGGACGCCGGTGCAGAACCACATCCAGTACTCCTCGCTCACTGACGCCCTAGAGCTGGAGGACTGCGTGCGGGACATGCGCCACGGCTTGCTTGGGGCCGGCCTGGAGTTGGAGTCGTCCAACCCCGAGTACGGCCCGGGCCAGATGGAGATCAACATCGGCCACGCCGACGCCATGACCTGTGCCGACAACACCGTGCTGCTCAAGAGCATCGTCAAGCAGGTGGCCGTCCAGCACGGCATGCGGGCCACCTTCATGCCGAAGCTGTGGACCGAGCCGTCGGGATCGGGCATGCACATCCACACCAGCCTGTCTGAGGGCGGAGCCAATGCCTTCGCCGACTCAAACGGCCTGCCCAACCAGCTCATGGGACACTGGATCGCCGGGCTCTTCGAGCACGCCGAAGCCATGACCCTGCTGGGAGCGCCAACCATCAACGGCCCCAAGCGCATCCGCCCCTACACGTTCGTGCCCACCCACGTGCACTGGGGCCTGGACAATCGCTCGGTGCTGTCCCGATGCATCTGCGAACCCGGTTCGCAGGCCAACCGGGTGGAGTTCCGCTCGGCGGGGGCCGACGCCAACCCCTACCTGATGATCGCCGCCATTTTGGCCGCCGGCCTCGACGGGATCGAGCGGGCGCTGCCCCTGCCGCCGATGAGCGAGGGCGACATGTACGCCGACCCCGGCGACTCCCGGCCGCTGCCCGCCGATCTGGCCGGGGCGATCGCCGCTTATCGAGACAGCCCGCTGGCCGAGATGCTGGGAAAGGTCTTCTCGGATGGGTACTTGACCCTGGCCGACCACGAGCTGGCGATGGCTCCGGAGAACTCGCCCCATCCCGACGAGGTGAACAACTGGGAGCGGGCCCGGTATGCGGAGCACTGCTGACATGGCTCCACCATCGGCTGCCGCGGTCGACACGCCGAACGTCACCGATCCCAGCCTTTATCTGGAGGGGATCCCTCATGATCGCTTCGCCCAGATCCGCGCCACACCCGGTCTGGCTTGGCATCCCTATGAGGACGGGGGATTTTGGGCCGTCACCCGCCACGCTGAAGTGCGCCACGTGTCCCGGAACCCGGAGCTGTTCTCCTCGGCCATCGGCCACACCAACCTGTGGGATCTGGAAGCCGACGCGCTGGAGGCCCGGCGATCGCTCATCGACACCGACGCCCCCGACCACACCCGGCTCCGTCGCCTGGTGGCCGGCGCCTTCACTCCCAAGAACATCCGCCGGTGGGAGGAGACGGTGCGAGCCATCACCGGCGAGCTGCTCGACGAGTTCGTGGCCCAGGGTGGCGGCGACTGGGTGGACATGGTGGCCGCACCGCTGCCCATCCAGGTGATCTTGACCATGCTCGGCGTTCCCACCGACGACGCCGACTACCTGGTGGAGCTGTCCAACTACCTGGTGGAGGGCACCGGCGACGCCCAATCGATCCCCCCCGATGCATTCGGAAACACCACCGAACTGCGCCTACTGCCGTTCAACAGCCCGGCCAGCCATGCGCTGTTCGAGTACGGCGAGGGCATGCGCCAGCAGCGCCAGAACGACCTCCGAGATGATTTGGTCTCGCATCTGGTGCAGGCCGAGTCCGAGGACGAGCGGATGTCGCGAAACGAATACCGCAACATGTTCCACCTGCTGGTATTCGCCGGGAACGAGACCACCCGCACCGCCATCAGCCACGGGGGGATGGCGCTGGCCGCCTTCCCCGATGAGTGGGGGCGAGTGCTGGCCGACCCGGGGCTGATCGACTCGGCCGCCGAGGAGATCCTGCGATGGGCCACCCCGGTGATGCACATGAGGCGCACGGCCACCACCGACACCGAGCTGGCCGGCACCTCGATCTCCGAGGGCGACAAGGTGGTGATGTGGTACGCCTCGGCCAACCGCGACGAGGCCGTGTTCGAAGACCCGTTCCGGTTCGACGTAAGCCGGGCCAACAGCGACCATTTCGCCTTCGGGGGCGGCGGCCCCCACCTGTGTCTGGGAGCGTTTCTGGCCCGCCTGGAGGTGACCGTGCTCCTGGAGGAGATGGCCAAGCGGTCGATCCGCTTGGAGCAGACTTCCGAGCCGGTACGAGCCCGGTCGAACTTCGTCCACGGCGTGCTCTCGGTGGGCATGCAACCGGCCGGAGGGACCAACTGATGGCCGGCGAAGAAATGGTGCGGGTTGCGGTGGATCAGGAGTTGTGCATCGGCGCAGGTGTCTGCGAGCTGCTCGAACCCGAAGTGTTTGAGTTGGACAACGACATAGTCATCTCATCGGTAACCGGCGACGGGCTGCTGCCCCGAGCCCGGGCCGACGTGGTGGTAGACCGCTGCCCCAGTCGAGCTATCGCCATAGTGGAAGAGGAGTTGTAATGGAGATCTACGACAACTGGATCGACGGGGGGTTCGCTCCCCCGCCCAACGGACGGCGCATGGCCACGGCCAACCCGTTTACCGGCGAGCCCTGGGCCGAGGTGGCCCACGATCCGGCCGCGGTGGACGTCGCCGTTCGGGCGGCTCGGCTGGCGTTCAAGGACGGGCCCTGGGCCACGATGGCGGCCACCGAGCGGGCCCAGCTGATGCGCCGCCTAGGAGAGCTGCTGACCCGAGATGCCGAGCTGTTGGGGCGGGTTGAGACCCGGGATAACGGCAAGATCATCCGCGAGACGTCGGCTCAGGCCAAGGGCTTGCAGAGCTACTACGACTTCTTCGCCGGGATGGCCGACAAGATCGGCGGGGAGCAGCTGCCCAGCCCGTCGCCCAACTTCTTGGTGTACACCGAGCGCGAGCCCATCGGGGTGGTGGGGGCCATCATCCCGTGGAACTCGCCGTTGGCGCTGCTGACCTGGAAGCTGGCCCCGCTGTTGGCCACGGGATGCACCGCGGTCATCAAGCCTTCCGACTTGACCCCGGTCACCGCGCTGATGCTGGCCGAGCGGTCTGCTGAGGCCGGGTTCCCTCCCGGCGTCATCAACGTGGTGACCGGCGGAGCCGAGGTGGGCGCGGCCATCACCTCCCATTCCGATATCGACAAGATCACCTTCACCGGAGGCGGGGCCACCGCCAAGCACGTGGCCCGGGCCGCGGCCGACAACCTGACCCCCACGGTGCTGGAGCTGGGCGGCAAGTCGCCCCAGATCATCTTCGCCGACGCCGACCCCGAGGCGGTGACCAACGGGCTCTTGGCCGGGATATTCGCGGCCAGCGGACAGACCTGCATTGCCGGGTCGAGGGCCTACATCCACCGGGACATTGTCGATGAGGTGGTGGGCCGGGTGGTGGCCCGGGCCAATGAGCTAGTGCTGGGCGATCCCTCCGATACCGCCACCGAGATGGGACCGGCGGCCTCGGATGCCCAGCGGGACCGAATCCTGGCCATGATCGACCAGGCTCGCTCAGAGGGAGCAACCATTGCCGCGGGTGGGGTGGTAGACCCCGACCTCGGCGGGCGGTTCGTGCGCCCCACCGTGATCACCGGGGTGACCAACCAGTCCACCATTGTCCGGGAAGAAGTGTTCGGCCCCGTGCTGGCGGTGCTCGACTTCGAGGATGAGGACGAGGTGGTGAAGCTGGCCAACGACAGCGACTACGGCCTGGCCGCCGGCATCTGGACCAACGACATCCGCCGGGCCCACCGAGTGTCGAGGGCACTAAGGGTGGGCACGGTGTGGATCAACACCTACCGCAACGTGAGCTACATGGCCCCGTTCGGCGGCTTCAAGCAATCAGGCTACGGCCGAGACAACGGCCTCGAAGCCCTCGACGGCTTCCTCCAAACCAAAACCGTCTGGATAGAGCTAACCGGCGCCACCCGCGACCCCTTCGTAATCGGCTAATTCTCCTTCCAAATGCCAGTGTCGCAGATGTGTAGGGCGGTGGGTGGCGCCGCAGGCGGACCTGGCCGCACCGACGGCCAGGCCGCCGTAGGTGACAGGACCCGCCGCCCGGTGGATGGTGACAACCGTCTAGTCGGAGGCGTTGGTGGTGACTGCTCGCAGGAGGCGGGCCAGGTCGTGCTTTTCGGCGACGCTGAGGCCGCGGCTCATCTTGGCTTCGAACTCGTTGAACTGGGGGAAGAGTTGCTCGATGGTCTTGAGTCCGGCGGGGGTGAGGGCCACGGTGACTCGGCGGCGGTCCGACTGCATGCGGGTGCGCCCCACCCGGCCCTGCTTCTCCAGGGTGGTCACCATTCCGGTCAGCGTGCCCTTGGCCAAATCGCATTCGGAGGCCAGTTGAGCGGCCTCCATCTCGCCCCACACCCACAGCACCCACAAGATGGTGAAGCCGCCCCACGACAAACCGGCCTCGGCCAGCACCTCCCGCTCGGCCCGGCGCCGCACCGCCGCCGCGGCCCGGTAGATGTTGGAGATGGCCTGCATCGAGTCGAAGTCGAGAGGCTGGTCGCCCAACCGAGCCTGGATGTCAACCTCGGCATCGAGGAGGCGTTCGGTGGGAGTGGAGTCGGCTGGCATGGGTTCTCTAGGTAGATTGCCAGACATGCCCGAATACCGCCGCATCCTCCTTGATGGCTATCCCTGTGATGTCGAACGCGTCGGCGATCAGCTGGTCTTCGGTGATGGCCGATCGGTGGCTATCGACGATGCCGTCCATCTGGCGCCGGTGACGCCCTCCAAGATCATCTGCATCCATCTGAACTACCGCAGCCGAGTCGAAGAGTTCATGACCAAGCTGCCGTCCGCCCCCACCTACTTCCACAAGCCCATTACCGCGCTAACCGGGCACAAGAGCGATGTGGTGCGCCCCGAGGGCTGCCAGTGGCTGAACTACGAGGGCGAGATCGCCATCGTCATCGGAAAAACCTGCCGAAACGTGTCGCCTGCTGAGGCGGAGTACTACATCGCCGGGTACAGCGTGGCCAATGACTATGGCCTCCATGACTTCCGGGACACCGATGCGGGATCCATGCTGCGGGTCAAAGGCAGCGACACCTTGTGCCCGGTGGGCCCCGGCCTGGTCACCGGGTGGGATTTCCGGGGCAAGCGCATCCAGACCATCGTGAACGGCGAGGTGAAGCAAGACGCCACCACCGACGAGATGGAATGGGACATGCACTACATCGTGGCCGACATCGCCCGCACCATCACGCTGGTGCCCGGCGACATCCTGCTGTCGGGAACCCCGGCCTACTCCCGTCCGGTGGAGCCCGGTGACGTGGTCACCGTGGAGGTCGAGGGCCTGGGAGCGCTGACCAACACCATCGTGTCCGGCCCTACTCCCATCCGAGGCGATGTGGGTGCCCAGCCCTCCGACTCCGAGGAAGTGCAGTCCACCGCCAAGGGAGGGGATTGGGAGTTCCGGGGCATTCGCGCCCCTCGGGGCCCCGGCGCCCAGCACTACGAGTCCACCGTCGAGGAGGAATGACTCCGTGACCCGCCACGACGTCGGCGGCGTCTCGGTACCGACCGATCACTTGATCGGGGGGTCGTGGGTTTCCTCACCCCAGCGATTCGAGACCCGGTCGCCGATGGGCTGGGAGAACCTGGCTGACATCGCCCGAGGCGATGAGGCAACCGCCGCTGCCGCGGTGGACGCCGCCGTCGAGGGGTTCCAGGCGTGGAGTGCCTACAGCGTCGAAGAGCGAGCCGATGTGCTCTGCCGGCTGGCCGACTTGATCGAGGCCCACAACGACGACATCGCCCTGGTGGAAACCTTGGACATGGGGTTCCTCCATGAGTCGATGAAGCAGCGGCTGGTGGCCCGGGGGGCGCTCAACTTCCGCACCTACGCCGACCTGATTGTCGAGCACGAGAACCGCACCTGGGATGCCAAGAGCATGCGCAACCAAGTGCAGCGCATGCCCGCCGGGCCAGCGGTGGTCATCACCCCCTGGAATGCGCCGTTCATGCTCAGCACCTGGAAGCTGGCCCCCGCACTGGCCGCCGGCAACAGCGTCATCCACAAACCAGCCGAGTGGTCGCCGCTGTCGGCCGCCCTGCTGGCCGAGCTCACCCTGGAGGCTGGCTTTCCGCCCGGCGTCTACAACCTCGTCCAGGGCATCGGCGAGGAAGTGGGCGCCGCTCTGGTGGCCGACCCCCGAGTGCGGCGCATCACGTTCACCGGGTCGCCGGAGACCGCCCGCCATATCGGCCGGGCCGCCGCGGCCAACATCGTCCCGTTCACCGCCGAGCTGGGCGGCAAAGGCCCATTCATAGTGTTCGCCGACGCCGACCTCGACGCCGCCGCCCACCGGGCCGCCTGGCAGTTCGACGATTCCGGGCAGGTGTGTCTGGCCGGCACCCGAATTCTGGTAGCCGACGAGGTCCGGGACGAATTCCTCAAGCGATTCCATCATCACGCCGATGCACTAGTGCTGGGCGATCCCCGTGATCCCACCACCGACATCGCCCCAATGGCCCATCCCAACCACCGCGACCAGGTCCACGGATTTGTGGAGCGGGCCCGAGCTGCGGGCGATGTCATCGTGCGGGGCGGCCAACCGGTGGAGAACAGCCTCCACTACGAACCAACGCTCATCGAACCGGCATCCAACCAAAGCGAAGTGGTGCAGCAGGAGATCTTCGGCCCGGTGCTCACC
>JAJEEH010000024.1 GCA_022821105.1 Acidimicrobiia bacterium
ATGCGGTCGGACGGGTCGACGTTGGGCTCAGACTGCCCTTCGGTGGCCACCGCCACCGCAAACTGGCGCGCCGTCTCCCAAGTGGACGAGGCCTGCTGAGAGAAGAGCTTGCCCAGGTCTCCGAATATCGGCATTCCCTTGAAGGGGTTGAACTCCTCGGGCGAGTCTGGATCGCTCACACTGTGAGGCTACCGGCTGGTCTGCGGTAGCAGTTATGGGGAACTTGGACGTAGCCTCAATGGGTGATCGATACCGCCCCGATCTCTGTGGCCATTGCCGGTGCGTGCGGCCCTCTTGGCCTTCGCGTCGGCCGCCGTCTGGCGGGTCATGGCCGGGTCGACTCGGTGATCGGCCTCGACCTGCGCCCCGATCCCGGCATCGCCGGAATGGAGTACATCTCCGGCGACATAGCAGAAATGAACCTCGAGGCCCTGTTGGCTGATGTGGACGTACTGGTTCATCTGGTGTCGGCGCTGGAGCCGTGGTCGGAAAACGGGTCGGAGGGCACTCGAGATTCCGAGGTGACCCGGCGGTTGCTGGATGCCGCCGGCACCGCCGGAGTCGGACGACTGGTGCTGATGTCCTCGGCCATGGTCTATGGCGCTTGGCCCGACAACCCGGTGCCGCTCACCGAGGCCTCGGCGCTGCGTCCCCTTCCCGAGTGCGGCTTTGCCGTCAACAAGGCGGAGCAGGAGCGGTTTGCCGCCCAGTGGGCCGAGGAGCATAGCGATGTGGACATCGTCACCTTGCGGCCCACGGCCAGCTTGGCCGAGGAGCACGTGGGCTGGGTGGTCCGCTCGTTGCGGTCGGCGGCCAACCTCAACGGTGAGAGCGAGGTCCCCGTTCAGTTCCTCCACATGGATGACCTGGCGGCTGCGGTGGAGCTGTGCGTGGTGGGCGATCTGACCGGGGTGTACAACGTGGCCCCGCAGGGCTGGATCAGCAGCGGGACGGCCCTCGACCTGGTGGGCCGCACCCACCGGTTCAACATGTCTGAACAGCTCCTGCGCCGTGTGACGACGTGGTGGTGGAAGAAGTGCCCCGCCCTTTCCCGCTCCGGTGTGCCGTGGTTGGGCAACGGCTCGGCGCCCACCAGCCCCGGCGTGCTCCGCTACGCCCGATTTCCCTGGGTGGTGGCCAGCGACCGGCTGCGGGCCGCGGGCTGGTCTCCCCAGTTCACCAGCGAGCAGGCCTTCATCTCCGGGCACAAGAGCCCCCCTTGGGGCATGCTGGACCCCCGCCGTCGCCAGCAGATTGCCCTGCTTGGCGCGGTGGCGGGAGGGTTGGGTGCGTTGTGGGGCGTGTTGGCCCTTGCCCGTCGGCTATTTCGCCGCTGATGGCGGCCGTGTTGGAAACCACCGGGAGGGAAGGGTTTACACTCGGTCTGTGAATCCGCCTGAAACCGCTGAGACCTGGATTGGCCTCAGCGAGGAACCTTTGCCGCTTGACCGGGTTTATTCCTGGATCGGGCGACCGGACTGCGGCGGCATCGTTTTGTTCAGCGGCACGGCCCGCGACCACTCCGACGGTCGGCCGGGGGTGACTGTGCTGGAGTACGAGGCCTACGAGGAGCAGGTGGCCCCTCGCTTGGCGGCGTTGGTGGACGAGGCTCGGGCCCGGTGGCCGGACATCGGCCGGGTTGCGCTGCTGCATCGAGTGGGCCGGGTGGAGATCGGCGATTCGGCGGTGGTGGCCGCAGTTTCGGCGCCCCATCGCGAGGAGGCGTTTGCCGCCGCCCGATTCTGCATCGATGGGCTGAAGGCCACCGTTCCCATCTGGAAGAAGGAAGCCTGGCAGGGAGGCGAGAGTTGGGGCTTGGAAGCCCAGCACATCTCTGACGCCGAGACGGTTGTCTCCCCTGGTGACCGGCACAAAGCCGAGACCCTGCATCCTTCGGGCGAGTCGGTGCGTTAGTCCATGGCCCGAGACCTGGCTATCGACCTGGGTACCGCCAACACGCTGGTGTATGCCCGCGACCAGGGGATCATCTTGAACGAGCCCTCGGTGATCGCATTGAACCGCAAGTCCAACGAAGTGCTGGCCATGGGGCGGGATGCGTGGCAGATGATCGGCCGCACGCCGGCCCACATTGTGGCCGTCCGCCCGCTGCGCAAGGGGGCCATCACCGATTTCGAGGTGACCCAGCGCATGATCCGCCTTCTGCTCATGGACGCGGGGGTGAACCGGTTCAGCCGTCCCAAGGTGGTGATCTGTGTGCCTTCGGCGATCACCGCGGTGGAGCGCCGGGCGGTGGTCGAGGCTGCCCGACGGGCGGGAGCGGCCGAGACCCGGCTCATCGAGCAGCCTCTGGCCGCGGCCATCGGGGCTTCGCTGCCCATCCACGAGCCCATCGGCAACATGGTGGTGGACATCGGAGGAGGGACCAGCGAGACGGCGCTGATCTCCATGGGCGGGGTGATCTCCCTCAAGGCCATCCGAGTGGGCTCGTTCGACATCGACGCGGCCATCCAGTCTTACGTGCGGCGGGAGTTCGGCATCGCCATCGGTGAACGCACCGCCGAGGAGGTGAAGATCACCATTGGCTCGGCGGCCTATGTCCCCGGCGAGTGCAGCGCCGAGGTTCGAGGTCGAAATCTCATGAACGGCCTGCCGGAGACCATTGTCTTGTCGCCCTTCGAGGTGCGCACCGCGATCGCCGAGGTGGTTACCTCGGTGGTCGATGCGGTGGTGGACTGTCTGGTGGAGGCACCGCCGGAGCTGTCTCAAGACGTCATCACCCGCGGCATCCACTTGGTGGGCGGCGGCTCTTTGTTGCGGGGCTTGGCCGACCGGCTGTCTCAGGCCGCTGAGGTTCCCGTCAGTCTGGTGGACGCCCCCCTGGAATCGGTGGTGATGGGAGCGGGCCGCTGCCTGGAGTCCTTCGAAGACGTCCAGGCGATGTTTATGGAGTGATTTGGGTTCATGGAGTGATTTGGGTTCACGGAGTGAGCCAAGCCGCTAGTCGGGGTTGGTAAGCAGTTCGGCGGCGTCGCGGGTTTGCCAGTCTCGGTCTTGGGAGGCCCGACGGAGGGCGGCGTCTACTTCAGGGCCGTCGAACGGGGCTAGGGCCAGCACCGCCCGACGGCGCACGGCCACCCGGTCGGTAGTGGCCACCAAAATGGCGTCGAGGCCGCTGGGATGGCCGATGGCGCCCAGCGCGGCAACGGCCGCCTCTCGCACCAGGGGGTTCGAATGGCCGGTAGCCAGCTCTGACAAGCGGGACACCGTGTCGAGATCTTCGGTCTCTCGCTCCCCACAGGCCCAGGCGGCAGTCTCCACCACGTCGTCGACGGGGTCGTCCAATAGGGGAGCAGGCGACGCCATCGGACGCCCGACGGTCAGCGCGACAGCTCGCATCCGCACCTTCGGTGCCGGGTCTCGCAGGGCCTCTCGCAGTTCGTCGTCGGCCAGCGCCTCCATCCGGTGAAGCGCCCCCAGAGCCGATGCCCGCACGCTGGGATCGTCATCTTGCAGGGCCGCCCGAGCCGTTGCCTCATCGCCGGTGTGCCCGGCGATGACCGCATCTCGTCGGCTCAACGCTGAGGCCCTTGGAGAGTCTTCAGCGGGATCTTGAGGGTTGATCACACCAGCGTTTCCAACGCGATCGTGAAACCGATGAAGAAGAGCCCCACCAACATGGTCAGGCCCGCCCCCAGCAGCACGACCACAAAAAACAGGCCGACGGCGGCCCGCAAACGCTGCCACCATCGAAATCGAGCCTCTTCGCCATAGTCGGCTCGGTAGGAGGCCAGCACATCCCGCTCGGCCCGCGTATCTCGCCATGCCGCCCACCTCCGCTGCCATCGGCTTTTCAGCGTTGTCCAAGTATCGTCGGAGAGGGGAGCACGCATGCGCGACCAGTCGACCACAGAGTCCTCCAGGATAGTTCCGCCCACAGAAGATCGGGTGCCGTCGTGGTGGCGGCGCAATTTGGCATGGCTGGTTCCGGTGGGCGTGCTGGTTCTCTTGCTGTTGATCACGTCGGTGGTTTTCACCTTCTGGCGAACCGATCAAGTAGCGGTGCGCCCCGGATCGGTGGAAGAAGTTCCGTCGAGGGTCACCGTGTCGGGCGTGGACGTGTACCCGCCGGACAGCGAGATTTCCCTGGTCACCGTGCTGGTGAGCCAGCGGCTAACGATCTGGCAGAGGATCGGGGCCGAGTTCGAGTCGGGTGTCGACATCGAGTCGGAGCGAACCTTCACCGGCGACAGCACCCGCAGCGAGCTGCGCCGGCTCAACGAGCTGAGAATGGAGACTTCCCAGCACACAGCCGTTGTGGTTGCGCTGGATCACTTGGGCTATGAGATTCCCCGCCACTCTTCGGGGGTAATCGTGGCTGAGGCCATCAGCGGGGCACCTGCCGCGCAAGTATTGGAGCGAGGCGATGTGATCATCGGCATCGAGGGGGTCGCGGTAGTCGACCTGGAGGAATTGTCGGTGGAACTGTCCTCCCAGGGGGTTGGGCAGACGGTGGTATTGGAAGTGGAGCGGGTTGACGACGGCATCGTGGAAGAGGTGGAGGTTGAGCTCATCGAGTCGCCCGATGATGCCGATCGGGCGCTGATCGGTGTGAGCGCCCGCAACCGGGTCGACATCGGAGAGCTGCCGGTGGAGGTTGACATCGACAGCGGATCGATCGGCGGGCCGTCGGCCGGGCTGGCCCTCACCATCGGCATCATCGACCTCCTTACTCCCGGGGAGCTGACCGGCGGACTCTTGGTGGCGGCCACCGGCACGATCTCGTTCGACGGTTCGGTGGGCGCCATCGGCGAGGTGGACCAGAAGGCCATTGCCGCGGAAAGGGCCGGCGTCGACCTGTTCTTGGTCCCCCTAGCCAACTTGAGCGATGCCCTCGACCACGTCAACGGCGACATGCGGGTGGTGGGAGTGGGGACACTCCAAGAGGCGTTGGACGCCCTAGCTGGGAACTAAACTCCCGTCGATGGCGGACCGCCCTCCCAGTGAGACTCCCTTTGAGCGGATGGACCCTGAACAGGTGTCCGAGCAGAGCTTCGCCGTCACCCGCAAGGGATTCGACAAAGGGCAGGTGCAGGCCTATCTGGTGTCGGTGGGCAACCAGATCAAGGCCGGACAGCAGCAGATTCGAGACCTTCGGGAGCAGGTCACCCAAGCCGATGAACAGCCCGAACCCGAATCCCAGTTCAGCTCGGAAGGGGTCAAGCTGCTCGACAGCGATGTTGAGGCATCTCGGCGGCAAACCCAGACTGAGGCCGGCGAGATGGCCACTCGGGCTCGTCGGCTGGCCGAGCAGCTCCAGACCACGGTGGCGGAGCTGCGGTCCCAGCAGGAGGTCTCAGGGACCGAAGGGCTGGCCGAGCTGCTGGAGCAAGCGTACGAACAGGCCCACGCGGTGGCGGGGCTGCTCCAAGAAGCCCGTGACCAGGCAGAAGCCGAGGTCGAGCATGGTCGGGACCAAGGGCGGGAGATTGTGGAGCAGGCCAAGGCACTACGGCTCACCGTGCTTCGGGACATGGCCCGCCGGCGCCAAGCGGCCCGCGCCCAAGTTGAACGGCTTCGCGCCGGACGCGACAAGCTCATTTCCATATTGAGCGAGGCCCGCACTTCCATAGACCAGTCGATTGACTCGGCCAAGCTGTCGTTAGCCGAGGCCAAGGTATTGGCCGATGCCGCCGCCCGCCGGGTAGAGGACGAGGCCCAGCCCACCGACCTGGCCCTGCTCTCTGAACTGGACGATGCCGAGGACGTGGGGATGATCCCCGAATCCGACCCGATTTCGGAGGCACCGGCCCAATCCGAGCCGGTAGAGGAAACAGTGGCGAGCGCCGATCCCGAAGGCCAAGAAGGTGTGACGCTGCTGCCCCCCACCGATCGCGATCCGGTGGAGGCTGCGGCCGACCACCCCGCGCTGGTCGGTGCCGACGACGGCCATGATGTGGACGCCATTTTTGCCCGACTTCGCTCCCAGAGCGATAAGGGGCAAGAAGATGGCGAAACCACGCCGGACGCTGCCGAAGCTCCAGTCGGCAAAGACTAGTCTCCATTCGGTATGCGAAATCCCCGAGATGTGTTCAGGCCGCGCCCGCCATCTCGACCGCGGTTCTCACGCCGGTCCAAGATCATCGCCGGACTCATCCTGGTGGTGCTGCTGGCCGCCATCTTGTCTTTGCGGGGCACGGCCCGCATGTGGACCGACTACCTGTGGTTCGACTCGCTGGGTCACGGAGATGTCTGGACCGAGATCCTGGTCTACCGGATCGTGTTGTCGGTCATCTTCATCGTCCTCTTCTTCTTGCTCTTGTACTCCAACCTGGCCATCGCCGATCGCCTGGCCCCCCAAACCCGACCGCCGGGGCCTGAAGAGGAGCTGCTCCGCCACTACCACGAGGCGGTAGGCCATCGCCGCCGGCTGGTGAGCGTGGTGCTGGCCGGGCTGTTCGCCCTCATAGTGGGCGGCAGCACCGGCGGGGAATGGCAGAAGGCCATGCTGTTCTTCAACAGCGTGGACTTCGGCATCGAGGATCCGCAGTTCGGTTACGACATCGGCTTCTACGTGTTCCGCCTGCCGTTCATCCAGTTCCTCATCAGCTGGGTGTTCCGGGCGCTGATCATTGTGACCGTCATCACCGCCATAGCCCATTACGTGAACGGCGGCATCCGGGTGCAAACCAGCGGGCAGCGGGTCACCCCCCAGGTGAAAGTCCATCTGTCGGTTCTGCTGGCCCTGATCGCCCTGGTTCGGGCCGTGGGCTACTGGTTCGACCGGTTCGGCCTCAACTTCTCCTCCCGGGGGCCGGTGGACGGCGCCTCGTTCACCGACATCAACGCCCAGCTTCCCGCCTTGAACCTGCTGCTGTTAATTTCGGTGCTGTCGGCGGTTCTGCTGGTGATCAACATCTGGCAGCGGGGCTGGGTTCTGCCGGTTACCGCAGTGGGCCTGTGGGTGATCGTGGCCATCGTCATGGGGGCCATATATCCGGCCATCATTCAGCGGTTCCGGGCCGAGCCGGAGGAGTCCCAGAAAGAAGCGGTCTACATCGAGCGCAACATCGAGGCCACCCGCCACGCTCTGGGCTTCGACAAGAATCCCGGTGACGCAGACACCGCGGACAACGTGACCACCATCTCGTTCGATCCCGATACCTCGATCACCGTCGAAGAGCTGGCCGACAATCCCAGCGTTCGCAACATAAGGCTGTTGGACCCCGACATCGTGCCCAACGCCTTCCAGGTGGAGCAGTCGGAGCGCACCTTCTACACCTTCAACAGCGAGGTCGACGTCGACCGCTATGAGATCGACGGCGAGATCACCGAGGTGGTGATCGGCGCCCGCCAGCTCAACGTGGCCGACGTCCCCCAGCAGTCGTGGGAGGGCCGCCACATCCAGTACACCCACGGCTATGGCGTGGCCGTGGCGCCGGTGAACTCGGTTACTACCCAGGGCTCTCCCGACTTCACGGTGGGCGACGTTCCGGTGGTGACCAGCCCCGACTTCGAGCTAACCCGGCCTCAGCTCTACATCGGCGAGAACCTCACCGGCTACGCCATTGTGGGGGCCTCGATTCCCGAGGTGGACTACACCGAGGCCAACGAGACGGTTCCCTTCGTCTACGACGGCGAGGCCGGGGTGAATATCGGGAGCTTCTTCCGCCAAGCCGCGTTTGCCCTGCGCTTTGGCGACATCAACCCGCTGATCTCCGGATTCGTGGACAGCGACTCCCGGATCATCTTCAATCGCGACCTGCGCCTACGGGTGCAGAACCTGGCCCCGTTCCTGGAGTTGGACGCCGATCCCTATCCCGTGGTCTCGGACGGCCGAGTGTTCTACATCGTCGACGCCTACACCACCAGCGATCGCTATCCCTACGGCCAGCGACCGGACGTGAGCGACCTGCCGCTGGACAGCGGGTTGCGCAAGAGGTTCAACTACGTCCGCAACTCGGTGAAGGTGGTGGTGGATGCCTTCGACGGCACCACAACCTTCTATGTGATCGACTCCGAAGATCCCATCATCCAGGCATGGCGGAAGATATTCCCGGGCTTGTTCGAGGACTTCGACGAGATGTCCCTCGACCTCAAGAATCATCTGCGCTACCCCGAGGACCTGTTCCGGGTGCAGACCTCCATGTGGGCCCGCTACTTCATCGACGACCCCGAGACCTTCTACGCCAACTCGGTGACGTGGGCCGTTGCCCAGGATCCGGGTACCCGCATCACCGCCAGGACGTTCTTGGACGAGGTGACCGAGGCCATTGCCGCCGAGGAGACCGCCACCGCCACCGCCACCCGCCAGCTCGAGCGGAGAATCCGGCCGTTCTACCAGCTCCTCCAGCTGCCCGGTGAAGACGACTTGGACTTCGTGATCTTCCGAACCTTCGTGCCGGTATCCGGTTCGGGGGATGACGAGGACGAGCGCAAGGAGTTGACCGCGTTCATCGCCGCCAAGAGCGACGTCGACCCAGACGGAGGATTGGGTGAGTACGGGCAGCTAGTGGTCTACACCGTGCCGGGAACCAGCATTCCCGGCCCGAGCATCGTGGACGCCAAGATCCAGGCCGATACCGAGATCGCCGACGCCTTCAC
>JAJEEH010000275.1 GCA_022821105.1 Acidimicrobiia bacterium
TCGCAGTCGGTGACCCTCATCTGCGGCAACCCGCCCACCGACTTCCAAGCTGAGCTCACCTCTCGGTATCAACCTCCCCCAGAACCCGACCCCGCAACCACTTCCGGTTTGCTGACTCCGCCAGTGGTGGTGGCAGCGGCCGCCTCGCAGAAACCAGCCGCGGCAACCAAGCCAGCGAAACGCCCCCAGGCCCAGCCCCCTACCGACCCGGTAGGAGCAGCCACGTTTGAGGCCCTGAAAGCCTGGCGGCTGGAGCGCAGCCGGACTGACAACGTGCCCGCCTACGTCGTTTTCAGCAACGCCACCCTCATCGAACTGGCCACCCATCGCCCCACCACCGATGCGGGACTGCGGGCCATTAGCGGCATCGGCCCGGCCAAGCTGGCCGCCTACGGCGAGGCGATCAAGGAAGTCCTAGGCCGGTTCGCTAGATCTTGACGGCCAGCGCTTCGCGGGCGGAGGCGGCGATGCCGGCGGGGTCGAGGCCGCAGTCGGCGAGGATCTGGTCGGGCACACCCTGGGGGATGTACTCGTTGGGCACGCCCAGAATCCGGATCGCGGGAACGGGGCCTTCACGGCCCGAGTGGGCCAAATGGTGGGCGATGGAGCTGCCCGCGCCGCCCTCTCGCCAGCCGTCCTCCATGGTCACCACCGCGCTGTGGCGGGCCGCATCGGCCAGCATGTCCTCGTCGAGGGGCTTCACGCAGCGGACGTCCCACACGGTGGTCGACACGCCGTCGGCCTCCAACAGCTCGGCAGCTTCTTGGGCTGCGGCCAGCATCTTGCCCACCGCCAGCAGGCACACGTCGGAGCCCTCTTTCACCTTGCGGCCTTTGAGGCCGTGACCCACCTCGTCTTCGGGCACCGAAGGTGCGGCAGTCTTTGACCACCGCATTGCCACCGGACCGGTGGTTATCTCCAGGGCATCGTGCAGCATCTGCTGGATCTCTTGATATGACGACGGCGCCAGCACGGTCATGCCGGGAATCTTGGTGAGCAGCACCATGTCGAGCACGCCGTGGTGCGACGGACCGTCGTCGCCGGTGATGCCCGCTCGGTCGAGGCAGAACACCACTGGCTGGCCGTGCAACCCCACATCGAGGTTCACCTGGTCGATGGCCCGGGTCAAGAAAGTGGAGTAGATGGCCACCACTGGGCGGAGTCCCCCCATGGCCATACCGGCCGCCGCGGTCACCGCGTGCTGCTCGGCGATCCCCACGTCGAAGCACCGCTCGGGGAACCGCTCGGCGAACGGCAGCAGCCCGGTGGAGTCGGGCATGGCCGCGGTGATGGCCACCATTTCAGGCCGGGCCTCGGCCTCTTTGATCATCGCCTCGGTGAATGCCTCGGTGTAGCTGCCCGGCTTGGCCTTCGACATGTCGTGCATGTTCTTGACCGGGTCGTTCTCGGCCGGCGCATATCCCCGGCCCTTCTGGGTGAGCACATGCACCAGGCAGGGACCCCCCAGGTGGGACACCCGGCTGAACACCCGCTCCAGCTTGCCCAGGTCGTGGCCGTCGAACGGGCCGAAATAGTTGATGCCCAGTTCATCGAAGAACGTGCGGGGCTCCACCATCTCGCGCACCGCGGCCTTGGTGGCCCCGAGGGCTCGACCGGCCAGATCGCCCACCCAGGGAATGTCCTTCAGCACTTTGCGGATCTGGTTGTCGGTGCGCACATAGCGGGGGTCCATCCGCACCCGCAGAAGGCTTTCCGACAGCCGAGAGACCGTGGGGGCATAGGAGCGACCGTTGTCGTTGAGCACGATGGTCACGTCGCAGCCCGAGTGTCCGATGTTGTTGAGGCCCTCGAACGCCACCCCCCCGGTGAGCGAGCCGTCGCCAACCACGGCGATTACCCGGCGCTGTTCGCCGCCGGCGGACTCCTGCGCAGTGGCCAAGCCATGGGCGTAGCTCAGCACCGTGGAGGCGTGGCTGTTCTCGATCCAGTCGTGGGGGGACTCCTCTCGGCTCGGATATCCCGATAGACCCCCCGGCTTGCGGAGAGACTTGAACTGGTCGGTGCGCCCGGTGAGCATCTTGTGCACGTAGGCCTGGTGGCCGGTGTCCCACAAGATGATGTCGCGGGGAGAGTCGAACACCAGGTGAAGGGCCAGCGTCAGCTCCACCACGCCCAAATTGGATCCCAGGTGGCCTCCATTTGCATTGACCGTCTCGACGATGAACTCACGGATCTCTTCGGATAGCTCGGTCAATTCCTCGTCGCCCAAGCGGCGCAGATCGGCTGGGCAGGTGATCTTCTGAAGATGGTTGGTGTCCACGTCCCTCCCGATTAGTTGGGCCCCCAATGAGTTGGGATTGCCAGGTTACTCGCGGTTTCTCCATTTGTGGAAGCCCCTTGCCCCCACCCAGCCCAGGCCCAGCGCCCCCAGTCCGCCCACCGCGTCGATCCAGTAGTGGTTGGCGGTGACCACGATGGCGAAAAGGGTCAGCCAGGGGTAGGCGGCGATGGCAATTTTGGCCACCGGGTGGACCAAATGCTTGCGCAACGCCAGAAAACACCACATGGCCCAGGCGAAGTGCAGGCTGGGCATGGCGGCGTACTGATTGGAGAGCGTTTCGGCCGCTCCCTCGGTAAACGACCACAGCCCGCCCAGCTCGTGAACGGTGTCGACATACCCGGTTTCGGGCAGATCGCCGCCATAGCGCCCGCCCACCGACAGCAGGCGAGGAGGCATCAACGGGAACAGGGCGAACCCCACCAGAGCCGACCCGGTGGTCAACAGGCCGGTGGTGCGCCAGAACGGGTAGTGCCGGGGGAAGCGCCAGTAGAGCCAGATGAGGGTGAAGGCGGTGACCGCGAAGTGGAAGAGACCGTAGAAGAGGTTCCAGAACTGGATGAACGACACCCACCCGATGAACAGGTCTTGGAGGTCGCGCTCGAAGTAAAGCCCGATGCTGCGCTCCCAGTCGATCACCAGCTCGGCATTGGCCTGCGCCTCGCCCGGCTCCACCGCCGCGGAGCCGAATTGGTTCCGCACCCAGGAGTAGATGCCGTAGAACGCCCCGATGACCGCCAGTTCCAGGTACCAGCGGGGCCGGGTGCGGCTCGTGGCTAGAACGCGGGCCCGTTGCCAGCGGCGGTCAGCGCCCACGGCGGAAGCGCGAGGCCCGTTGCCAGTGTTGGCCGCCGAACACCAGCGCCGGCAACCCCACCAGGCTGCCGGCCACGGTGAGGAAGTATAGAAGCAGACCCATGGCGATGGCCCGCTCGTCGATCACGCCCAAGTCGTGGAGGAACAGCACCAAGGCCCCCTCCCGCAGGCCAAGCCCTCCCAAGCCGATGGGCAGAACCTGGATGATGAGCACCGCGGGGATGAACGCCATCAGCTCGGTGGGCCCCAGGCCGTTGATCCCCACCACCTTGGCCGCGCACCCGGCGGCGGCCAGCATGATCGCCTGGTAGGCGAAGGCGGTTATCAGCACCCGGCCGGTGTCGCGGGGCTTGGCCCGAAGTTCGTCGATGCCCATGTGCAGACCGTTCACGAAGCGGACCCAGCCGTTGCGTCGGCTGACCCATCGGCCGAACCACTGATTGCCCACCAGCAGCAGGATCAGCCCGAGAGCCAAAAGGGTGAGGCCGGCGGTGCTGGCCGCCACTCGGGAGGGGGCGCCCAATCCCCGCAGCTCTTCGTCGAGCGCCAGGCCCACCAGCGTGAACACCGGCAGCACGATCCAGCCGCTGAGCCGCTCCAACAGCACCGAGGCGAAGCTGTGGGGGCCGTCGCCGGTGTCGTTGGAGAGGCGGGATATCCGCAGCACGTCGCCCCCCACCGTGGTGGGCACGAAGTTGGAGATGAACATTCCCGCCATGTAGTGCGAGAACATGCGCCGGGGCTTCACTTGCAGCCCGAGGGCGACGGCCACCTCATACCACCGGGCGGTGGCCGCCATGTTGCCGATCACGGTGAGCATGAGCGCGCCGATGAGCCAGAACGGCGTTGCCGAGTTGAAGTCGGGCCACAGTTGTCCGGCGTCAAAAGAGGGCAGCCACCAGATCAACAAGAAGAACAGGGCCACGCTGATGCCCACCCGGAGCACGATGCTGAGCACCCGGCGGGTGGTGTGCTTCTCAGTCAAGCCCGAGCTCGCAAACGTGTAGGGGTGATCCCGGGCACGCGCCAGCGGTTGAGGCGGCCATCGGGGTCATTCAGACAAGGCTATTGCCCCGCCGCGCCCCTATGGATATTACGGTGAGGCCAATGTCGGGAAAACAGGTCACCGGTCACGGGGGCGATCAGGTTCTGGCCGCGCTAGCCCCCTTCGGCGTACAGGAGCTATTCACCCTGTCGGGGGGCCATATCTTCCCGCTGTACGACGCCGCGGTGAAGCAGGGCGACGTGGTGCTCTACGACGTGCGCCACGAGCAGACCGCAGTGTTTGCGGCTGAGGGGCTGGCCAAGCTGACCCGCCGTCCGGGGGTGGCCGCGGTGACCGCCGGCCCCGGGGTGACCAACTCGGTGAGCGCAGTGACCACCGCCTGGCTAAACGGTGCGCCGCTGGTGGTGCTGGGAGGCCGGGCCCCGGAGGCCCGCTGGGGGTCGGGCTCGCTCCAAGAGCTCGACCACGTGCCCATCATGGCCCCGGTCACCAAGTGGTCGCTCACCGCGGGAGGCGGCGACGATCTGGCCGCGGCCACGTATCGGGCCGTGCAAGCCGCCATGACCCCTCACCGAGGCCCGGTTTTCGTGGACTATCCCATGGACGTGATCTTCTCCGAGGGCTCCGGCACCGTGCCTGACGAGCCGATGCCAGTGGGCGAGGCCCCCGACCCCGAAGGGGTGGCCGCGGTGGCCGACATGGTGGCTGCCGCTCGCTGTCCTGCGGTGCTGGTGGGCACCGATGTGTACTGGGACGGCGCCTGGGACGCGCTGCGGGCCTGGGTGGAGGCCCAGCGGCTGCCCGCGTTCGCCAACGGTCTGGGCCGGGGATGCCTGCCCGCCGACCACGAGCTGTTCTTCAGCCGCACCCGGCGCCTGCTGCGCACCGACGCTGATCTGGTGATCGTGGCCGGCACCCCGCTCGACTTCCGGCTCTCGTTCGGCCGGTTAGGCGATGCCCAGGTGGTGCATCTGACCGACAGCGCGGAGTCGGTGTCGGCCCACGCCCAGCCCGTGGCCACGGTGTCGGGCGATTTAGTCCAGATGCTGGGCGCGCTGGCCGACGGCCCCGCGCCCGCCCACCCTGCCGAGCGCGACCAGTGGGTGGCCAAGCTGCGCGATGCAGAAAACGCGGCCCGCGCCGAGGAGGAGGACCTGCTGGCCACGGCGGCTGATCCGATCTTGCCCACTCGGGTTTACGGGGAACTGCGCCAGGTTCTGGACCGGGATGCGGTGGTGATCGGAGACGGCGGCGATTTCGTCTCCTACGCCGGGCGCTTCGTGGACTCCTATCTGCCCGGCCACTGGCTGGATCCCGGTCCCTACGGCTGTCTGGGCACCGGCATGGGCTACGCCATGGCCGCCCGGGTGGCCCAACCCGACCGCCAAGTGGTGCTGCTGTTGGGCGACGGGGCGGCCGGGTTCTCGCTGATGGACGCCGATTCGCTGGTGCGCCACAACCTGCCGGTGGTCATCGTGGTGGGCAACAACGGCTGCTGGGGGTTGGAGAAGCACCCCATGCGCCAGATGTACGGCTATGACGTGGCCGCCGACCTCCAGGAGGGGTGCCGCTACGACCAGGTGGTGTCGGCTTTGGGCGGTGCGGGAGAGACGGTGGAGCGCCCCGACGACATCGCCCCCGCCCTCAAGCGGGCTCTCGACGCCGGCGTCCCCTACGTGGTGAACGTGATCTGCGACCCCGAGCACGCCTACCCCCGCCGCTCCAACCTGGGCTGACGGCCCCTGTTCCCGGTTCACACGGGATGTCGGTAGGCTACGGCGTCGAGGCAAGGGAGAAGCTGTGATCGACGAGCTGGTGGAGAGACGGGGAGCACAATTGTGATCGACGAGTCTGTAGTTTCGGGCACGCTGTCGGAGGCGCTGAAAACCGGGGGCGAATTCGCCGAGGTCTTTGTGGAAGACCGGCGCTCTTCATCGGCGCTGTTGGACGACGGCAAGGTAGAGGAGCTCACCTCGGGTCGCACCCGGGGGGCGGGAATCCGCGTCGTGGTGGGGGAGACCACCGGATTCGCCCACACGTCTGATCTGAGCGAGGCCGGTTTGGCCAAAGCGGCTCGGGCCGCGGCGGCGGCCGCACGAGGCGGCGGGGGCGGCCACCAGATCGTGGCGCTCAGCCGGGTGGACGCCCCGGCGCCCAACGAAATCGAGGTGCTGCCCGAGACCGTGGCCAAAGCCACCAAGGTGGAGCTCTTGGGCCGGGCCGACGAGGCCGCCCGAGCGGCGGGCTCGGCCATAACCCAGGTGTCGGCCCGCTACGCCGACGGGCGCCGCCGAATCCTGGTGGCCAACAGCGACGGGCTGCTGGCCGGTGACGACCAGGTGCGCACCCGGTTCGCGGTGTCGTGCGTGGCGATGGGCGACACCGGCATGCAGACCGGGTTCGAGAGCGTGGGCCGCCCCATCGGATTCGAGCTGTTCGACGAGTACGAGGTGGATGAGCTGGCTCGCACCGCGGCCAATCGGGCGCTCACCAAGCTGGCCGCCCAGCCGGCGCCCAGCGGCTCGATGCAGGTGGTGATCGGCCCCGGCGGCGGCGGTGTGCTGTTCCACGAGGCCTGCGGACACGGCCTGGAGGCCGACTTGGTGGCCAAGCAGGCGTCGGTATTCCGCAACCGGGTGGGCGAGCAGGTGGCCCACCCCGAGGTCACCCTCATCGACGACGGGACCATGGCCCGGGAGTGGGGGGCCTACGCCATCGACGACGAGGGCCGGCCCGCCCAGCGCAACGTGCTCATCGAGAACGGCGTGCTCACCGACTACATGTGGGATCTGCTCCGGGCCCGCAAGGAGGGCCGGGACAGCTCGGGCAACGGCCGCCGCCAGAGCTACCAGCACCTGCCCATGGTGCGGCTGACCAACACCTATCTGGCCAACGGAACCGATGATCCCCAGGACATCATCGCCGCAACCGACCGCGGCGTATACGTGGCCCACCTGGGCGGCGGCCAGGTGAACACCGCCACCGGCGACTTCGTCTTCGGCATGAGCGAGGCCTACCTGATTGAGAACGGCCAGATCGGCCCCCCCATCCGGGAGGGCAATCTCATCGGCAACGGCCCCGAGGTTCTGGCCGGCATCGAGGTGCTGGGCAACGACTTCGCCATGGGATCGCCGGGCACCTGCGGCAAAGACGGCCAGGGCGTGCCGGTGGGCGACGGAACCTCCACCCTTCGGGTGGCGTCGATGACCATCGGCGGAACCGCGGCGTGACCCCCGCCCACCGAGGCCGATCATCTACGAGGGTGTCGCGTGAATCCTGAGGAACTGCTGGAGATCGCCGAACGCATCGTGGGCTGGGGCCGCGACGGCGAGCAGATCGAGGCGGTGGTCGGTCACAGCCAGGAGACCGAGGTGCGGGTTTACGAGGGCGAGATCGAGTCGCTGTCGGTGGCCGAGTCGCAAGGGGTGGGCATCCGGGTGATCGCCGACGGCCGCCAAGGGTTCGCCCACGCCGGCACCCTCGATCCCGAGGTTCTGGAAGAGACCCTGGCCGAGGCCCGCGACAACACCGTGTTCGGCTCCCCCGACGAGTTCTTCGGACTGGCCGAGCCCGACGGGGTGGAGCCCCCGGAACTCTACCTCTACAACGAGGCCCTGCTGGAGTACGGCACCGAGGCCAAGATCGACTTGGCCCTGGAACTGGAGCGGTTGGTGCAGGCTGGCGATCCCCGCATCGTGGGGGTGGAGTCGGCCGACTACGGCGATGCCCTGAGCGCGGATGCCATTGCCACCACCACCGGAATCCGCAGCACGGGCCGGGACACATCCTGCTACCTCACCGCCTACTCGCTGGCCTCTGAGGGCGACGAGACTCAGACCGGATTCGGCTTCTCGGTGGGCCGAGAGCCCAGCACCCTTGATGTGGCGGTGGCGGCCAAAGACGCGGTGGAGCGGGCCACTCGGATGCTGGGCGCCACCCAGCCGTCCTCCGAGAGGGTCACCGTGGTGCTCGACCCGTTTGTCACCGCCCAGTTCCTGGGCATCATCGGCAGCACCCTGTCGGGCGAGGCGGTGCTGAAGGGCCGGTCGCTGTTTGCCGACCGCCTGGGAGATCAAGTGGCCGCGTCCATCGTCACCTTGGTGGACGATCCCACCAACCCGGAGGCGTTCACCTCCTCCGATGCCGACGGCGAGGGCCTCGCCACCCGGCGCAACCAGCTGATCGGCGTCGGCCAGCTCGAGCGGTTCTTGCACAACAGCTACACCGGGCGGCGCTCGGGATCGGCCTCCACCGGCTCAGCCGTTCGGGGATACGCCAGCACCCCCGGCGTGGGCTGCCAAGCGCTGTCGCTGGTACCCGGCGACCAGCCGCCCGAGGAGCTCATCGCCGGCATCGACAACGGGGTGCTGGTGCAGGGCGTGTCGGGCCTGCACTCGGGGGTCAACCCGGTGAGCGGCGACTTCTCCACCGGCGCCGAGGGCCTGCGCATCCGCAACGGCGAGTTGGCCGAGCCGGTGAGGGAGATCACCATCGCCTCCACCCTCCAGCGGATGCTGCTCGACGTGGCCGCGGTGGGGTCCGACCTCACCTGGCTGCCCATGAGCTCGGCGGGGGTGTCGCTGGTGGTGGCCGAAGTCACCATGTCCGGTGCCTAAGGGTTAGCCCCAGGCCACGAGGCCATGTCGGTCCTGCACGCCATTTTGCTGGGCATCGCCCAGGGGCTGACCGAGTTCCTGCCGGTGTCGTCCAGCGGACACCTTCAGATCATTCCCTGGCTGGCCGACTGGAGCGATTTCGACGGCCGCGACGATCTCAAGAAGGCGTTCGACGTGGCGCTTCACTTGGGCACGCTGGTGGGATTGGTGGCCTGCCTGCGCCGAGAGGTGTGGGCGCTGGTGCGAGACGGGATATCCGCGGTGACCCGGCGCCAGGCCCCGATGACCGCCGAGGGCCGGCTGGGGTGGCTGCTGGTGCTGGCCACCATTCCGGCCGCCGCGGTGGGCGTGGGGCTGCGATCGGTGATCGACGAGGCCGATGACGAGGTCTGGCTAACCGCGGTGATGCTGGCGGTGTTCGGTGTTGTGCTGTGGTGGTCGGACCGGCGCACGGGGCAGCGAGACGTCGGTGAGTTCGGTGTGCGCGACGCGCTGGGGCTGGGATTGGCCCAGGCCTGCTCGCTTCAGCCGGGGGTTTCGCGGTCGGGAGTGATCATCACCGCCGGGCGCCTGCTCAGCTTCAATCGCGAGGCCGCCGCCCGCCTGGCCATGCTGATGAGCGTGCCGGTGATCGCCGGTGCCGGCGTGTACCAGTTCATCGACATCGGCGGATGGGGGGGCATCCCCGCCGATGCCCGAGCCGGGTTCGCGTGGGGCACCGCAGCGTCGGCTGTAACCGGTTTCGCCGCGGTCAAGGGGCTGTTGGCCCTGGTGCGCACCCGCAGCTTCGGCCCGTTCGCGGTGTACCGGGTTTTGGTGGCCCTGCTGGTGCTCAGCCTCATAGCCGCCTCGGTGCGCTAGCGGCGGCGCTCCTCAACCAGCCTGCACCAGGGCCAAGGTCACAGAACCCTGGATCACCGCGGAAGCCACCGGGAGCAGTTCTTGGCCGGTGACCGCGATGGTGACGGCGTGCTCGGCCTTGTCGGTGACCACCGCCGCGGTGGCCACGGTGAGGGTGGCTTGCGACTGGCCGCCGCGGTCATCGGTGATGGGCAGGGTTACCAGCACGTCCACCCGGTCGCCGGGCACCAGCGGGGGCATGGCGGTGTGGGCGGGAACCGCCACCTCGGTTCGATCCCCGATGGTCAATCCCCCCAGACGGGTTGCGGTCACCACATCGCCGACATGGAGGGCGGCCGAGGCCACCTCATCGCCGGTCAGCGCACCCAAGGCGTCGGGAGGCAGCACCAGCGCGGGATACCGGCGGACCTCGGTGTTGGCCCCGGTTAGCGGTTGCCCGGCCTCGATGGGTTCGGTGGCCACCACAACCGGGGTGGGCTCGCCCAAAGACGGTCCGCCTCCGGCCATGACGGCGATGGCGGCCACCACCAGTCCGGTCACCGCCGCGGCCGCGGCCACCACCAGCCAATAGCTGCGCCGCCCGCCCGGCAGCCGGCCCAGAAGCGAGCCCCGCCAGGTGAGGGGTTGGTGCTCATTGTCAGCAGATGCGTCCACCGGCGCGCGCCTTCGCCATGCTCGTAGGGGGGGAAGCGCCGTTCAGGCTAGCGGCGCCAGGAGCCGTTGGAAAGGGTCAGGGCAGGGGAGGCTCGATGCCGTTGGTTTGGCCTGTGCAGTCGGGGAGGTTGGCGGCCACGGCGCGGATGGCGCCGAACAAGACGGCCCGCATCCGGTCGAGATTCTGGGCAAAGAAGGCGAACACCTCGTCTTGGGTGACCGGCTCGAGGTCGGGGTCGTCTTCCAGGCCCACGTCGTAGTCGGTGACCAGGGCGGCGGTGGCGTAGCAGATGCCCAGTTCGGCGGCGAGGGCGGCCTCGGGGTACTGGGTCATGCCCACCACGTCCCAGCCGTTGTCGCGGAACCAGCGCGATTCGGCCCGGGTTGAGAAGCGGGGGCCGGAGATCACCGTCATGGTGCCCCCGTCGTGGGCGGTCATCCCCTCGGCTCGGGCGGCACCGAGCAGCGCTTGTCGGAGTTCGTCGCAGTAGGGGTCGGCCAGCGAGACGTGGTTGGTGACGGTGTCGAAGTAGGTGTCGGCCCGCCCCGACGTGCGATCGACCAGCTGGTCGCACACCACGATGTGGCCGGGGGCCAGCTCGGGGCGGAGCGAGCCGCAGGCGCTGGGTCCGAAGATGGCCTTTACCCCGGCTTGGCGCAGGGCCCACAGGTTGGCCCGGTAGTTGACCTTGTGGGCCGGATAGCGGTGGCCGGGGCCGTGACGAGCGAGAAACACCACTTCGATGTCGTCCACCGAGCCGATGGTGAGCGGCCCTGACGGGGGTCCGAACGCGTCGTCGCCCGGTACTTCTACTGCGTCATCCAGAAGGGAGTAGAGACCGGAGCCGCCGATGACGCCGATCTCGGGCATGGCTGGTGACTAGTCGTCGGATGAGCTGGAGGCGGCTTTGGCCGGCTCGCGGCCCGACGACTCCGATGAGCTGCTGTCGGACTTGGCCGCGTCGGACTTCGAAGAATCTGATTTTCCTTGGCCATTGGAGCTGTCGCCGTTGGATGACGAGCCGGCCATGGTGGACGACTTCGCCCCCGAGCGGCTGTCGTTGCGGTAAAAGCCGTCGCCCTTGAAGGTGATGCTGGGGACGCTGAACACCTTGGACACCTGGCCCTTGCCGGGCTGGGTGCAGGCCGCGGGGCTGGCGATGGAGTCGGCTTGCGGGCAGACGGTGAGGGTGTCCTCGGAGAACGACTGGATTACCTCGAAGCGGGTGCCGCAGGTTTGGCAGCTGTAGTCGTAGGCGGGCACGAGGTTTAAGGATAGAGGTGGGATTGGTTTCTTGGCTATCTGAGGGGGGTACCTGCGTCCGGCAGGCTGGCGGGTCCTGTCACCTACGGCGGCCTGGCCGTCGGAGCGGCCAGGTCCGCCTACGGCGCCACCCCCCAGCCTGCCTATGTTGGGACCTCCAACTGTTTTGGGTAGAGGAGGGGGCAGCGCCACCCCCCGCCACGACCTCGCTTTGTTGCCCGCCAGCCTGCCTATGTTGGTCCCTCCAGCTGACTTGGGTAGGGAAGAGGCGGGTTTCAGTATTGTTGGTTTGTGGACTGGGAATGGGTTTTGGTCCTGGTTGGGTATTTGTGGGGGACGTTTCCTGGCGCGCTTTTGGTGGGGAGGTATACGGGGCACGATCCGACTCGGGAGGGGTCGAAGAATCCGGGGGCCAGCAACGTGTACCGGGTGGCGGGGCGGTGGCCGGCGGCTTGGGTGCTGCTCAGTGATGTGGGGAAGGGGGTCATCGCTGCTGGGATCGGCCTGATATTCGCAGATCAGCTAGTTGGGGCGGCGTGCGGGGCGGCGGCTGTGGTGGGTCACATCGTGCCCCTAGGGCGCTATCGCAAGGGGGGCAAGGGGGTGGCCACGTTTGGGGGGATGCTGCTGGCGCTGACACCGGTGGTGGGCGTGATCCTCATCGGGGTGTGGGCAGTGGCTCTGGCCGTCACCAAACGGGCTGGGGCGGCTTCGCTGGTGGCGGTAGCGGCAGCGCCAGCCTCGGTGGCCATTCAGGGGTGGCCAGCACTGGAGGTGGTGGTGGTTATAGGGGTGGCGGTGGTGGTAATCGCTCGCCATCATGAGAACATTCGCCGCATGTGGCGTAGACAAGAACCGGCGCTTTGGTGATGATCCCACTGGCTGAGGCTCAGGAGCGAGTGCTGGCCGGGTGCGAGGTGCTGGACGAAATCACTGTGGCCGTTGGCGATGCTCGGGGCTTGGTGACCACCGAGACCGTGCTGGCCCCCGAACTGGTGCCGCCGTTCGACAACACGGCGATGGACGGCTTTGCGGTGCGGTCGGCTGATGTAGCCGATGCGCCGGTGACCTTGGGCATTGCGGGAACCATTCCCGCAGGGGTGCCGCCCGACATCACCGTGGAAGCTGGGCAGGCGGCGCGCATCATGACCGGCGCGGTAATCCCGCCGGGGGCTGACGCGGTGGTGATGGTGGAGCTCACCGAGACCAGCGCCGACGGTACCGAGGTGACCGTGGCCCAGTCGGTGCCCGAGGGCAACCACATTCGCCGGGCCGGCGAGGATCTGACGGTGGGCCAGACGGTATTCGGTCCGGGTGAGGTTCTGACCCCCGGGCACCTGGGGGTGCTCACCAGCCTGGGCATGTACCAGGTAAGGGTGCGGCCCAAGGCCCGAGTAGGGGTGATGTCCACCGGCGACGAGCTGGTGGAGGGGCCGCAGGCGCTGGAGAAGGGACAAATCCGCGATTCCAACCGGCACACGCTGCTGGCGCTATTGGCCGAGTCCGGATGCGAGCCGGTGGATTTGGGCAGCCTGGCCGACGACGAGGATGAGATTTCCGCCGGCCTTCAGGCGGGGGTGGAAAAGTGCGACGCCCTTTTGACCTCGGGCGGGGTGAGCATGGGCGACTACGACTACGTGAAGAAGGTGCTCAACGAGATCGGCGACATGTCCTGGATGCAGGTAGCCATCAAGCCGGCAAAGCCCTTGGCCTTCGGTCTGGTTCAGGGCATCCCGGTGTTCGGGCTTCCCGGCAACCCGGTGTCGTCCATGGTGTCGTTCGAGCTGTTTGCCCGGCCCGGTCTGCGCAAGATGATGGGCCATCCCTCTGGGTCATGGCATCGCCCGTTGGTCATGGGGCTGGTGGCCGAGCCGTTGCGCCGTCGCTCCGACGGCAAGACCCACTTCGCCCGCGTGCGGGTGGAATATGCCGACGGCCATTACCACGCTCGCTCAGCCGGCGGCCAGGGTTCGCACCAGCTATCGGCTATGGCCGCGGCCGATGCTCTGGCGGTGGTGCCCGACGGGGAAGGCCTCGATGTCGGCGATCCGGTGTCCCTGCTGATTCTGCGCTGATCGGAGCTTCGTCGGGGAGAGGCGTTCCCGAAGAAGTGCTTGGCCCGAAAGTGTGTTTGGCCCGAAGGTGTGTTTGGCGGCCTGTTCGGTCAGAATGGGGGAGTGAGCGTGCCGCTGATCGATGGATTCGGGAGGGTCCACCGGGATCTCCGCATTTCGGTGACCGACCGGTGCAATTTCCGCTGCACGTATTGCATGCCCGCCGACGGGCTCGACTGGCTGCCCCGCGAAGACCTGCTCACCTTCGAGGAGATCGAGCGCATCGCCAGATTGATGGTCGACCACTTCGGCATCGACAGCATCCGCCTCACTGGCGGGGAGCCCACCGTGCGGGCCAACTTGCCGGTGCTGGTGGAGAAGCTCGCGGCCCTGGACATCGACCTGGCCCTTACCACCAATGGCGCCACCCTGGGCCTTCTGGCCGACAAGCTGGCCGCTGCCGGACTGCGGCGGATCAACATCTCCCTCGACTCCCTCCAGCCCCAGCGGTTTGAGGAGCTCACCCGCCGGAACGACTTGGACCGGGTGCTCGACGGAATCGACGCCGCTCTGGCCGCCGGCTTGAACCCGGTGAAGGTGAATGCGGTGATGATGCGGGGAATCAACGACGACGAGATCACAGACTTCGCCCGCTTCGGCCGGGACAAGGGCGTGGAGGTCAGGTTCATCGAGTTCATGCCCCTGGACGCCGACCTCTCGTGGAGCAACGACAAGGTGGTGACCCTCGACGAGATCGTCGCCACAGTGGACGAGGCGTTCCCCCTGGCCCCCGTTGAGCGATCCAACTCGCCGGCCGCGGTGTGGCACTACGCCGACGGCAAGGGCTCGTTCGGGGTGATCGCCAGCGTGACCGACGCCTTCTGCGGAAGCTGCGATCGGGTGCGCCTCACCGCCGAGGGCATGTTCCGCAACTGCCTGTTCGCCGTGGACGAGCACGACCTTCGAGAGCTGCTGCGCTCGGGGGCCAGCGACGGGGAGATTGCCGCGGTCATCTCGGGAGTGGTCAAGGACAAGTGGGCCGGCCACGCCATCAACCAGGTGCACTTCATCCGCCCCGGTCGATCGATGTCACAAATCGGGGGCTGAGGTGTCCGACGTCGGATTCACCCACCTTGATCCCCTCGGCCGGGCCCGCATGGTGGATGTAACCCCCAAGGATCCCACGCACCGCCGGGCCATCGCCCGGGCCAAGGTATTCATGAACACCGACACCGCTTCGGCCGTGGCCCGGGGCGCCATAGGAAAAGGAGACGTGCTGGCGGTGGCCCGAGTGGCGGGCATCCAGGCAGCCAAGCGCACCCCCGAGCTCATCCCGCTGTGCCATCCCCTGTTGGTGGGCGCAGTGCTGGTCAACTTCAGGATCGAGGACACCTACATCGAGATCGAGGCCGAGGTGGAAACGGTCGATCGGACCGGGGTGGAGATGGAGGCGCTCACCGCCTGCTCGGTGGCCGCGCTGACCGTCTACGACATGTGCAAGTCGCGGGACAAAGAGATGGTGATCGGTGAGATCGCCCTGTGGGAGAAGACGGGTGGGCGCTCCGGCTCCTATCGGCGTTTGGAGGATGCCGACTCGGTCTACGACGACTGAGCGCCATCCCCCAAATTCCCGTGGTAGACCGGGTGGCGCGGGTGGACTTTCTGTAGTAGAACCGTAACAAGTGTCAAGCCCCTGTAATGTCCGTCGGCGTCTGGCCATCAAGCGTTCAGATAGTGTCCGTTATGAATTGGGGCGCGACCATCCACCAGTGAGCGCACTTTTGCGGCTTACCATTAAATCTGCAAGGGACCCCCGAGATTGGTGACATCAGTGTTGCTCATGATCTTGGCAGCTGCATGGGCTGCCTTTTTGATTCCGCCTCTGATTCGCCGGGCGCGCAACGGCCAATTCGGGATCAGGCGGCGCACTCCCCAGTTGGGTTTCCGCGCACCGCTTCGCTCTGTGCACCCCCGTCTGGCTGAGCGGGGCGCCATGGCCGCCGCGCCAGTGGTGGCCCTTCGGCCCAATATCGCCCTGCCGCCTCGGGTGTACGCTAATCAGATGGCTTCGAATTCGAATCGAGGCATCCCCCGGACTTCCATCGACGCCCGCCGCCGTCGGCGCCGCATCTTGGTGACACTCATCGTCGGTGCGCTGGCCTCTTTCGTCTTCGCCGTCTATCTGGGCGGTTTCGCCTTGGTGGTCCACCTGCTGATCGACGCCCTGCTGCTGGGCTACGCCATGATGTTGGTCCAGCACCAGAGAACCCGCGAGGATCGGCTCAATCCCGTCGGCGTCGACGATTCACAGCCCCGCTCCTGGGATGTGGCCTCCGGCGGCCAGCGCTGATCTTCGACAACTGCTGATTCCGATCGCGGCCCGGGACTCGGTCCCCATTAGGCTTGACTGGAAATTTTGGGGCTGTAGCTCAGTTGGCTAGAGCGCCTCGTTCGCAACGAGGAGGCCGGCGGTTCGAGTCCGCTCAGCTCCACTCAACCCTGCGCTACTAGCGTGATGCGCTGATGACCAGTGACTTTGACATTGCGCTGGAGGGGTTCATTCGGCGGCACCTAGGCGAAGTCGACGGGCTTCGGGTGGAGGGCGAGGCTCGGGCCACCGGAGGTCAATCACGCGAGAACTGGCCGTTCGATCTGCATTGGCAAGATGGCGGCCAGTCGCACCATCGCCGGTTGTTTCTTCGACGCGATCCGGTGGGCAGCGTGCTGGAAACTGACCGCAGGGTGGAGTACGAGGTGCTGCGGCGGCTGCACGATCAGCTGGTGCGGGCCCCCGAGGTGGTGTGGCTGGATGCCGACGGGTCGGAACTGGGCCGCCCCGCCCTGGTGATGACCCGCTACGACGGGCTCAACGACCACTTCATCCTGGAAGGCGGCATCAGCCAGCTCGACGAGGACACCCGGGTTGGCATTGCTTCGCAGATGGTGGACCTGATGATCGAGATCCATGCCTTGGATTGGCGGGGTGCCGGGCTGAACGAGGTGCTGGCCGTGCCGGATGACCCGGCCACGGCGGCCATCGACGAGTGGGCTGCGGTTGTGCAGCGCCAGTCGCTTGAGCCCCAGCCGGTGCTGGCCGAAATCGAGCAGTGGCTGCGCCGCAACCGGCCGGAGCCCGGGGAGACCACCGTGGTCCACGGCGACATCAAACCGGGCAATGTGCTGTTCGACGGTCACCGGGTGCAGGTGCTGTTGGACTGGGAGACCGTCCATCTCGGCGATCCGGCCGAAGATGTGGGTTGGGTAACCAACCCGATCCGCCGGCGCGAGCACCAGATCCCGGGACGGTGGGAGGTGGACGACTTGGTGTCGGCCTATGAGGCTCGCACCGGACGGGTCGTGGACCGGGCCAGGCTGCGGTTCTGGCAAGTGCTGGCCAACTACAAGCTGGCGGCCATCACCATGACCGGAGTGCGTAGCTTTTGCGATGGCCGCACCCAGCGGGTGTGGTCGGGCACCGGACTACTGGGCAAGGTTCTCTTGGCCCAGACCAATGAGGAGTGGCAATGAGACCAACGTTGAGCGAACAGATCGAGGGTGCCCGGGTGGTGTTGGTGGAGTTGGTCGCCCCCGAAGTGTCCGACCCCTATGCCCAGGAGCAGGTGACCTACGCGGCTGCCGCCCTCGAAAACGCCGCCGCTCGTTGGCCCCACATACTGCCCGACCTGGTGGCCGACATCCGGGCGCTGGAAGAGGTCTTGGGCATCGAACCCGCGGCGCTGCACGAAGCCGTTCCCGGCGTTCCCGACCTGGCCGCCGCCGAGGAATACCACCGGGATCTCCGGGCCCGGCTGACCGATGAGATCATGGGCGGGTCTGAGTCGTCCCCGGCGGTGCGGGCCTACCTGTCCGACTCCATAGAAAGGCTGAAGTAGCCATGCTTAGACCCATTGACGACACCCTGTGGCACCAGATTGCCGAGCCGTTCGAGCACGTCGGCACGTCTGACCCCCGGTTCTTCGACCGCTACTGGTTCGCCATATACGACCCGGCGGGGCAGGCCGCGGTGCAGTTCACAATGGGCTCCTACAACAACATGAACGTGATCGACGGCGGGGTGGTTATGGTGCGGGGCGGTACCCAGCACAACCTGCGGGCGTCGCGGGCGCTGCGCCCCCGCTTGGAACCCGAGGTGGGGCCGATGCGGGTGGAGCCCACGGTCCCGCTGGAGGAGCTGCGGATGATCCTGGCCCCCGGCGACCACTCCATTGCTTGCGATCTGGTGTGGCGGGCCGAGCTGGCCCCCGAGATCGAAAAGCCCCACGTGGAGCGGGAGCGGGGCCGGGTGACCCAGGACTACCAGCGGTTCAACCAGGTGGGCGTGGTAAACGGCTGGGTCACCATCGGCGACGAGGGGCTGGAAGTGAACGGCTGGTGGGGCGGTCGGGACCACTCTTGGGGAGTGCGTCCGGCTATGGGCATCCCCGAGCCGGTGACCGGCCCGCCCCGACAGCACAGCGAGGCCGGCACGCTGTTCTACTTCTTGTTCTTCTCCACCAACCGCCGGGCCGGCCACGTGCAGATCATGGAGCGGGGCCCCGAGCGGGTTTACCTCACCGGGCTGATCCGTGACCGGGACGCTCCCGATGCCGACCGCCGCGTGACCGAGGCCGATCTGTCGTTGGACTTCTTCGAAGGCACTCGCCGGTTCTCATCGGCCGACATGGCGGTGAGCCTGGACGACGGGCGTTCTTTGCGTCTGGGCTCGGTGCCGCTGGGGTCGGCGGTGGACATGGCCGGTCTGGGCTACAGCGGCGGGTGGAACGACGAGCTCGGCCTCGGCGTGTACCGGGGCGAGTCCTGCCTAGAGCACGAGATCTGGGACGTGAGCCATCCGGCCGACGTGGTGAGGGCCTCAGGCGAGGTGTTTACGCCCATGCACCGCATCGCCCCGGTCACCGTCACCACCAACGACCCCGACGAAACCGGCACCGGCAGCCTCACCATGATCGCCAACGGCCGCCTCCCCCAGTACGGCCTGGACTAGGCGGCTCTAGAGGTCTAGGGGGCGTCGGGGAGGTTGGTGAAGCCGCGGCCGCTGGCGCGTCGGTACCAGCCCTGGGCGGTCATGGTGCCGCCGTCCACTGGGAGGGTCTGGCCGGTCATGAAGCGGGACTGATCGGAGGCCAAGAACAGGGCCACCTCGGCGAAGTCGTCAGGGTTGCCGAAGCGGCACAGGGGGATATTCCGGGTTACCTGTTCGAGAGGGCGGTCCCGCAGCATCTGATCGAGAGGCGTTTGCAGGGTGACGGCCATGTCGGGGGCGATGGCGTTGACCCGGATGTTCTGGTCGGCCATCTCCAAGGCCACGGATCGGGTGAAGGCGATGATGGCGGCGTTGGACGCCGAATACACCGCGATGCCGGGCATCGCCCGCATGGCCTCCACCGTGGATACGTTCACGATGGTGCCCCCGCCCCCTTCCACCATGGTGGGCAGAAAGGCGCGGGTGCAGCGCAGCACATGGCGGAAGGTGATGTTGATCTGAGCGTCCCAATCGTCTTCGGTGGTTCGGATGAACGTGCCCCGGCCCGGCCGGTAGTCGCCCACGTTGTTGACCAGCACGTCCACCCGGCCGTCGCCAAAGTCCACTGCGGCCCGGTGGAACTGGGCCACCACATCGGCGTCGGTGATGTCGCCCACCACCGCGACGGCCCGCCCCCCGGCGTCGGTGATGTCGCCCACCGCGGCGTTGGCCAGGTCGGAGTCGATGTCATTGACCACCACCGCGGCACCAGCCTCGGCGAACAACCGGGAGATTCCTCCCCCGATTCCCCCGCCTCCTCCGGTGACGGCCGCGATCTTGTCGGCTAATGGCGTTGCGCTCGGCATGCGGGCTTTCTAGCGCATCCCGCGGTCGGTCTGTGAATTGGTCAGGTCCGACACGCGTGGCCTTGCCTCTGCGGTTGGCGCTGCTCGCTACTAACGCCGACGTCGGGCCAGATCGAGGTCTTGGTCGGCCAGCTCATTGGCCAGCTCCAGGTAGCGCTGTAGCCGGCCAGGATCGACGTTGCCGGCCACCGCGCAGTCGGGCTCTCCCTGGTGCCAGCAGTCTTCAGCGAAGCGGCACTCGTTGTCTAGGGCGTCGATCTCGGCGTAGGCCGCGGCCAACCCCTCCCACGCATCCCAGGGCCCCACGGCTCGGATTCCGGGCGTGTCCACAATCGAACCCCCGCCGGGCAGCGCGATGAGCCGTCGGGCGATGGTGGTGTGGCGGCCCCGGGCGTCGCCGGCCCGCACCTCCTGAGTGGCCTGCACCTCATGGCCGACCAGCGCGTTTATGAGCGTCGACTTGCCCACTCCCGATGGCCCCAGCAGCGCAAGGGTCCGGCCCCCCTCCAGCAGGGCGCTCAGATTGTCGAGCCCCTCGCCCCGCAGTGCGGCGGTGACCACCACCGTGGCCCCCGGTGCTAGAACGGCGGCCTTGGCCGCATCTCGGTCGGGATGGCGGCGGAGGTCGGCTTTGGCCAGGATCACCGCCACCGCCGCGCCCGACTGCCAGCCGACCACGCAGAATCGCTCCAGTTGGGCTGGGTTGATGCGCCGGTCGAGGCCGTGTACCACCCCAACGACATCGGCGTTGGCCACCAGCGTCTGGGCCCGGGCGTGCTCGGCGGGGTCTCTTCTCACCACCAGGGTGCGCCGCTCCAGCACCTGCTCCACCACGGGGCTGTCGTCGAGGTCGGGCACCACGGTTATCCAGTCGCCGGTCACCGGGGCCACATCGCCTTGGGCTCGCAGGGAATCGGACGAGACCCGGATCTGGCCGTCGTCGGTCATCACCTCGCACTCGCCCCGGTCCACCTGCACCACCCGGCCCAGGGTGCCCGCCTGACTCTCGGCCAGCTCCCGCCACCGCTGATCGACGCCCAAGGCCTCCAGCGGCGTCATGGGATGATGATCGGCAAGAGTTCCACAATCCGGCTCCAGTAGTGGGCCTTTTGTGGCCCACATGGCGGAAAATCACAATAGCCTTAGTTATGCACAACCGGATGAAGAGCGCCGGGGCCACCAACTGATCGGAATCCAGCAATGAGCGAATCCGAAGCTGCCGCATCTGCTGAGCGGCCAGCAGCCATCTCACCGCTTCAAGCGA
>JAJEEH010000302.1 GCA_022821105.1 Acidimicrobiia bacterium
GTGCGCTCGAACACCGACAGGGCCAGGGTGTTGGCCACCCCCATCAGGGCGACGATCAGCGAGATGGCCAAAAGAGCGTTCACGATGGCCAAGAACGTGTCGGCTTGGCCCTCTACCGCCTCTACGAACTCCCCTTGATCCCGCACCTCTAGTTGCGGATAGTCCCCCAGTGCTTCATCGAGTGCGGCTCGGGCTTGTTCCTGGGTGTAGCCCGGGGCGGTGATGGCGGTTATGAGGGTGGCTTCTTGGTCTTGCAGGTAGATGTCCCAGTCGCCGAGGTCTATCAGCCAGGAACCCATAGCCGCTTGGTCGTGAAAGATGACGGCAACGTTGAAGGTCTCAATTTCGCCACCGGGGAATTCCACTTCCAGCGGGTCGCCGACGCCAACCAACAGGCCCTCAGCCTGGGCGGTGTGCAGCGCAATGTCGCCTGCCCCGGCACCGGCAAAGCTCCCCTCCGCCACGTCGAGGTTGAAGTGGTCGGGCAAAGCATCCAAGTCGGTGGCGCCGATGTCGTCCACATCATCATCGGCGAGGGTGCGCATGCCCTCGAAGCGATATCGATAAGTCAGCACAGAGGTGATTTCCGGCAGCTCGCTGATGGGCGTGGCTGCCTGAGTGCTGAATGTCTCCGAGGGGTCGACGCAGCTTCCCGGACATATGAGCCAATCGGCTTCCAACGACCGGTCTATGGCGTCATTCAGGGTTTGTTTGAACGATTGGCCAACCACCGAGACCATCGACACCAGGGCCAAGCTGATCATGAGCGCCGATGCGGTGTTGGCCGTGCGGCGGGGGCTGCGCATGGCGTTCTGGCGGGCCAAGCGCCCGCTCACCGCGGAGATTCGGGCCGGCAGCCAGCCCAGCACTCTGGCAACAGGAACTGCGAAGGAGGGGCTGACCAGGTTCATGCCCACAAACACCAACAGCGCGCTCATGCCCAGAATGGCGAGGAGAGTGCCGGTGGAGAAGTCGCCCACCAAGGCCACCACCAGCATGGCCAGCCCCAGAATGAGCACTCGGGCCTGGGCCATCCCCGACGGAAGGTGCCTGCCTCCCACGAAGGCCATCAACGCCCCGATCAGGGCGGTCGCCACCACGAGCAACGCGGACTCCGAGACGATGCCCACGGCCACCACCACGGCCCCGCCCACGGTGAGCAGCTTTTCCAGCCGGGTGGCGTGGCGGGCCTGGGTGATGTGGCGGGGGATGTTGCCGGTGATGGCCGCCATGGGGGTAGTGCGACGGGCTCGCAGGGCGGGCCAGATGGCCGAGAGGGCGGTCACCACCACCCCGATAAAGATGGCGGCCACGATCGAGTTCCATTCCACCACGATGGGTGCATCGGGCAGGCCCGCCCCCAGGCTGCTGATGAGCCCCCGTATGCCCAGCGAGATGAGCACTCCCAGCCCGAGCCCCGCCGCGCTGGCCACCACCCCTACCGCCAGCGCTTCTCCGACCACTATGGCGGTGACTTGCCTGCCGCTAGCCCCCATCGCCCGCAGCAGCCCCAGCTCTCGGGTGCGCTGGCCCACCAAGATGGTGAAGGTGTTGTAGATGATGAAGGCCGACACCACCAGGATCACCACCGCGAAGCCCAGCAAGAAGTTCTCGAAGAAGCCGATGAACTGGTTGAAGAGGTCTTCTTGCTCCTCAATCAGGTCTTGTTGGGCCACCACTTCATAGCCCTCGCCTACTGCGGCGGCCACCGCGGCCAGCACCGACCGGATAGCGACGCCGTCTTGGAGCGCGATGTCGATGCTGTCGTAGCCGCCGCCGCTGTGCAGGAATTGGAGGGCGGTATCGGTGTCCCATGCCATCATCTGCGCGCCGGCGGTGGCATTGGGCCCGCTTCCGTAGCGGAACAGTCCGACCAGGGTGAACTGCTGGGTGCCCCCCGAAGCCGATATCCGGTAGCGCTGGCCCACCTCGAAGTCGTTCTCCTGGGCCGTGTCGGCGTCCATGGCGAACTCATCGGGTCCGGAGGGTGGACGGCTGACTCCGTCGGGCCAGACTTCTAAGGCCCCCAGCCGCTCGTCGCTGGGCCAGCCGATTCCGATCTGGGGTGGTCCGGCCAGCTCCAGGGCCTCGCCGTCAGCGGTGATGGGAACCACGCTGAACTCAACAACGGTGCCGGTGGCGGCGGCCACCCCGTCCACCGATCGCACCACTTCGAGGAGTTCGGGGTCGAGCAGCGGTTCGTTCTGGCTCCGGTCGCCGAAGGCCAGTTCCCGGCGAACCGAGAGATCAACTCCTTCAAAGATGTCCTGAGAGAGGTTGCCGAACGTGGAGCGGAGCCCGGAGGTGGTGATCAGCACGCCCACGGTAAAGCCCACGCTCACCACTACGGCCAGGGTGGTTAGAAAGAACCGGATGCGTGTTCCGGCGATGCTCTTGAGGGCGTAGCGGATGAGGCCTATGGGCTATTTCTACTGGTGGGAGATGGCTTCCAGCACATTGAGGCGGTTGGCCCGCCGGGCCGGGAAGAAGGCGGCCAGCATTCCCGCCACCGCCGACACCACCAAGTAAATAACCAGCGTTATCCACGGGACCGTCGGGGTGGAGATGAGGTCGTTGGGGAGGGCGGCCGAGGCGACCGAGCCGACAACCACGCCGGTGGCGATGCCGATTAGCCCCCCAAATACAGCCACGATGATGCTCTCCAAGAAGATCGCTCCCCAGATCTGCGGCTTGGACATTCCGATGGCCCGCACTAGCCCTAGTTCTCGAGTTCGCTCGAATATCGACAGGGCCATGGTGTTGGCGATGCCCATTATCGCGATGATCAGCGCGAGCACCAAGAACACGTTGATAATGACCAGCAGGTTATTGATCTCGGCGGCCCGGCTCTCTCGGTATTCGACCTGGTTCTTCACGTTGACCTGGGGGAAGTCGGAGAGGTTCGATTCCAGTGAGGATCGAGCCTGGTCCAGTTCAATCCCCGGCGCGGTGATTGCCGTAACCAGGTTGACCTGATTGCTGAGCTCGAGGCGGTCCCAGTCGCTGAAACCAATCACCAGGGGGCCGACAATCGATGTCTCTGTGTGGAGGGCGATGACCTCAAAGGTGGACTGTTGCTCGCCGGGGAACTCCAGGTGCAGCAGATCGCCGACTCCGACATCCAGATCGTCGGCCAAGTCTTTGTGCAAGAGCACATCGCCAGAATCCGCTTGGTCCAAGTTGCCGTCAACGAGGCCCGGGTCGACGTGGCTGGAGAACGAGCGGAGATCGGTGGCTGTGATCCGGCGCTGTTCGCCTTCGGCGGTCCGCACACCGTCGGGGCGGAACCGGTAGGACATCACCGACTCCAATTCGGGCATCTCAGACATGATCCGAGTGGCCTCCCGGCTGAACGCTCCTAGCTGAGTGCTCCCTCAGCGTTGTTGCAGCCGCCGGAGCAGACGAGCCAATCGGCCTCAACTGAATCTTTTAGTTGGTCATTCAAGGTCTGCTTGAAAGATGTCCCGAGCACAGTGACCAGCGACACCATGGCAAGACCGATCATGAGCGCCGAGGCAGTGGTGGCGGTCCGGCGGGGATTGCGGGCCGCGTTCAGCCGGGCCAATCGCCCGTTGATGGAAAACAGCCGGTCGGCTGGCCATCCCAGGATCAACGACATCGGCCGGGCCAGGGCCGGGGCGACGATGTTGACCCCCAGCAGCATCAGCAAAGCCCCCACACCGAGCGGTATGACGATCTGAGAGGTGGAAAGGCCGGCCAACAGGCCGACCAGCAGCAGAATCAGCCCCACCACGCCGACTGCCGACCCGACGATCAATGCGCGGCGCCGGTTGAATGGATCGATCTCGGGGTCGTCGGCCAGAGCAACCATGGGTGTTACCCGACGGGCTTGCAGGGCCGGCCAGGTGGCGGTGACCATTGTCACTCCGATCCCGATAACCACCGCGGCAACGATTGTCCATCCGCCAATGATCAAATCGGAATCCGGCAAATGGGCTCCGGAGCTATCCAGCGCGCCGCGAATGCCGAAGGCCACGCCGATGCCGAGACCCAGCCCCAAGATGGTGGCCACAATCCCAACCAATAGGGCTTCGACCGCCACCACTTGGGCGATTTGGCGCCGTTCGGCGCCGAGAACCCGCAGCAGCCCCAGTTCCCTGATGCGCTGACCCATGACCAAGGTGAATGTGTTGTAAGTAATGAAACCCGAGATGATCAAGACAATGACAGCGAAGGCCAACAGCAGGTTCCGCAGCAGATTTATGTTGCTGGCAAACTCCTGGTTGCTTTCATTGATGTTCTCCTGTTGGGAGATGACTTCGATATCGGGGCCGAGGCGGCCTCCGATGGCCGCAACCACCTCTTCGAATGATGCCCCCGGCGACAGTTTCCCGTGGATGAGGTCGTAGCCGCCTCCGTCGTGCAGAAGCTGCCGGGCGGTGGGCATGTCCCAGGCGACGATTTGAAGCGTCACCCGGGTTTCGGGATCAATGAAGTACAAGTAGCCGACCAGTTCGAAGTCGAAGGTGCCGCCAGGGGTGGCTACGTCGTATCGCTGGCCGATGATGAAGCCGTTCTCCCTGCCGGTGAAATGATCGATGGCGAATTCGTCAGGTCCGACGGGCTGGCGGCTGATGCCGTCGTCGTATACGTAGATCGTGCTCAGCACCTCAGACTCAGGCCAGCCGAAACCAAGTTGTCGTCCGACGCCGGGCTCTATGGCGTTGCCGTCGCCGTCGATGGCAACCACGTTGAATTCCTGCGCCAATCCCGCGACTGCCTCCACCCCATCGGTTGACGCAATCTCATCGGCCAACTCTGGTGGGAGCAAAGGCACGCCCTCATTGCGATCGCCCACGTCGGACGCGGCCCGAACGGTGAAGTCGTACTTTTCGTAGATCTTGCCCGACAAGTCGTTGAGGGAGGCGCGGAGGCCGTCGGTGGAGATCAGCACGCCTACGGTGAGGGCCACGCCGACGATCACCGCCAGGGTGGTGAGCGCGAACCGGACCTTGACGCCGGCGATGCTTCGGAGGCTGTAGCGCAGGAGTGTCATTGGCCGATTACCGGATCATGAACCTAGAGGTTGGGCTACCTGGCTGCGTCCAGACTCAGTCGTCCAGATCCTTCATGTATTCCAAGACCTCTTCCATAGTTGCCCCCTCTGGTATTCCCTTGACGAACTGGCCCACTTGCAGAATCTTCATGTAGTCGAGGATCTGATCGGCGGTGGGGTTGAGCATCTCGCCCTGGAGCAGGCCGTCGGCCAAGAACACAGTCCGATCGGCGAAGGATGCCGCTTTGGCGTCGTGGGTCACCATCACAATGGTCTGGCCCAAATCGTCTACTGCTTCGCGCATGAACTTCAGCACGTCGTTGCCGGAGCGGGAGTCGAGGTTGCCGGTGGGCTCGTCGGCGAAGATGATCTCCGGCTGGCTGGCCAGCGCCCTCGACACCGCCACCCGCTGCTGCTGGCCTCCAGACAGCTCGTTGGGCCGGTGGGTCAAACGGTCTTGCAGCCCCACGGTGGCGATCACACTGTCGACCCACTCTTGATCGGGCTCGCGCCGGGCCAGATCCATCGGCAAGGTGATGTTCTCGATCGCGTTCAGCGTGGGCACCAGGTTGAACGCCTGGAAGATGAACCCCACCCGATCGCGCCGCAGCATGGTGAGCTCTTTGTCGGTGAGGGAGCTCAGGTCGGTGTCGCCGATGAAGGCCTGGCCTCCGGTGAGGTTGTCGAGGGCGGCCATGCAGTGCATGAGAGTGGATTTGCCCGAACCCGACGGGCCCATGATGGCGGTGAATTTGCCCCTCTCGAAGGTGATGTCAACTCCGTCTAGGGCTCGGACCTCGGTCTCTCCCGACCCGTAGACCTTCACCGCTTCCACCGCACGGGCGGCAGCCGTGGTCTCTGTGGCCAGCGTGGACGCGTCGCTCATAGGAAAAGCACCCCTTCGGCGTTAGCCAGTTTTTCCCTGGTGGAAATAATGGAAATTATGGCTGGGAGACTACACGAAGGTAGGGCTTCTGCTCGTCCCAGCCGTCGGGGAACAGCTCCGCGGCCTCGTCATTGGAGAGGGCGGGCACGATGATCACATCGTCGCCGTGCTGCCAGTTCACCGGGGTGGCCACCTTCTTGGTAGCGGTGAGCTGAAGCGAGTCGATCACCCGCAAAACCTCGTCGAAGTTGCGCCCGGTGCTGGCCGGGTAGGTGATGGTTAGCTTCACCGCGTTGTCGGGGCCGATCACGAACACCGAGCGCACCGTCATGGTGTCGCTGGCGTTGGGGTGGATCATGTCGTAGAGGTCGGCCACCGAGCGGTCGGCGTCGCCGATCATCGGGAAGTTGGGGCGGATGCCCTGGGTGTCTTCGATGTCCTGCGACCACGCGATGTGGTCTTCGACCGAGTCGCACGACAGGCCGATCACCTTCACGTTGCGAGCGGCGAACTGCTCGGCGAGGCGAGCGGTGTAGCCCAGCTCGGTGGTGCACACCGGGGTGAAGTCTTTGGGATGGGAGAACAGGACTGCCCAAGAGTCACCCTTCCATTCGTGGAAGGAAATGGTTCCCTCGGTGGTCTCGGCGGTGAAGTCAGGGGCGATATCGCCTAGTTGAATGGGCATTTCCGGCTCCTTGCGCTGAACTGCTTGGTCGAAGAAGTTTTGCCCAGCCTATCCCGTTGGGGCAATACCTGACTAAAGAGGTCTGGATTATCTGGCCCCTGTGTCTATTCGGCGTTCTCAGGATCGCCGCGGCGGCGGAGGAGGCGGCGGATGCGGCCGCCCTCTAGGTCTTCAATGCTGTCGTCGGGAGTGCCGATGGCGGCTTCCAGGGCTGCACCGGATCGGTCCAATGAATCCGGGACCAGGGCCGAGTCTTCTCTGACCATCATCGGGGCCTCGAAGTCGGGCTCGACCTCTTCGGGCTCTTCAGTTTCAATCAGAGCGGATTCCAAGGCGGCGCGGATCTCTTCCAACTCGAACTCGTCGGTGTTCATCACCGACCGAAGACTGGTCATGGGACTCTGGGAGAATTGGCGGAGCCGCTCGATCCATTCATCCCGATATTGCACATAGACAAGGTGTTGGCGGCGAGCGGTTTCGTAGTCGCTCTTGATCACCGCGAACACGGCCGCCTCACCGGCCACGTGCATGGCGCTCAGTTCGGCACGCATTACCGGCGAGGGGTGGCTGGCGATTGCCTCTCGCATCTTCGGGGCCAACTCATCGTGGCCGGCCAGCAGTTCGTCGCGTTGTCCCATGTCGATCTGTAGCCCGGATGCATTTATGTCGTTCAACACCTTCTGGTGGTTCTCTATCCAGTCGGACACCGTTTGCTCATGACGCCGGTGCCATTGGGCCAAGAGTTCTTGGCCTGACCAGGAGATGTCTTCGACGGCGGTGACTTCCTTGGCGGGATCGCCGACCAACTCCAGCATTGGCCTGCTGACGGAGGCGCCGTTTTCTGAATCGCCCTCCGGCGTGGAGTACTCGGCGCCGCCGTCAAACAGCTCGGGTCCGCTGAGTTGACTCTCGACCCCCGCATCGGGTGTGGGGCCAGGAAAAATGTCCCACAGTGCCCTTTTCTTGCGGGTTGTCAGGGCCACAACCACAGCAAGCAGAAGGCAGCCCAGGATTATGGCCGCAGGAATTACTAGCCCAGCGTTCACGACTCGCCAACTGTACTGGCGGTTAGCACGCGTACGTTGGCGGTAGGGGCCGGGGTGGTTGCGGTGTGCTGCCGGCACGACCAGCAGGTGTCGCGCTCCGTGCCCCACCAGGTGACATCGCATCGTGGACACCACATGGTGGCTTTGCGCCTTGCCTTGGGCGCAAGAAGCCATGCGCGAGCCGGAACGGCCATGTATCCCACACTAGGAGCGCGGTATGCCGAAATTGTGGATATCCGCAACCTGCCCCTCAACCAGGGTTCGAGCAATGCGCCAAGCTAGGGCGCGGGCTCTTCTTCGTCGGGAGGAATGATGAGCTCTTGGCCAACCTGTATCAGGTTGGCGGCGGTGATGTTGTTGGCCTCGAGCACCTCATCCAGGGTCTTGCCGTATTGGAGGGCGATATCCAGCAACGTGTCGCCGGCAACGACGATGTGGGTGCGCTCGCCAGGGCGGACGGTGCCGTCGCTGTTGAGCACCACCGGTGCGTCCTGGGGAATCTCAATCTGCTGGCCGATGCTCAAGACGTTGGGATTCTCCAACTGGTTGACGGCGTCGATCTCCTGCCAGGTGATGCCGAACTCGTCGGCGATGCTGCCCAGCGTGTCACCCTCGCGCACAACGTAGATGAACGCCTCGGGCGTGGATGTGGGCGTGGGGGTGGGGGGAAGGGTCGGCTCGGGGATCGCCACGGTGGCGGTCACCAGCTCATCGGAGTCCGCGCCGAGGGGGCGATCCTCCGAAGTCGTTCCTCCTCCTCCGCCGCAGGCCGCGCCCAACACAGCCAACATCAGCACCATTACCAACACTCGTGCCCGACGCATGGCGACACCTCCTCTGAACCAGTGGCCCACAACAATAGGCAACGCGCCCCCAAAGCAAAAAAAGAACGCCACCCTCGTGAGCAGAAAACGACGAATGACCACTCGTCCAACCGATGCTGACAACATGGGGAAGTGACCATTGTCGGCATCCTGGTGAACCCGCGCTCGGGCAGTGATGTACGGCGCCTGCTTACCAATGCGGGGGCGTCCACCATCGAGGACAAGGTCAGCATTCTGCGTCGAATCATCCACGGGGCGGCCGAGGCGGGAGCCGAGCAGGTGGTGTTGACCCGCGACCCGTTCTCCATCACCCGGCGGGCTACCGAGAACCTCCAACTCCCCCTCAAGCTGGATTTTCTCGACTTGCCCCTGCACCACAACGAACTTGATTCGGTGGACGCCGCTCAGGCGATGCAAGACGCGGGTTGCGGCTCAGTGGTCAGCCTGGGGGGAGACGGCACCAATCGGGCGCTGGCTCTGGGATGGCCCGACGCGCCGCTCATCCCGCTCTCCACTGGCACCAACAACGCCTTTCCCCTCCATGTAGAACCCACCGTGGCCGGAGTGGCCGCGGGGTTGGTCGCGACCGGGGCAGTGGACCTTTTGGCCCATTCGGCCCGGGCCAAGGTGGTGGCGGTTGAGGTGCGCGGTGGCGACTCCGGCACCGAAACCGACATGGCCCTCATCGATGCCATCGCGGTGGATGACCCTTATGTGGGTTCTCTGGAACTGTTCGACCCCGAGACCATGATGGTTGGCGTATTGACCCGTGCCGACCCCGCCGCCATCGGCTTCAGCGGCTTGGCGGGCACGGTGTTGCCCTGCACTTCCGATGAGGAACGGGGAGTGGTGCTGGAGTTCATGCCCCCGAGCCGTAGTCCTACCCGGCTGGTGCGGGGCGCGCTGGCGCCGGGGTGGTTCGCCACAGTTGGCCTAGCCCGAAGCGAGTATCTGGAACTCGACGTCTCCGTCGAAGTGGACAGACCGTGTCTTTTGGCCTTCGACGGTGAGCGCAGCCGTCGCCTGTATCCCGGCCAAGCCGCTTCATTGCGGGTGGTTCGCCAGGGTCCCCGGATGATCGACGTGGGGGCGGTGGTGCATTCGGCAGCCCGAACAGGCGCGTTTGAAATAGGCATGAGAGACTTGGGCGCATGAGTGCAGACATCGTCATCCGTGGTGGAATCGTGGTGGACGGCTCGGGCGAGCCGGGGCGGGAGGCCGATGTCGCCATCACCGGGGATCGCATCAGCGAGATCGGATCGGGGCTGACGGGCAAGGTCGAGTTGGACGCCGGCGGCCAGGTGGTGGCCCCCGGCTTCATCGACATCCATACCCACTACGACGCCCAGGTGTTCTGGGATCCGGCGCTCACCCCCTCGTGCTACCACGGGGTGACCTCGGTGATCGCCGGCACTTGCGGCTTTTCCATCGCTCCCACCCTTTCCCGTCACCAGGACCTCATCGCCCGCACCCTGGAGAACGTCGAAGACATGAACGTGGACAGCCTGGCCGAGGGCATCCCCTGGGACTTCGAGACCTTCCCCGAGTACCTGGACTCCATCTCCCGCCGGGGCATCGCCCTCAACTTCGGTGCCTACATCGGCCACACCGCCTTGCGGCTGTTCGTGGTGGGCGACGAGGCCTACGAGCGGGCCTCAACCGACGAAGAAGTAGCCCGCATGGTGGAGGTGGTGGCCGAGGCCATCGATGCCGGTGCGGCCGGGCTGGCCACCAGCTTTGCCATGACCCACCGCGGAGCCGACGGATTGCCCATCCCCAGCCGATTCGCCACCCGGGACGAGTTCGAATCTCTCATCGGCGTGCTCGGCCAAAAGCGCCGGGGCGTGGTGTCGATTGCCCCCGGCGAGCAGATAGGCATCGACGACATGTACGCGTTGCAGCCCCAGGTGGGCGTGCCGTTCACCTACGGTGCTCTGTTGACCTTCCCCAATGGGAACCACGAGAAGAGTGCGGCCAAGAACCGGGAGGCATGGGAAAAGGGAATTCAGGTGTGGCCCCAGGTCACCCCCCGCCCGCTCACCTTTCAGATGGTGATGTCCGATCCGTTCACCCTCAACGTGAACCCCGAGTTTGCTGCGCTGATGAGCGAGGACCACGACGCCCGTCTCAAGTCCTACGACGACGAGGACTGGCGCGACCGCACTGCAGAGGCCTTCGAACACCAGAAGGCCATGCGCCCCCGGTGGGAGACGTTCCAAATAGCCGAGACGGCCACCCGTCCCGAGCTGGTCGGGCGGCGGCTCACCGATGTGGCCGAAGAGCTGGGAGTGCGCCCCCTAGACGTGCTTCTCGACACCGCAGTGTCCGACGACTTGACCACCCGGATCAGCTGCATAATCGCCAACGACGACCCCGACGGGGTGGCCATGCTGTTGCAACAAGACGGCTGCACGCTGGGACTGTCCGACGCCGGCGCCCACGTGGGCCAGTTGTGCGACGCCCCCCAGGCCACCGATTTCTTGGGCAACTGGGTGCGCGACCGCGAGCTCATGCCGATGGAGAAGGCGGTGCGCAAGCTCTCCGCGGTGCAGGCCGACCTCTTCAACCTGGTCGACCGGGGCTACCTGCGGGAGGGGGCCTATGCCGATGTGGTGGTGTTCGACCCTGACACCGTGGCGCCGGGACCCCTGCGCCGGGTGCGGGACTTTCCGGCCAACGCCGAGCGGCTAACCGCCGATGCCTCCGTCGGCATCACCCACGTGCTGGTGAACGGCACCCCCATCCGCCGCGACGGCGAGATGGATCAGGGCGGCGTGGACGCCCACCCCGGCGACATTCTGCGTCCTTCGGCCCGCTAATCGCCGCTAGGCGTTCACCCACAATTCGCCAAAGTCCTCTGGCGCTGCTTGGCGGAACGGGCCTAAGCTGAGGCTGAACGCAAGAGCGACAGCGTGGTCGTTCCCACATGATGACGAGGAGATCGCCATGGGGGAAAACACAGACTGGCGCATTGAATTGAACCGGGCAGGGATTGGCCTGCAAAGGCTGCTGTCAGAGGGAATGCCCGCCGACGATCCCGACACCTGGGTGCAGCGCCTCGAAGACCAGCTGGGAGAGCTCAGCCGTGCGCTAACCGGATTCTGTTCGGATTGCGACCTCGGGCTGTTCGACGACTGCATCGAGCTGGCCCCTCGGCTGGTGCCCCAGGTGAACAAGATTCGCTCCGAGCAGGTTCAGCTTCAGGCCTCAGTGCAACAGCAGATCGATCGTCTGCACACCCAGAAGCCCGACTCCACTCTGGAACGGTCGATGGCCGACATTGTCCACCGGGTGGACCAGCTCAACCACCACGCGGTCGACGTGGTGTACAGCGCCTACGACACCGATTTGGGCGGTCCTGGCTGATTTAGAACCAGCCAGGACGTCTCAGAGCTCTCCGAACTGGCGGTCGCCCGCGTCTCCCAGGCCGGGCACGATGTATGCCCGATCATTGAGCCCTTCGTCAACGGCCGCGGTGAACAGTCGCACGCCGGGAGCAGCGGCTTCCAGTGCCTTCAC
>JAJEEH010000210.1 GCA_022821105.1 Acidimicrobiia bacterium
AGCTCCGGGCCCTCGCCGAGGTGTACGGGTGCGACGACGGCGAGGAGAAGTTCGTCAGCGACTTCGCCTCAGCCTGGGCCAAGGTCATGAACCTGGATCGGTTCGACCTGACCTGAGCCCAGTAACGGCCAGCCGGCCAGCGGGATCCCCCTCTCCCGCTGGCCGGCAGCCGTATAGGCCTGCTGGCAATCTCATAGAGCCCTGGGTACCCGGCGCGATAGGGTGCCCTCTGCGCCGGTTGCCCGGCGTCCACGTCGGAGTGGCGGAATTGGCAGACGCGCTAGCTTGAGGGGCTAGTGCCCATCACGGGCGTGGGGGTTCAAGTCCCCCCTCCGACACACAGAGGACCGTATTTCCTGGTGAGCGGGATATAGAGAGTTTCGGTGTCACCATTGCTGCCTGAAGACGACCAGTTGCCTGGCTCGGGCGGTCATCGGCGAAAGCGGGCGAGTGCGGCTCGGCGTCTTCGGGATAGGGCGGCCGACCGTTCTTCGACCGTCAGCATGGTTTCGGACTCGGGCATCGCGCCAGGGAGGTCCTCGATTGCGAGCGGCCGGGCGACGGGTTTGGGGATCACGCTGGCTTGATTCCACCGGAAGAGGATCTGGCCCTGCGTGCAGCCGCCGAGATCTAGCCAGTTGTTGTAGCCGGGGTCGGCCTCGCACACGATTACGCGAAGGATGCCGTTGTCGAGCACCGCTTGTCCGGCGTTGAGGCTGGATTGCCGGTTGACCCAGTCGGTGGACTGTCCCCAGATGTCACCGAGCTGCACGTTCCAGTAGACGCACTCGGGGACCTCGACCTCGATGAGGAGCGCTTGGCCGGGGGCAATGTCGTACCAGCATTCGGCATATGCCTGATCGGTGGCGCCCCCCAATGATCCGACATCGATGGGCAGGGTCGGTTCGATGTGTTCGAACGAGTTGACCTCCCCCCGGGCAATGTGCTCCCGGTAGTAGCTGTTCCAGAACGGGGGAACTCGGTTCACCTCGGCGGCTACGGAGCGCAGTTTGGAGGCCAGTTGCTCAGGGGTGATCCGAGATTCCGGTGGATCTTCGGAGAGGCATCGCAGCGACAGGGCTGCCAGCGACTCGCTCTCCCAGTCCGAGAAAAACTGACGCACAAGCAGGGACGTGCGCTTGGCCGGGAGCTCGAACCACGGATGGCCGGTGGTCCCCGGATCGGGTTGCGAGCTCAGCGTCGCCGTGAAGTCGCCGTTCTTGTCGGCACCGAGTTCGGAGACGTGGATGTTCCTGACGAACTCGAAGTTGCCGGTGCCCCACTCCATGCTCATCAAGGCAATGCCGAGGTACGCAACCGACCCGATATTGCCGGAGAACTCGTAGTCGTGGGCCAGGTCGATCGGGGCGCTCTGGTAGAAAGCGTCAGGATTGTCGAGTCCCATCTTCGATGGGTGGAACCAGGCGAGCTCCGGGAGCCTTGGGTCGGCGTTCTCGAACGTCGTCAGGCATGCCTTGACCAGTGACCGAACGACGTGGCGAATGCCCTCGGCCTCGTCGATGGGGGACTCGGTCACCTGATCGTCGGCGAAGATGTAGTCGACCGACCCCTTCAGCTCCTCGCAGAAGTCGATCCAAGCCTGCTGCATTTGAGACATGTCGGAACGGTAGTCAATTGAAGCAACAGACCAGCTTTGGCCCCAGAAGGGAAGGACGCAATGCGCTCAGCAATTTCGGTTTAGGGTCAGTTGATGCTTGACGATCGCCGTGTGGCTGAGGGACGAATTGCTTGGACCCGGCGACATATGCCGATTCTGGTTGAGACGCTCGGGGAATTCGCGCAGAAGCGGCCCTTCGACGGGGTCACATTGGGGTTCCGCCTCCATCTTGAGCCCAAGACCGCGGTTCTGATTGAAGCGCTGATGGCAGGCGGTGCCCGCGTCATTGCGATGGGCAACGAGGGCACCACCCAGTTCGGGACCGCTGAGGTACTGCTCGATATCGGTTGCGAGGTCCTTGACCGGCCGGGTCAGGGGTCAGAGGCAACCGCAGCCAACCTCGCCCAGATCGCATCGGCGGAGCCGCAGTTGATTTTGGACAACGGGGCGGAACTCATCGTGGCCTGTCTGCGCAACTCGCGCGTGCCACTGGGGGCTACCGAGGAGACCACCTCGGGGGCGTTCCGATTGAGGGAGGAGCACGTTGGCGAGGTCGGTTTTCCCGTCATCGTGATCAACGACAGTCCCCTAAAGGCGATCGTGGAGAACAAACACGGTGTCGGTGAGTCTGTCGTCGACACGATTGGTCGAGTGACCAATATGTCGTTACACAAAAAGCGCGTCGCGGTGTACGGCTATGGCTGGTGCGGTCGCGGCATCGCCCTCTATGCCGAACGCCGGGGCGCCGACGTCACCGTGCTCGAACTCGATCCGACCAAGGCGCTTGAGGCCGCGATGGATGGGTTCGATGTCGCCGATGCGTCACACGTGCCGGTCGATGCCAACGTGGTCATCACCGCAACGGGCCGAGCTGGGGTCGTTGACCTCGCCGCGATCCAGCAGCTGCGCGACGGTGTGCTGTTGGCGAACGCCGGTCATATCGACACCGAGATAGACGTTGAGGCCCTGGAGAAGAGTGCGCCCGGAGTCGAACTGTCCCAATCGCTGACTCGTCACGAGCTCCCAAACGGCAAGACGGTGTTTTGCATCGCTGATGGCAAGATCGTCAACCTTGCCGCCTATGGAGGAATCGGCAACCCAATCGAGGCCATGGATCTAGGCCTGACCCTCCAAGCACGATCGCTCGCCGCACTCGTCGCACCGGACTGCGGACTCGAAGCTGGTCCCCAACCGGTTCCCGCGGCGGTCAACGATCAGATTGCAACTGCGATGTTGCGCAGCATGGGTCAACCGTTTCGACCT
>JAJEEH010000059.1 GCA_022821105.1 Acidimicrobiia bacterium
AGGTCATGCCCGCCCTCGCCGAGGGCTCATAACCCCGCCAAAAAAGCGGCGCTAGTTGGCCAGGTCGTCGATCACCGCCCGGCCGACATACTTGCCCGACTGGAGCTCCTCGAAGATGTCGTCGAGCTCCGACAGGGCGCCGGTGCGCCCCACGTGGGTCTTGACCTGCCCGGCGGCGGCCATGTCCACCAGCTCGCGCATGTCCTGCACGGTGCCCACCGCGGAGTAGATGAGGGTGGCATCCCTCATGAAGAACTCGAACGGATTCAGCTCGATGTTGCCCTCGCTGGTGGGGGGCAAACCCACGGCCACGAACAGCCCTTTGGGCCGCAGCAGCCGGAATCCGAGGGTGAATCCGGCCATCGCGGCGGAGAACACGATGCTGGCGTCCACCCCGCCGCGCCCGATCTCCTGGGGCACTGCCTCTAAGGCATCGTCGGCGCTCACCACCATGTCGGCCCCGAGCGACTCCACGAACCCCAGCCGGTCGGCGCCAACGTCGACGCCCACCACCTTGTAGCCCAGCGCCTTGGCGATCTGCACCGCGTAGTGGCCCAGCCCGCCGGCCGCGCCGATGATGGCCACCCAGCTGCCGGGGGGCACCTGGTTGCGGAACAGCTTCTTCACCGCTCCGTAGGCGGTCAGCCCGCCGCAGGCCAGCGCGGCCTCCTCGTCGCCCACCGAGTCGGGCAGCACCACCAGCGACTTGGCCCACACGCAGAACTGCTCGGCGAAGGTGCCCATGATCCCCTGGGTCTGCGGGCAGTGCCGGGGCTCGCCCCGCAGGCAGAACTCGCACGCCCCGCACCAATAGCCGCCGCCGGTTCCGCCCAGCCCGAGGATCACCCGGTCGCCCACCTGGCTGTAGCGCTCCGCACCCGGCCCCAGCGCCTCGACCACGCCGATGGCCTCGTGGCCCAGCACCTCGATGCCCGACACCCCCATCCAGTCGCCTCGGGCCAGGTGGAGGTCGGAGTGGCACACCCCCGAAGAGCTGATGCGGATCAGCGCCTCCTCAAAGCCCGGCTCGGGCGCCGGGACATCCAAGATGCTCAAGTTTCCGTCAACCAATCGTGCTGCCTGCATAGCTGACCTTCTCCCGTCCAATGGTTTGCCAATGCGCCCAGACAGACTAACCAAGCCGTCACCAACAACACAGGGCCGCTGGGAGACTGCCTAACATGGCCGTCTTGGATCGAGGGGCCAGCAAGCAGTGAATTCAATTCGACGACTCGTCGCGGTTTTTTCGGTGGTGGCGGTTGCCGCAATAGGCCTGGCGCTCGTCGCCACCGGCCCAGCGGTGGCGGAGACTGCGGCCGACCGCTGCTTTGAGCACCACGAATTCGGCCATTTTCCCGTTCCTGTGGCTAAGACTGCCGACGGCGAAGAAGTTCTCGCCCAAGTGGAATGGAAATCGAACGAAACCATCGGCTGCTACCTCACCCTCGACGAACAGGCCGTCAACACTCTGCGGGCCTATGCAGCCACTCTCACGTCCCCCATTCCCTCTGGCGATGAGACCTCCACCCAGTGCTTCGAGCATCACGAGTTCGGCCAGCAATCTGTGCCTGTGGCCAAGACCGCCGACGGCACCGCCGTGCTTGCTCAAGTGGAATGGGGTTGGGACGAAACCATCGGCTGCTACCTCACCCTCGACAACCAGGCCATCGATTCCCTCCGGTTCGCAGCAGCGATACCAGTTCCCACATTTTCCGAAGTCTCGGTAGGCCAGACACACACGTGCGGCGTGCTCGTCAACCAGTCCCCCGCCTGTTGGGGCTCCAACAGCAACGGACAAGCCAACGTTCCCGAAGGCCAGTTCATCACCCTGGCCGCAGGCAGCTTCCACACCTGCGGAATACGCCCCGACCAAACCATCCAGTGCTGGGGCTCCAACAGCAACAGGCAAGCCAACCCTCCCGAGGGCCAATTCACCGCCCTAGCCGCCGGGAGGTTTCACACCTGCGGACTGCGCGCCAACCAAGCCATCGCCTGCTGGGGGGACGACGGCTTCAGCCAGTCCAACGCTCCCGAAGGGCAATACACCGCGGTAACTGCTGGGAGCTTCCACACCTGTGGCTTGCGCACCGACCAAGAGATCCTTTGCTGGGGGTATAACGGGAATGGAGAGTCCAACCCGCCCAACGGCAGCTTCACGGTGATTGACGCCCAGGGGTCTCGATCCTGCGGGTTGCGCACCGACCAAACCATCCACTGCTGGGGCTGGAACAGCTCCAAACGAGCCAATGCGACGACAGGCCCATTCATCGGCGTTGCCACGGGCAGCGATCATTCGTGCGGGTTGCGCACCGACCAAACCGTCCATTGCTGGGGTTCAGACAGCGAAGGCCAAGCAAGCCCACCGCAGGGCCAGTTCATTGCACTATCGGCTGGAACCCTCAACACTTGTGGGATTAGCCCCGACTTCACCCTTCAGTGCTGGGGTGAAAACAACTCAGAGCAGATCAGGCATTCCGATGATCGATTCCAAGCGGTCAGCGCCGGACGGTGGCACACCTGCGGGGTCCTTGTCAGCCACCACATCAAGTGCTGGGGGTTGAACGCCAACGAACAGGCAGAAACCGCTCCGTGGTTTTTCAACTCTGCGCCAACCGGCGGTGGCCACTCATGCGGGCTGACTCCAAATCGACGAATAGAGTGCTGGGGGCACAGCATCAACGGTGCGGCTGAGGCTCCCGATGGGCGATTCATGGATGTGGCCACGGGCTATGTGCATAGCTGCGGAGTTCGCACCAACCAGACTGTCGAGTGCTGGGGCAACAACGACTACGGCCAATCCAGCGCGCCGGAGAACCGATTCCAATTCATCGCAGCCGGAAGCTCTCACTCGTGCGGAGTGCGAGACCACGACTTCATCGTTTGCTGGGGAGACAACAGCAGAGGACAGACTGACGCTCCCGATGGGAAGTTCACCGCCGTCACCGCGGGCGACTCTCATTCATGTGGGCTGCAAGACGACCGAGCCATCGTGTGTTGGGGCAACAACGAACACGGCCAATCCACGGTTCCGCAGGGCCGATTCTCCGCAGTTTCGGCGGGCGCGTCCCATACCTGCGGTTTACGCACCAACGACACCATCGTCTGCTGGGGAGACAACAGCTACGGACAAGCCGATGCCCCGCAGGGCCGGTTCACCGATTTATCGGCCGGCATGTGGCATTCCTGTGGTGTCGGCGTCGACAGGGCAATTTTCTGTTGGGGGAGCATGTCCAGCCTGCTCATTCCAACGGAATAGCCAGGTCAGAACAAAGGGTCAGGTCTACCCGGATCAGCCTCCCGCCGAGGGGCAGAAGGAGGCCAGCACGCACTCGTGGCAGCGGGGGCGCCGGGCGATGCACACCCGGCGGCCGTGGAGGATGAGCCGCAGGGAGAACTCGCCCCGCTCAGCAGCGGGCACCATGGGGTTCAGCTCCAATTCGATCTTGACCGGGTCTTTGTGCTCGGTGATGCCCAGCAAGCCGGTGATCCGGGACACATGGGTGTCCACCGGCAGGCCGGGCAGGCCCAGGGCCACGCTGCGCACCACATTGGCGGTCTTTCGGCCCACCCCCGGCAGGCTCACCAAATCGGACATCTTGCCGGGAACCTGGCCGTCGAAGTGGTTCACCAGATCTTGGGCCATCCCCACGATGTTGCGGGCCTTGGTGGCGAAGAATCCGGTAGAGCGGACCAGCTCCTCAACGTGGGCCAGCGGCGCCTCAGCCAAGCTCTCGGGCGTGGGGTAAGCGGCAAACAGATCGGGGGTGACCATGTTGACCCGCTTGTCGGTGCACTGGGCCGACAAGATGGTGGCCACCAGCAGTTGGAACGGGCTGTCGTGGTCTAGCTCGCACACCGCCTCGGGGTACTCCTCGGCCAGCAGCTCGTGTGTCCGCCTGGCTCTGCCCTTGGGGGTGCGCGGCCTCGCCATCGACCGCATCGTAACGACCCCAACCCCGGAGTCGGCGATCAGGGCCGCTACCGTGGGATTTGTGACGCTGACGGTTGCCCAGCCCGACCGGGGAGAGTTCGCCTGGTCCGTCACCATCGCCCCCGACCTGCCCCGCGACAAAGCCGTCGCCACCCAGATCCGAAAAGTGGTCGCCGGCGCTGAGACCGGAGAGTCGGTGCAGCTCTGGATCGAGCAGGCCGCCGACCACGACGACGCCTTCGCCGCCGAACTCGGCTTTCGGCCGTACCGGGACCTGTGGCGGATGCAGCGGCCGCTTCCCGCGCCTCGCTCCACCATCGCCACCCGGGCGTTCGCTCCCGGCGCCGACGACGAAGAGTTCCTGAAGGTGAACAACCGGGCCTTCCACTGGCACCCCGAACAGGGCGGCTTGACCGTTGGCGAGTTGGCCGACCGCATGGCCGAAAGCTGGTTCGACGCCGAGGGGTTTCGGCTCCACGAGCGAGACGGGCGCTTGGCCGGATTCTGCTGGACCAAGGTCCACCCCGATGAGAACCCGCCGGGCGGCGAGATCTACGCCATCGCGGTGGACCCCGACTACCACGGCCACGGGCTGGGCAAGCCCATGACCCTGGCCGGCCTCGACCACCTGGCCGATCGGGGGATAACGGTGGGCTTCCTTTATGTGGAGTCGGACAACGACCCAGCGGTGGCCACCTACCGCCGCCTGGGCTTCGACCACAGCTCCACCAACCGGGCCTTCCGCCACACTGTCGAATGAGCTCCAACACCCCGCTCCCCCAGGGCCGGGAGAAAGTGGCCGGACCATGAGCTCCGACACCCCGCTCCCCCAGGGCCGGGAGAAAGTGGCTGCGGTGCGGTCGATGTTCGATGCCATCGCCCCCCGCTACGACATGCTCAACCGGCTGTTGACCTTCGGAATGGACTGCCGGTGGCGGCGGCGATCGGTGCGGGAATTGCGGCTGCCACCGGAGTCCCGGGTGCTCGATCTGGCCTGTGGCACCGGTGATCTGTGCCGCGTGCTGGAGAGCGCCGGGTACCGCGCCGTGGGCTTCGACCTGTCGGCCGGCATGCTCCGGGCGGCCCAGAAGTACCGGGACTCGGGCAAGCTGCGCGCCCCGATGGTGCTGGGCGACGCCCTGCGCCTTCCCGTCCCACCCGAGAGCGCCGATGGCATCACCTGCGGGTTCGCCCTTCGCAACGTGGTGGATCTGGACGGGCTGTTCGCCGAGTTGGCCCGGGTGGTGCGCCCGGGAGGCCGGGTCTCGCTGCTGGAGGTGGCCGAGCCG
>JAJEEH010000093.1 GCA_022821105.1 Acidimicrobiia bacterium
ACTTCCGCCGCCGCGGCCCGCGGCGTACGCCGCGGACCCCGGCCCAAGACGCTCCCCATCCGGCCGACGCGGGCCACGAGCCCAGTAGCAACCAGGAGGACTACTCCGATTACGGGGGCAATGGGGCAAACGGCAGTCCCCCGCCCAACAATGTTGAGCGCCAAGTGCTGTGGCTGGCGGCCAACCAGCCCGGTGCAGTGTGGCCGGAGATTGGGCCGGAGATGTTCGATCACCCTCTGTACCGGGGTGGGTTCGAGGCTCTGTTGGAGTATCCGGATATGGACGCGCTGCTGGCCGAGGCCGAGCCGGCACTGGTCGACCTCATGCGGGAGCTGTTGGTGGCCGAGGACGAGGATCTCTTGGCCAGCAGCCACCGCCAGCAGGTGGCCATGGCCATCTTGTTGTACGAGGAGGCCCAGCGGGAGCTGTCCTACCTCGAGCGTCAGGCTCGCACCGTCTCTGCCGACGATGACTTGTTGCGCCGGGTAGTGAGCCTCAAAACGGCGATGGACAAGCTGAGGGCAGCGGAGTGGGAATCGGATCAGGCCCGCGCCCTGCTGGAGTTGCTGCGGCCAGGCACTTAGCCGCCCTCATCCACCGGCACCGTTAAATTCGCCAAATGCCCTGGTTAGACGAGGGTTAAAGCGCCCCGCATTCCAACCAAACCTTAACCATCTCCCCGCCATGCTGTGCCCAACAGGTTTTGCAAAGAGCAGAGCCGGTCACATCAAGGGAGATGAAAATGACCATCGAAACCCACCCAGAGATCCAAGAAGACAAGAACAAAGTTCGAGGCTTCTTCGGCAAATCAAAGAAGCGGATTGCCGCCGCGGCTGGAGCCGTCGTGCTGGCAATCGCTCTGGTCGCCGGTGCGTGCGCCGGCAACGGCAACAGCGAGCCCGCAGTCACCGGCGGCGAGGTGCCCGAACGAGCTGAAGGCACCGAGGGCCGCGAAGGCACCGAGGGCCGCGAAGGTCCAGAAGGCGCTGAAGGCTCAGAAGGGGGCGAAGGCTCCGGAATAGGCGAAGCGGCCGAGGGCGGACACGGCGGCGCAGGCGGCAGCGGTGAAGCTGCCGAAGGCGGCAACGTGAATCAGCTGGGCATCAACCAGACCTACGACGAGACCCTTGCCGGTGCTCGTCTGCGGCTGGCCTTTGACCCGGCAGCCAACGCCTTTGTGGGCACGGCGGACAACACCACCAACCAGACTCTGACCCGAGTCCGGGTGGAGGTCCACCTCTCCAACGGCACCGAGCTTGGCCCCACGACGCCGACCAATCTGGCCCCCGGCCAGACTCTCGGCTTGACCCTGCCGTCGACGGTAGCTCCGTTCGACACCTGGAGCGCCCACGTCGAGGTCGGATCCGGTGAGGCCGGTGAAGGCTCTGGCGGCGGCGAAGCCGGCGAGGGCCGTGAAGGCTCACGCGGCGAAGGCTCAGAAGGCGCTGGCCATGAAGGCGGCGGTGAGGGCTCACGCGGCGAAGGTGCCAACGAAGGGCCAGAGGGAACCGAGGGCACCGTGTCCGTCGGCCAGCCCGCTGGGCAAGGCCAGGGAACCTACTTGGCCAGCACCGGTGTGAGCCGGGGGGTCAAGTCCACCCAGGTGCTGGGTGTCGGCGACTCCTATGCGGGGAAGCTGAACGATTTGGAGCTGGCCATCACCTACGACGACCAGAATGACCGCTTTGTGGCCCGAGTCAAGAACGAGGCCGCCGCGGGAATCTGCGACACGTCGGTCAGGGTGATCGCCGATGGCCAGCCCGGCCCTCAGAGTCTGCTGATCCCCGCGCTGGACGTGGGGGGACGGGCCGACTTCACCCTTGAGGGCCCCCAGACCCCGTTCAACGCCTGGCAAGCCCAGACCGAGACCTTCACCTGTACTGCCACCCCCAGCCATCCCGGCGAGGGCGGCGAAGCAGGCGGCGGCGAGTCGGGTAGCGAGTCCGGCGGCGAGTCCGGCGGCGAGGGCCCCGGCCACGAGAGCGGCAGCAGCGAAGGCGGCGGCGAAGGCTCGGGTGCTGAGTCGGGTGAGGAGACCAGCCCGGCGACGCCCGTGAGCCAGCCCGTGACCGGCACGTTCAACAACCTGGACTACCGGGTTGCCTACGACCGGGCCAGCAACTCCTTCATGGCGACGGTGACCAACAACACCAACCAAACCGTGTGTGCCTCCCGCCTGGAGATCCACATGGGCGCCCAAGGTCAGGTGATCGAGCTGGGACCGACCATCGGCGTGGACCTGCAACCCGGCGAGTCCATCGACGTGGTGCTTTCGGCCGACCCGATGATCCCCGACACCTACAGCATCCACCCCGAATCCTCCCCATGCCCATAACTTGAGAAAGGACCTCACCACAGGGCATGTGCGCCCCTGGGTCGTTCCCCTCCGGCCCAGGGGCGCAGCGCGCTCGGCCGAACTCCTCACCCCGACGACCCCTGCTAGCCGCGGTGAGCTGGCCGACTCACACGATTCGGCGGATATTGGATCACCTGCCTCGAAGATCTGAGGGATGATGTAACCCAATGCGCGTTCTACTGGTTGAAGACGAGGAGCGGCTGGCGGAGACGATCCGCGACGGGCTAAGCGAGCACGGCGTGACTGCCGACATCGAACACGATGGCCGGGATGGTCTGTTTCGGGCCAAGGTGGGCAGCTACGACGTCATCGTGTTGGACATCATGCTGCCCGGGCTGAACGGCTATCAGATCTGCGCCAAGCTGCGCGAGGCCGAGGTCTGGACCCCGATTCTGATGCTCACGGCCAAAGACGGGGAGTGGGATGAGGCCGAAGCGCTTGACACCGGCGCCGATGACTATCTGTCCAAGCCGTTCTCATTCGTCGTGTTGCTGGCCAGGTTGCGTGCGCTGGCCCGCCGTCCTGCCGTCGAGCGGCCCGCGGTGCTCCAAGTGGGCGACCTTGTATTCGATGTCGCGTCGTCGGCCGTTCGTAGGGGAGACACGGTGATCGACTTGACCCGCACCGAAATGCAGGTTCTGGAAGTTCTGATGCGGGGAGGCGACACGCCGGTGTCCAAGCACGAGATCTTCAATCGGGTGTGGGGTATCGATGCCGATGTCGAGCCGAAGATCGTGGAGGTCTATATGCGCTACTTGCGGCGCAAGATCGATGAGCCGTTCGACGTGAGCACTATCAAGAACCAGCGGGGAGTCGGCTACCGGATCGTGGCGGCATGAGGCTTGGCCGGCTGCGGTCGGTCCGGTGGAAGACCACGGTGGCGGCCACATTGTTGACGGCGCTCGTGCTGGGTCTGGCATCGTTTTTCATCGTTCGGCTAGTGGAGCGTGACCTGGAGGACAACGCCAGAACTGCATTGAGCAGTGCACTGGAGTCAGCCTCCCACTCTGCCAGTGGCGAGGGCGGCGAAGGCAGCACCGAAGGCACATCGGGCGGCGATGCCCAGCAGCAAGCCTTGGCTGATGCCTCTGTTCGGGAAGTCGAAGCAGGGGTAGACGCAGCGTCGAATGCGTTGTTGATAATCGTGCCGGTGGTGGTGGTGGCGCTCGGTATCGCCATTTGGTGGACGGTTGGACGAGCCCTTCGGCCCGTTCGGGCGATCTCTGCCCAAGTGACCGAGATCTCGGGGTCCACCCTCAGCGAGCGTGTCCCGGTGCCGCCCAGCGAGGACGAGATCGCCGAGCTTGCCGCGCTGATGAACGAGATGCTCGACCGGTTGGAATCGTCGTCGGAGCGACAGCGGGCATTCGTGGCCGACGCCAGCCACGAACTTCGCTCTCCTCTCTCGACAATCGTGGCTGCGGCCGAGATCGCATCGGTGAGCCCCGATCCGATGCGACTCCAAGAGTTGGCCGAGACGGTGTCGGGCGAGGCTGAGCGCATGCAGCTGCTGGTGGCCGACTTACTGGATCTGGCCCGGCTCGACGAGGATCGCCTGGAACTGGCGACGACCGCCGTGGATGTCGCCTCTGTGTGCCGCGAGGCAATGGATCGATTCGTCGACGCGGCGCCTGCGATCTCACTTAGCGCTCCGGAGGCAGCTCATGCTGATGGGGTGCTCTCGCAAATCGAACGGGTGGTATTCAATTTGACCGAGAACGCGGTTACCCATGCCGAGAGCCTTGTATCAGTAACGGTGACCGCTGATGGCGCTGACGTGAAGATTGTCGTTGACGACGACGGGCCGGGTATCAGCCCCGAAGACCGAGAGCGCATCTTTGAGCGCTTCGTACGATTGGATACCAGCCGGGGGAGGAGTACCGGTGGCATCGGCATCGGCCTCGCCCTTGTCAGAGCCATTGTGGATCGCCATCGGGGCGCCATCGCGGTGGGCGAATCAGCCGCGCTCGGCGGCGCTCGATTCGAGGTCACCTTGCCCGCGGCTAAAGCACCTGCTTAAAGCAAAGTTAAAGCTCTTGGCAATCTAATCGTCCTTTAACCATCTCCCCGCCAAACTGACGTCATCAGGTTCTGTGAACCGCATGACTGGTCACAGCAAAGGAGATGGAAAGATGACCATCGACGCCAAACCGAACCGCGAAGAAGACAAGAACAAAGGTGTTCGCCTCTTCGGCCAGTCAAGGAAGCGGATTGCCGCCTCGGTGGCCGCGGCCCTGCTGTCTATCGCCCTCATAGCCGCCGCATGCAGCGGGGGAGAGGGCCACGAAGGCAGCCGTGAAGGGGCTGGGGAGCACACCGGAGGCGGCGAGTCAGGCGAAGGCTCCGGCGAGCACTCTGGAGGCGGCGAAGGGGCTGGGGAGCACACCGGAGGCGGCGAGTCAGGCGAAGGCTCCGGCGAGCACGCCGGCGAGGGCGAAGGCCACGAAGGCGACGAGTCAGGCGAGGACACCAGCCCGACCTTGCCCGTCAGCGAGCCTACGTCCGGCACCTTCAACAACCTCGACTACCGCGCTAGCTACGACCCGTCTGACAATTCCTTCAAGGCGACGGTTACCAACAACACCAACCAAACGGTGTGCGCTTCCCGCGTGGAAGTCCACATGGCTACCCAGGGCCAAGTTACGGAACTGGGCCCCACCCCAAGCGTCGACCTCCAACCAGGCGAAAGCGTCGACGTGGTGCTACCTGCTGATCCGGGGGTCCCCGATACCTACACCATCCACCCAGAATCCTCCCCATGCCCTTAACCTGATAAAGGATCCCTCAACAGGGTAAGTGCGCCCCTGGGCTGCCCCCCTCCGGCCCAGGGGCGCAACGCGTCAATTGGGCAAAGGGAGGCCGCAGCATCTTCTGGCGCCGCTGCGGGCCGGGGAAGAGGTGGCTTAGAAGTCCTCGTCGAAGGCCACGTCGCCCTCTACGCCTACTTGGTATGAGGCCACGGTGCGCTCAAAGAAGTTGGTCAGCTCCTGCACGTCTTGGAGCTCCATGGACGAGAACGGGTTCTTGGCCCCGAACTGCTTGGACAGCCCGAGCTGGCTCAGACGCTGGTCGGCCACGAACTCCAGGTAGCGGCGGGTGTCGGCCACCGACATGCCGGGCACGCCCTGGCCCAAAAGGTCCTCGGCGAACTGGTACTCGCAGTCGACTGCCTCGCGGATCATGGTGGTGACCTGCTCGCCGAGCTCGGCGTCGAACAGCTCGGGCTCTTCGGCCCTCACGGTGTTGACCACCTCGAGGGCGAAGTTCATGTGGCAGCTCTCGTCGCGGAACACCCAGTTGGTGCCGGCGGCCAGTCCGTTCAACAGCCCCTTGGACCGCAGGAAGTACACGTAGGCGAAGGCCGCAAAGAAGAACAGACCCTCGATGCAGGTGGCGAAGCAGATCAAGTTCAACAGGAACTGGCGGCGCTGCTGGGGGGTGTCGCACCGCTCGATGTCGTCCATTGAGTTCATCCATCGGAAGCAGAACTCGGCCTTTTGGCGGATGGAGGGGATGTTGTCGATGGCCGCGAAGGCGGCCTCCCGCTCGGTGAGGTCGGGGATGTAGTTGTCAAGCAGGGTCAGATAGAACTGGACGTGAAGAGCCTCTTCGTAGAGCTGCCGCGACAGATACATCCGGGCCTCGGGGGCGTTGACGTGCTTGTAGAGGTTCAGCACCAGGTTGTTGGCCACGATGGAGTCGCCGGTGGCGAAGAACGCCACCAGCCGGTTCACCAGGTGCTTCTCCGCGGGCAAAAGGGTGCGTTCCAAGTCGACCAAATCGTCGGAGAAGTCGATCTCATCCACCGTCCAGGTGTTCTTGATGGCGTCGCGGTACATGTCGTAGAACTGCGGATAGCGCATGGGGCGCAGCGTCAGATTGAAACCGGGATCGAGGATCTGCCCCTTGGCCGGTGCAGCCGGAGGCACCGGCTGTTGTGCCGGGCTTTGGCCCAGTTCTTCTTCAAAAAATGGGGATTCTGCCAGTGCCATCAGTCGCATGCCTCACACATTTCGGGGTTTTCCAATGAGCAGGCCACCGCTTCGGCGTCGGTTATCGGGGCGGAATCAGGGACTGTGGGAGTACCGCCGGTGGTGGTCTGGTTGATCCGGGTGGCCGGGCGGGACCGCAGGTAGTAGGTGGTCTTCAAACCCGACTTCCAGGCGTGGGAGTACATGGAGCTGAGCTTGCCGATGGTGGGCGACTCCATGAACAGGTTCAGCGACTGGGACTGGTCGATGTACGCCCCCCGGTCGGCGGCCATGTCGATGAGCGACCGCTGGGGGATCTCCCAGGCGGTGCGGTACACCGACTTCAATTCGTCGGGGATGCGGTCGATTCCGGCCACCGATCCCTCGGACCGCTTCACGTCGGCGATCATCTGTTCGTCCCACAGGCCCAGTTCTTGGAGGTCGCTCACCAGATACCGGTTGATCTGCAAGAACTCACCGGAGAGGGTCTCCCGCTTGAACAGGTTGGACACCTGGGGCTCGATGCACTCGAAGCACCCGGCGATGGAGGCGATGGTGGCGGTTGGGGCGATGGCGATGAGCAGGGAATTGCGCAGCCCATGCTCGGCGATGCGGTCGCGCATTGTCTGCCACCGGGCGGGGTCGGTGGGCTCCTGGTTCCACAGGTCGAACTGGAGGTGGCCGCTAGCCGCCCGGGTCTCGGAGAACGCCGGGTGGGGACCGTGCTTCTCGGCCAGCTCGGTGGAGGCCCACAGGGCGTTGAAGTAGATCTCCTCGGAGATGCGGGCCGACAGTCGGCGGGCCTCGTCGCTGTCGAAGGGCATGGCCAGATGGAAGAACACGTCTTGAAGGCCCATCAGGCCCAGGCCCACCGGGCGCCACTTGGCGTTGGAATCGGCTGCCTCGGTAGTGGGGTAGAAGTTGATGTCGATGACCCGGTCCAAGAAGGGCACCACGCCGCGGGCCACCTCGCCGAGCCGCTCGAAGTCCATCTCGTTGCCGTCGGTGTTGACGAAGGCTCCCAGGTTGACCGACCCCAGGTTGCACACTGCGGTCTCATCGGCGCTGGTGACCTCGATGATCTCGGTACACAGGTTGGACAGGTGTACGGTGCGCCCTTCTTGGCCGGTCTGGTTGCAGCGCAGATTTGAGGCGTCCTTGAAGGTCATCCAGCCGTTGCCCGTCTGGGCCAGGCACCGCATCATGTCGCCGTAGAGCTGGCGGGCGGGGAGCTGGATCTCGTACAGCTTCTCGCGCTCGGCCTCCTCGTAGGCCTCCC